>JAJBUL010000316.1 GCA_020860365.1 Clostridiales bacterium | reverse complement strand
ACCGGCCTATTTGGGATGGAGTAATTTAAACCACTTTGGACTGTGAATAGTAACCGTTTAACTGAAAAAACGACCGTTTAACTGAAACCTATTGCTTTTTTCCGAATTCCATATATTATAAAGATTGCCGTAACGGTTCCGAGTTATGAAAGACAGAAAAAATGGAGGAAATGAATATGAGGAAAAAAGTGTCACTTTTGATGACGGCAGTGATGCTCTGTGCTTCTTTGTCAACGACTGCGTTTGCGAGTGACGCAGCGGATGAGGCTGTGTTGGCAGAAGAGGTACTGGCTGCGTCGGAGGAAGAGGTTGTTGATCTGATTGTATCAGACGCAGCGGATGAGGCAGAAGTCGCTGTAGATCAGACGGAGGAGGAAACGCAGGAGCCGTCGGGGGATGCTGCGGATGAACCGGGAATTGTGATCGAGGAGATTACAGTTGCGGACTCTTCTGACAGTGATTCCGATCAGGTGGCGGCTGTCGATGCAGAGACTGCGGCAAGCATGTACGTCAGTGCGATTTCTACGGCGCTGGTTGATATAACGGCAGGTGACTATACAACAGATTATGAGGAGCTGAAGGTCGGTGATATGGTCGCTTTCACAGTGACGGTAACGGTGGACGCAGACACCAGCCTGACTTTTGACACCTCCTGCTGGTCCTGTGATACGGAGGGTGCGGTCACATTTATCGCGTCTACCACGCAGGGACCGGTTACCTCTACTGTGGATGAGACGAAGCAGTCTTATGTTGTCACGGTTGCAGCCACACTGGCTCTGGCAGGGACGAGTACAGTTACCTTTGTTGCCTATCCGGGAGCGGAGAGTGCGGCTGTCTCCACGGAACTGACGGTTGTCGATACGGCAGAGACGGGAAAGAAAGCCATTATTGTCGTGCCGGGGATTGCGGGCAGTGAACTGGTTACTGCGGATGGGACGACGGTGTGGTCGCCGAGCATTACGGCGAGTGTCCTTTCGAACAGCGCATACCTTTCTACCTATGCACAGCTCCTTGCGGATACAACAAATGTGACCGCGAAGACAGTCAGCGCGACGGACGAGAGCATTGGCGCAAACGGCACGTACACAGCGCTTGTGCATGAGCTTTATGAGAAGTATGATACGGCAAATGGTGGAGAATATGAAGTGCAGTTCTTCTCTTACGACTGGCGTACCACCATTGCGGACGGAGCGACTGCCCTGGCTCAGTACATTACGGCGCAGGGATATACCGACGTGATACTGGTTTGCCACAGCATGGGCGGGCTGGTCGCCAGCGCCTATATCGGGACAACAGGCGGTGCGAATGTGGAAAAGCTGATTACGATCGGTACTCCCTATCAGGGTGCTACGCAGGCGCTGTATGTGATGGAGACTGGCGCTTTCCTGGAGGGGACGACTGGTATTCTCACAAAGTCTCTCTTTAAGTCTCTGGCACAGAGCCTGATGACCGTGTACGAGCTTCTGCCGACCACAGAGTATCTGGCGGCAAATTCTGTGATTTACAATTACACGGATTACTCCTCGCTGGTGCCGAATGGGCAGGCGACGGGAGTCACGGAGTCCACTACGGCTTACTCAGACAGTGAAGTGCTGGCATTCATCACTTCCCGTTATTCAAGCACATATTATCAGGTGGCGGCGGCAGAGATGACCGCGATTACAGCCGCGAATCCGGTAGATATGGTTGATTCTTATGTGATTGTAGGCACCGGAGAAAAGACAGTTTCCAGCATCGGCGTAAGCACGACTGACGGGACAACGACGCTGGAAGATATCTCTGTGACGACGCTAGGCGACGGTACGGTGCCGGTGTACAGCGCGACGCTTGGAGGACGCACCACTACCGGGACAAACAGCAACAGCATCAAGTATGTGGCAGCGGAACATTCCGCGCTGGTTACAAGCGAGACGACATACAGTCTGATCGAGGCAGCCATTGACGGAACCTGGTCCGAGACTTCCGCTTCTTCTGCGGGTAGCGACCTGTCTTCTCTGGTGAAAATCCGCCTGGAAGGCGCGACTGCTTATACCCTTATGGACGCAAGCGGCTCTCCGCTGCTGGTCGTAACGGCGGACAATGGCGTCTGGATCGCAGATGGCTATGAAGACTGCTTCTACTTCCTTGGTGACGCCAGCAGCAGCGATACCCTTCTTGGTACACTTTGCTGCTTCCTGAATGCGGGCGTATACCAGCTCTTAGTCAGTGAATCAGGCGATGATGGTTTTGTATGCGATGTAATCCAGTACAGCAACTACAGCACCGGCGCAATCGCGACGATTACGGAGTACAGCAACAGCGGCGTGGCCGCTCTGATCGTGACCGGTCAGTCAACCTACATGATTGACGCAGATGACGATGGGACGCCGGAGACGCCGGTGAGCGCGGTAACCAGCAGCGGTGACAGCAGCAGTGGGGATAGCGGCAGCAGTGAGACCGTCGAGAAAGAAGGCCTGACCCTTGATGAGGATGGTGTATTCCGTTATTATCAGAATGGAATCTTTGCGGAAGACTACAGCGGAGTAGTTCCATTTGACAATGGACTGTTTTTCATAAAGAACGGTTTGGTAGACACTTCCGCGAATGGGCTCTGCCTGTATGATGATGTATGGTATTTTGTGGCTCTCGGCCAGGTACAGCTGTCGCATACAGGGCTTGCTCTTTACGATGGAGCATGGTTCTACATCACAGAAGGCATTCTGGATACCTCGAAAAATGGCCTGATTCCGTATGATGGAGAGATGTTCCTGGCCGTGGAAGGCCAGCTCCTGCTCACCTATAACGGGCTGTGGCTGAACTCTTCGACCATTGGCGGAGATGATCTGTGGTATTTCATTGGAGCCGGTATGGTGCAGAATGTATCACAGGTGGTGATGTATGACGGTGAATTTTTCGTTGTGACAGATGGTATGCTTGATACGGACTGTAACGGTACGATTGAGTATGAAGGTGCGGTGTTTACGGTAGTAGCCGGACAGCTTTACGCATAATAATGAATCAAAACCGGTCTTTGCACTTGCGGCGAAGACCGGTTTTGAGTGTTCGAAGCGATCTTGATTGATCTGGAAGATCGATGCACACTTCCTGTGGCAGGAACTCATTCACCCTGCCATTTTCTACGGAGCAAATTCGCTCAGTAATGCCACGAAGGACGCCGCAGGATAATTTATCGGGGAAGTCCCTGCCGGGTGCATTTCTTTTCGAGCAAATTCAGAATCGCGTAAAGCAGAACTGCGATCACGCATAAAATCACAATCGACAGAATCACCCAGTCCAGCTTGAAGACTTGGCTTCCGTAAATGATCAGGTAGCCGAGGCCTTCCCTTGCTCCGATGAATTCACCGATGACGACGCCGACAAGGCAGAGTCCGATGTTGACCTTCATGACGCTGATCAGCAGCGGGAGTGTGCCGGGAAGGATGACTTTAAATAGGACATCTTTTTTCGTGCCCTGAAGTGTGTAGATCAGTTTGATTTTATCCGGATCCATTTCCCGGAATCCGGTATACAGATTCAGAATCGTCCCAAAGATCGCTACCGAAACGCCGGAGACGACGATGGATTTGAGGTTCGCCCCGAGCCAGACAATCAGCAGCGGTGCCAGAGCGGATTTTGGCAGACTGTTCAGGATGACAAAATATGGTTCGAGGATCTCGGACAGCGTGCTGCTGTACCAGAGCAGAATTGCGCAGCCGATGCCAAGTACGACGACCAGAAAAAAGCTGATCAGCGTTTCAGCCAGTGTAATCCCTGTGTGTCGGAGAATCGTTCCGTCCTTCCGCATAGTTTGAAAGGTTTCAGCCACCCGTGACGGGCTGCTGAAAATAAATCCGTCGATCCATCTGGCTCGGACAGCCATCTCCCACAGCAGCAGGAAGAAGACAAAAATCAAAATCCGGATCGTTAGGATCCGGTTTTGCTGTCGCTTTAATCCTTTCAGGTAATCCTGCTGGGAGAGAGTCAGGGGCTCGTTTCTTTCTTTCTTATTGTGTTGTCTGTTCATCTGCGTTCAGCTCCTTCCAGAGATAATTGAAGTATTCCTGAAACTCCGGTTCGCCGCGCCGCTCAAACGGGGTCAGCCGTGATGGACTCTTATCTGAAGCCTTTTGCTCAAACGGGGGCATCCCGGACAGAGTTTTATCCGGATTTTCCCGTGCAAACCGGATGGTCAGGATCGTCCGGATCCGGGCAGGACGTTTTGTCAGGACAAGAATGCGGTCGGCCATGCTGATTGCCTCCGACAGATCGTGTGTGACAAGGAGCGCCGTTTTCTTTTCTGTGCGCAAAATCGCGGCGACATCATCACAGACGGCAAGTCGTGTCTGATAGTCAAGTGCAGAAAAGGGCTCATCCAGAAGAAGCAGTTCCGGGTTTGGCGCAAGTGTGCGGATCAGTGCCGCCCGCTGTCGCATTCCCCCGGAAAGCTCACTGGGTCTGGCGTCTCGGAAGGGTTCCAGACCATAGTCTTTCAGCATTTTATCTACGCGTGCAAGCGCGTTTTCATCCAACCGGTTTTGAATCTCCAGCCCAAGCAGAATATTCCGGTAAATCGTCCTCCATTCAAAGAGATGGTCCTTTTGCAGCATATATCCGATGCTGCTTCTGTCAGCCTGAGTAGGCAGAAGACCACGTTTTCGCCTTCTGCCCGTTGTCGCGAAGCGCACCCGGTTATATCTGGAAGTGTTCCTTTTGTGTTCCTGTGCATATGAAATCGTTCCGCTCTCCGGAAGGAGCAGACTGGCAATTAAAGATAACAGCGTGGATTTTCCACAGCCGCTTGGTCCTATGACGGCGATAAATTCACCGGGAAATACCTGAAACGAGAGATCGGACAGGGCGGCTGTCTCGCCGTTTTCGCTGTGATAGGCATAGCTTACGTGGTTTAGTTCAAGCAACGGCTTCACCGATACACCTCCTGATTCACAATAGTCGGGCGGAGCGTCCATCCGCCTGTAAAACGACTTACGCCGTTTACTATAAAATATGCTTCGGAAGGGATAAAGTCACCGGAAATCATGCGAATTTGCGGGTAGCAAGTTTTTGCCGGACGTGGTATACTCTGGAGAGCCGCGCCGTGCATAATTGCTTTCGGCAATGGCGCGGCCTGTGTCATAAGGAATCCACCGGCCAGTCGGTCCCCTTTATGACATATTTTGAAAAAACAGAGAATTGGACCACAGAAAACAAAGAACAGAAGCCATATATGAATGGTGAAACAGGAAAGAGGGGGAGAGGCTAAAAATGACGGAATCCACGAAAGCTTCACGGAAACATATCATTGCGGTAATAGTGCTTATAGCTGGATTGCTTTTGGTTTATGTCACTATTCAATCCGAGCGGTCAGGGAACACGGATGGTGCTTCCGTGGCATACGCTACGATTCTCTCGGTTGTGCCGCCGGTTCTGGCAATTGTGCTGGCTCTGATCACGAAAGAGGTGTACAGCTCACTTCTCGCGGGAATTATTGTGGGCGCGCTGCTTTACGCGAACGGAAATCTGAGAATCGCCTTGCAGACGATGCTGTATGATGAGACTGGCGGCCTGGTGCCGAATGTGGCGACGACAGGACATTCCGGCATTCTGATTTTCTGTGGGATGCTTTTTATGCTTGTCTACATATTGAACCAGTCTGGCAGCGCGGAAGCCTTTGGAAAGTGGGCAAGTAAGCGCGTGAAGACAAGGACGGGGGCGCAGCTGGCGACGATTCTGCTTGGCCTGTTGATTTTTGTAGACGATGGCTTCAACTGCATGACGGTAGGCTCGGTCATGCGTCCAGTGACTGACAGGGAAAAGATTTCCCGGGCAAAGTTGGCGTATATAATTGATTCCACGGCGGCTCCCATCTGCATCATTGCGCCCATCTCGAGCTGGGCGGCGGCTGTCACGACTTCTGTGCCGGAGGATATGGGAATCAATGGCTTTCAGATGTTCATCCGTCTGATTCCTTTGAATCTGTATCCACTGGTTACTCTGCTTATGCTTTTTCTGGTTGTCATCTTCCGACTGGATTATGGCCCGATGGCAAAGTACGAGAAGAATGCCGGGGAAGGAGACCTGTTTACGGTTCCAACCGGAAATGAAGAAGCTGCACAGAAAAGCGACGGTAACGGTAAAGTAAGCAATACCGTACTCCCGCTTCTGGTTCTGATCGGATGCAGCATCTGGGGAATGCTTGATACCGGCGGGTTCTTTGAAGGGGCAGGCCTGATGGAGGCCTTTGCAGACTGCGATGCGGTAAAAGCTCTGGTAACGGGAGCTTTTGTAGCACTTCTGTTTACTTTTGCGCTGTATATGATGCGTGGCGTGATGGACTTTCGCAGCTTTATGGAATGCATTCCGAATGGCCTGAAGACCATGTGCGGTCCCATGATTATTCTGATCCTGGCATGGAATCTTTCCGGAATCACGCAGCTTCTGGGAATCGGAACCTATATCCATGATCTGGTGGAGGCCTCCGCGGGTGGGTTCCAGATGTTTCTTCCATTTATTATCTTCCTGATTTCGGTCGGACTCTCCTTTGCGTCAGGTACAAGCTGGGGAACCTTTACGATTCTGATCCCTATCATCTGCGCGGTGTTTGAAAACAATGAAACGATGCTCATGATATCCATGGCAGCCTGCCTGTCCGGATCTGTGTGCGGAGATCATTGCTCGCCAATCTCAGATACGACCATCATGTCGTCCGCGGGAGCCGGCTGCGACCACCTAAGCCATGTTGTCACGCAGCTGCCATATGCTTTGGCTGCGGCTGGTGTCAGCGCGGTGGGATTCCTTCTGGCTGGTATTCTGGGCGCAATGGCTGGAACGGGCGCGGCGCTGGCGGCAACACCCGTGACATTCGTGCTGCTTGTCATCGTGATTTTGGGCATTCGGAGGTTGAGGCCGGAAAAATGATAGAAAAGAGCTCCTGCGGATCATCAATCACACGTTCTGCGCCGCACTGATACAGAAAATCCTTTTCGCGGAATCCCCAGCTTACAAGAATGCTGTCGATACCGACGTTTCCTGCAGTCTGGATATCGACCTCAGAGTCACCGATGTAAATGGCGTCCTTCCGGTCTGTTTTCAGCTGCTCTAAAACCATATAAACGGAATCGGGCATTGGCTTTTTGCGGATGCCCGGTTTTTCGCCCGTTACCCAGTCGAATTGTCCGGCAAAATAGTGTCTACATAAATCCTGAACCGCATAATCTGCTTTGTTGGAAATAACAGCCGTTTTTAGACCTGTGTTTTTCAGTGCAGCCAGCATTTCAGGAATCCCCCTATAAGCTCTGGTCTGATCGGCACAGTGAAGCTTATAATGCCTGCTGAAGTCTTCAAACACCTGGTCGGTCTGCTCCGGGGAAGTATTCGGCTGTACGCTTCTCTCTATCAGTTTTCGTATCCCATTCCCGACAAAATGGCGCACTTCCTCTCTGGAGCGCTCCGGCAGGGAAGACTGGCGCAGCGCGAAATTCAGGCTGGTCTTCAGATCGTCCAGAGTATCCAGAATCGTTCCATCCAGATCAAAAATGGCTAAATGGTATCCCATAATCGTATTCCTCCTTGTTCGGCGCGGTCAGTATAGCATATTTTAAGGGAGAGGGGAATTGAAATTTCTGCATAACAGGTAATTGAATTAAAAAACTCATACGGTATACTAAAAGAAAATTTTGTAACATTATACCAAAATATCTTTTAGAAGGCCGTATGGTTACTGAAATTAAGATTGAGGAAGCAAAGAGGTACGACATCAAGCTTCAAAGAAGTATTATATCCAATCGGCGTATACGCTTGAGACGGAGGAAAAGATGACACAGGAAATCCGACCGTTTACCAAAATAAATGATTCATTTAAGAAGATCGTCATCACATCAAATACACCGAAGCCGTTTTATAATGAGAATGGTATTTTGATCATGAATGTATTTGATTTTCTGCTAAGGATGGATTCGATGGAAATATAATTCCTGAAATATATTTTGGGATGATATGACGAAAATCTCTTTTTGCTTTGTGCTTCTTCTATCTTTTTGCGTGAAGCAAAAGTGAAGAAGAAGCTTATTTCGATTACTACAGGTGTGAACAGTAACTTATAATTCACAATCTGCATAAATATCGCGTAAATAGAATAGGACAAACTCGGTAAATTGTAGTATGATAAAAAAACAGATCTATGCTACTGCGGTGCAGACCTGTAAAACTACGGTTATCATGAAGGAGGGAAAACAAATGTCGCAACCGATTCCCATTATTAATAAGACAATGGAATTAGCGGAGGTCCAGGACCAGTGGCTCTTCGATGAGAAATACCAGTGCTGGTGCCTAGAGGATGTGCTTTATACGTCAAAAGCGACGACGCCGAAATTTCAGCGGCTTAGTATTTTTGTACCGGCGCCTTATATGAAGGAGGGCGGCGTGATTGACCCGGAGGGCAGCATGAACGGCTTTACGGCCGCAACGGCTCCGGTGATTATGAACAACAATTCCGCGGGATATATGGAGATGCCGCATATGTGGCTGGGCGGTCCGCGTTGCTTTGGGCCGCAGTACCTGGAGCGCGGTTTTGTCTATGTGACCTGCGGAAACCGCGGGCGTGAGTCGAAGGACGCGGACGGAAAACGCTGCGGCAAAATTCCGTCGAACTTGGTGGATTTGAAGACCGTGATTCGTTTCCTGCGCCACAACGCGGCTGTACTGCCGGGTGATATGGAAAAGATCATTTCTGTCGGCTGGAGCGCGGGCGGGGCGATGTCTTCGCTGCTTGCAGTAACAGGAAACAATCAGAATTATGACTCCTATCTGGAAGAATCCGGCGCATTCATGGATGAGCGTGACGATGTCTATGCGGCGCAGATTTACTGTCCGATCATTGATCTGGAGCACGCAGATCTCGCTTATGAGTGGATGTTCTCGGCAGATAAAGAAAACGAGCCGTCCCCGGCTGGTCCGGCTGGTGTGATGACGCCATTTGAGGAAGCACTTTCTGCCAGACTCAGCGACAGCTATATTCAGTATTTCAACAGCCTTGGACTGAAAAATCCGGAAACCGGGGAAGCACTGAGCCTGAATGCCGATGGCAGAAGCGGAAGCGCGTATGACTATCTGATGGCGAGGATTGACGAGTCTGCGACGAAGTTTCTGACGAAGCTGGAGAAGGGCGAGCTTCCGGAGCAGTATTCGGTGGAGGACTATATAAAAGGAAATTATACCTATGAAGCAATGGTGCCAGTTGGTGGCAAAGATGTAGATGACGGGAAGGAAGAACCGGATGATGTCGCCCTTCTGCAGGGACATGCCGGTCCTGGCGTGGCTCTGAGCAAGTCTCCCATGGATGGGATGCCTGGCGATGTGCCGTCAGCACCGCCTACTCTCGGCGATATGCTTTCCCACCCGCCAAAGGGTGTGCCAACCCCGCCTCCGTTTGAGCCGGAGATGATTACGCTGCAGGGCAAAGATAAGAGCAGCTGGCTTTCCTGGGATGGGGCGCAGGCAAAGGTTTCCGATCTGGACACCTATGTGCTGAACCACCGCCGCAGGATGAAACCGTGTACCTCTTTTGATATCCTGTCCTGCAAGAGCGGGGAAAATGAAGTATACGGAAAACCGGAGCAGCCGTCTGTTCATTTCAGCACGGATGTCGCAAAAGAGATTGAATCCCTGAAGACGCAGTTTCCGGAGGAGTACGGAACCTATTATCCGGCATATGTGCTGGCGACGGGAGATACGGGGCTGGCACGCCAGAAATATCTGAACAATCCGCTGAATTTTATCGGAACAGAGGAAAAATCCGATCAGGCGAAATATTACCGCGTGCGTGTCGGCGCGAGCGACGCAGATACATCCTTTATGATCGGTATGACGCTGGCGCTGGAGCTGACAAACGCCGGCAAACCGGTGGATTACGCGCTTGTGTGGGATAAGCCGCACTGCGAGGCGGACTATCCGGGCGAAGTGTGCGACTGGATTGAGAGTATTTGCAGATAGTGAGTGGAAACGAGTATAGGAAAGGGACAGGAGGAAACAAAAATGGCAAACAAAGTAACCGATCTTCGTTCGGCGCTGGAGCTTTTAAAATCCATGCCGGGGCAGCTGGTGGAGACGGATGTGGAAGTGGAGCCGATGGCGGAGCTCTCCGGCGTTTACCGCCATGTGGGTGCCGGCGGTACTGTACAGCGCCCGACGCAGGAAGGACCTGCGATGATTTTTAATAACGTAAAAGGCCATCCGGACGCGAAGGTGCTGATTGGGCTTTTGGCAAGTCGCAAGAGAGTCGGCGCGCTGCTGGACTGTGATCCGAAGCGGCTGGGATTTTTGCTCAAAGACAGTGTGACAAATCCGATTCCGCCGGTGGAAATTCCGCGGGAGCAGGCGAAGTGCCAGGAAGTCGTTCATCTGGCGACGGATCCGGATTTTGATGTGAGAAAGCTGGTACCGGCTCCGACGAATACCGAAGAGGACGCAGGCCCGTACATTACGCTTGGCATGTGCTACGCAACCAGTCCGGAGACCGGAACGTCTGACGTGACGATTCATCGGATGTGCCTGCAGAGCAAGGATGAGATTTCGATCTTCTTCCAGCCGGGGGCACGCCACATCGGACATTTCTTTGAACTGGCTGAGGCGAAGGGCGAGCCGCTTCCGATTTCGATTTCAATAGGTGTGGATCCGGCGATTGAGATTGCTTCATGCTTTGAGCCGCCGACAACGCCGCTGGGCTATGATGAGCTGCAGGCGGCGGGCGCGATCCGTCAGCAGCCGGTAGAACTGGTAAAATGTCTGACGATCAACGAGCGCGCGATCGCGAACGCGGAGTATGTCATCGAGGGCGAGGTTCTTCCGGGCAGACGCATCCAGGAGGATATCAATTCCGGTACGGGCAAGGCGATGCCGGAATTTCCAGACTATTGCGGACCGGCCAATCCGGCGCTGCCAGTGATCAAGGTGAAAGCCGTGACGACCCGCAAAAATCCAATCATGCAGACCTGCATCGGACCGTCCGAGGAGCATGTCTCTATGGCTGGCATCCCGACTGAGGCGAGCATTCTTACAATGGTAGAAAAAGCCATGCCGGGCAAGCTGCAGAACGTTTACTGTGCGTCTTCCGGCGGCGGAAAATACATCGCGATCATGCAGTTTAAAAAATCCATGCCGTCCGACGAGGGACGTCAGCGCCAGGCTGCGCTGCTCGCGTTCTCCGCGTTCGCAGAGCTCAAGCATGTCTTCCTTGTGGATGAAGACGTCGATCCGTTTGACATCAAGGATGTGATGTGGGCAATGACGACCCGCTTCCAGGCGGACAAGGATATCATCATGATTCCAGGCGTACAGTGCCACCCGCTGGATCCGTCGAATAATCCGAAGTATCATCCGGATATCCGTGCGACCGGCGTAGCGTGCAAGGCGATCTTCGACTGCACCGTACCATACGACCAGAAGGATCGCTTCGAGCGCGCGAAATTCATGGATGTGGATCCGAAAAAGTGGGTGCCGGAGCTGTTTTAAAAAGGAAGATGGATGGCGATATGAAAAGAGCCCGGGCTTTTGCCCGGGCTCTTTGTGGAGACAGCAGGACTCGAACCTGTGACCCTCTACACGTCAAGCAGATGCTCTCCCAGCTGAGCTATATCTCCGTTGCCATCTATCATAAACGAAAACTGCACCGATTGCAAGAAAAACTTCACTTTAATTTAACTAAATCTGGCAAAAATCTGGCATCAATTCATAATCAGCATAGAACTGTGCGAAAAAAGAATAGAACAGAGGGTGGAAAATGTAGTACAATAAAAGAAAAAGGGAAGGTTGGAACATATGAACTTACGGGAAAAACCATTTTATTTATCGGATGAGCAGTTCAGATGGGTGGAAGATACTCTGGCTGCTCTGACTTCAGAGCAGAAAATCGGTCAACTGTTCTGCGTGATGGGGCAGGACTTTGGAGCAGATGAGCTGAAAGCCCTGGTGAAGGATTACAACATTGGCGGGATTCTTTTCCGTCCGGCACCGGCAAAGGAGATCCGTGCCTGGTATGAGCCTCTGGATGAGGCGGCGCGTGTTCCTCTTTTGAAAGCGGCGAACCTGGAAGAGGGCGGCACCGGCGGATTGAGCGACGGCACCTATTTTGGCTGGCCGATGGCTGTGGCGGCGACGGACGATCTGGATGTGATGGAGAAATTTGCGAAGGTATGTGCGCTGGAAGGACAGTCGGTCGGGCTGAACTGGACTTTTTCACCGGTCTGCGACCTGGATTTAAATTATCGGAATCCGATTACCAACGTGCGTACTTGTGGCTCGGATTTTGAGCGGGTAAAGAGTTTCTGCTCGCAGTATGTCCGCACCCTGCAGGAGCAGGGCATGGCGGCCTGCGCGAAGCATTATCCGGGGGATGGCGTGGACTTCCGTGATCAGCATCTGCATCCGACCTACAACAGCCTTTCTGCGAAAGACTGGTATGAAAGCTATGGCGCGATTTACCAGCAGCTGATCGAGGATGGCCTGATGAGCGTCATGGTGGGGCATATTGTGCAGCCGAATGTGGAAATGGATATCAATCCTGAACTGCGGTTTGAGGAATGCCTGCCAGGTTCTTTGAGCAAAGAACTGCTGACCGGCGTTCTCCGCGAAAAATTTGGCTTTAACGGCGTCATCACAACAGATGCCACGATTATGAGCGGGTTTACACAGGCTATGCCGCGCAGGGAGGCGATTCCGACTGCGATTATGGCGGGCTGTGATATGCTTGTGTTTACGACGGGCTTCTATGAGGATTACCAGTATATGCTGGACGCACTGGAGAGCGGTTTCCTGACAGAAGATCGCCTGAATGAGGCAGTGACCCGCATCCTTGCGTTGAAAATGAAGGTAACAGCGCCCCCGCACATGAATTCAGCAGCAGAATGCGTTAGCCAAAAGGAAGGCGCTTCGCGTGAGGCTGCCGCGGTGGCGGGCAATGCGCTGACTGGCGGGCAACTGTCCCAGGCAAAGCAGTGGCAGGCAGAGTGCGCGGACAAATGCGTGACCCTGGTAAAGAATAACCAGGACGTGCTTCCGCTGACACCGGAAAAATACCCGCTGATCCGTCTGGTGACGCTTGGAAAGGACGCGATTACGGAAGGCTGCGAGACCACACCGGATGACGCACGGTATCCCATCGAGAGCAGTATGACCGCGATTGCGGAAGAACTGCTGCAGGAGGCGGGATTCCAGACAGAGCGCTTTGATATTGAAAAAGAAGAACTGCATGGCACAAAGGATCTACCGAAAAACCGACTGACCCTTTACCTGGCAAATTGTGAGCACGCTTCCAACCAGACCGCCGTGCGCCTGTTCTGGGCAAAAAAGCATGCGCTGGATGTGCCGCGTCATGTGGAAGAGGAACCGTATATTTTCGTCTCCTTCGCTAACCCGTATCATTTGCAGGATGTGCCGCGTGTAAAGACCTACATCAACGCCTACAGCTGCCACCGCCCGATGATTGAGGCAGTTATCAGCAAACTGCTTGGAAAGAGCGCATTCAGGGGTGTTTCACCGGTAGACGCTTTCTGCGGACTGCCGGACGCGAGACTGTAAGGGAAAACGGGGCAGAAACGGAAATCTGCAGTTGCGGATGGGGAGCGAACTTTCCCTTTTCTGATTGAAAAAACCGGAGGATAATCTGTATGAAACGGATTGTGGTAGGAATCAGCGGCGCCAGTGGATTTCCATTGGCAGTCTGCCTGTTAAATGAATTAAAAAAGATGCCGGATGTGGAAACGCATCTGGTATACACCTATGGTGCGGAGCTCACGGCAAAGCAGGAGAGCGGATATGCCCCTGAACAGATCCGCGCGCTGGCCGATGTCTGCTACGAGAATCAGAATATCGGCGCGGCGATCGCAAGCGGCACCTTCCAGACAGAGGGCATGATTGTCCTGCCCTGTTCCATGAAAACGGTCAGCGGTATCGCACATGGGTTCAGTGAGAATCTATTGCTGCGCGCCGCGGATGTGACCATCAAAGAGCAGAGAAAACTGGTGCTCGCCGTGCGCGAGTCGCCCTTAAGCCCGATTCATCTGGAAAATATGCTGACCCTGTCCAGGCTGCACAATGTCTATATCATGCCGCCGGTCGTGACGTATTATATGAAGGACAAAGAGGAACAAGCGCTGAGCGTTGGCGATATGGAGCGCCACATCGTCGGGAAAATGCTGCAGCCATTCGGTATCGAAACAGAAGGATTCCGGCGGTGGAGCTAAACAGCGAGTGAAACCCTTCGGGGATGCGCAATGCCGCGCAGAGAAACTGTCTGTTTGCACAGATGCGCGGCAGCGCGGGAATCCTGCAAAGCGCGGCAAAAAAGTGTGCTTGTTGAAGATTAACCAGTTCGCGAGCGTGTGAGAAGCACACTTTTTTATGGTAGAAATCATCTTCTGTGTGTGATACAATAATAGTCGCGACGGACATATAACAGAATATGAGCGAAGCGTAGACCTGCGGCCTGCTGTTTTGAATTGCTACGAATTTTCGACAGCACAATGATCGTTTTTTTGCAGTGAGGAAGGCATTATGGGATATTATTTAAACAGCCAGAGTCCGGCTGCCGCATATAAAAAAACAGTAGAATCTCCTTATTTTGTAGATAAATCAGCTCTTATTGGAGAACTGTTTTCTGCTTTGGGGACGGAAGAGAGTAATATTTGTCTTATAAGACCGCGCAGATTTGGGAAAACGGTGGTTGCTAACATGGTTGCAGCCTTTTTTGGAAGAGGCTGTGATGCCAGCGCAATATTTGATTCTCTTGCAATTGCTCAAAATACAGATTATCATAAATATCTGAATCAGAATAATCTGATATATATCAATTTTAGTAAAATGCCGGAAAACTGCAAAAGCTATGATCAGTATCTTTCACGTATTACAACACGAATGAAAAAAGAACTTCTGAAAGCTTATCCGGATGTTTTGTGCCAGGAAGAGGATGCTCTGTGGGATATTTTTTCAGATGTTTTTGAAACGTATCAGGAACAGTTTATATTTGTGATTGATGAATGGGATTGTATTTTTCATAAGGACTTTATTACGGACGAGAATCGTAAGGCTTTTATAGAGTTTTTAGCAAATTTATTGAAAGATCAACCATATATTCTATTTACCTATATGACGGGGGTATTGCCAATTGCCAAGTATTCCAGTGGCTCTACCATAAATAATTTCAAAGAATACGATATGGCGACCAAGAAAAAGTACGGAGAGTATTTTGGGTTCACGGAACTGGAGGTTGAGGCTTTATATCAAAAGTACCTGAAAAAAGAAAAAAAACCAGAGGTTACGCTGGAAGAACTGAAAGTCTGGTACGACGGCTACAAGAGCGCGGCCGGAGAACGGCTCTATAATCCACGTTCCGTTGTATATGCATTATCAAATAATCAGGTAGCAGATTACTGGACATCCTCAGGTCCTTATGCAGAAATATCGGAGTATATTGTTGATAATGTGGATGGTGTGAAAGAAGCAGTTATACAGCTGGTGCAAGGTGAATCTATTCCAGTTGCTATGAAGTCAAATGCAGCTACCGCACAAAAATGGAATACGAAAGATGAAGTCCTATCCTCAATGGTTGTTTATGGTTTCCTTACCTATGACGAAGAGACGGAGACCGTCTGTATTCCAAATAAGGAACTAAGAGATGAATTTGATGATACTGTCAGGAAAGAACCGTCCTTGCATTACCTGGACTCTTTGGCGAGAGAATCAAAGCGTATTTTGCAGGCAACATTGGACGGTGATGCCCGGACGGTAGAAGATATTATGGAATTTGTTCATAATACGGAGGTACCGATTCTTAATTATAACAATGAAAATGAGCTGGCTTCTATTGTGAATCTGGCATATCTTGGAGCAAGGGACTACTATGAGGTAGAGCGTGAAGCGAAATCTGGAAAAGGGTATGCAGATGTTCTTTTCCGTCCCAAAGACTGGACGCGGGATGGTATTATAGTAGAACTGAAGGTAGATCACAGCGCAGAAGAGGCTATTCAACAGATTAAGGATAATGCTTACGCATTGAAGTTTAAAGATATTTCGGGACAAAAAAAGTGCAAAAGAATTTTAGCGGTGGGAATTAATTATATTTCAGATAGTAAGAATCTGAAGTATAAGAAAAAACATCAATGCATTATAGAAGTATTAGAATAGGAGCTTTTTCATGCAGGGAAAACGCAATTATCAGAAAGAACTGGAGCAGGAGATCGCCAAAAACACAGCAAATGGCTGTGCGGTTCCGACCCTGCTGCTTCACAGCTGCTGCGCACCATGCAGCAGCTATGTGCTGGAGTATTTATCACAGTATTTTCAGATTACGGTACTGTATTATAACCCGAATATATATCCGGAGGATGAGTACACGCGGCGTGTCCGGGAACAGCGCCGCCTGATTGAGGAGATGGGTGCAAACGGCGTGCTGCCGAATCCGGTGCGGCTGATCGAGGGGCGCTTTGACAGCCGGGAGTTTTATGAGGCGGTGCGCGGACTGGAGCAGATCCCGGAGGGCGGCGAGCGGTGCTTTGCGTGTTTTCGGCTGCGGCTTGGCGAAACAGTGCGGATGGCAGCGGCAGATGGCTTTGATTATGTCACAACGACGCTGACTATCAGCCCGCTTAAAAACGCGCCGAAGCTCAACGAGATCGGGGAAGCGCTTGCCCGTGAGTATCAGGTGCGGTGGCTGCCTTGTGATTTTAAGAAGCGCAATGGTTATAAGCGGTCGGTGGAGCTCTCTGCGGAATATGGGCTGTATCGGCAGGATTACTGCGGATGCGTGTTCTCGAAGAAAGAGCGGGAGTTGGCACAGGCAGCGAAAGAAAAATGTCACACATACGAAACGTGTTCTGGCATAGCCTGACAGCAGGTGTCAGGCTCGTCGTGAATCGTAACAGAAAAATGAAAGAGCAGGTATATGAACGAAAAAACTGCGAAAAATATATATTCGGACACAGGTATACATAACAGATGGTTTATGGGTACCTGTGTTTTACTATGCACATAAACCTCTCTTATGAATTTTTTGGAAAGAGTGGGTTTCAGGATGAAAGACAGAGTATTTGGCGTTTTGCAGCGCGTGGGGCGCAGCTTTATGCTTCCGATCGCGATTCTTCCGGTGGCAGGTCTTCTGATGGGAATTGGAAGCTCGTTTACAAACGAGACGACCCTGGAGACCTATCGGCTGACGCGGATTCTTGTGGAAGGGACGGTATTGAACGCGCTGCTGGTCATGATGAATGACGTCGGAAGCGTAGTGTTTGATAATCTGCCGCTTTTGTTTGCGATCGGTGTTGCGATTGGCATGGGAAAGAAGGAAAAGGATGTGGCCGCACTTTCGGCGGTGATTGCTTATTTTGTCATGAATTCGGCGATCCGGGCAATGCTGGAGATTAACGGGGAGCTTGTGGACGGCGAAATCGCGGAATCGGTGCTGGAGGGAACTATCACAGCGTCCTGCGGTATCTATACGCTGCAGATGGGCGTCTTTGGCGGAATTATCGTCGGGCTTGGTGTGGCTGCGCTGCACAACCGGTTTTACCGGATTCAACTGCCGAATGCGCTGTCTTTTTTCGGCGGAACCAGGTTTGTACCGATTATCTCGACAGTGATCTATATGCTCGTCGGTATTCTGCTGTATTTTGTCTGGCCGATTGTGCAGACAGGTATTTACAGTCTTGGCGGCCTGGTGACACGGTCGGGCTACATCGGGACACTGATTTTTGGTCTGGTAAAGCGGGCGCTGATTCCGTTTGGGCTGCACCATGTCTTCTATATGCCGTTTTGGCAGACAGCGCTGGGCGGCACGATGGAAGTTGCCGGCCGGATTGTTGAGGGCGGACAGAACATTTTCTTCGCGCAGCTGGCGGATTCCGCAAATATTGAGCATTTCAGTGCGGACGCAACGCGGTATTTTTCCGGGGAATTTATTTTTATGATTTTTGGCCTTCCGGGCGCGGCGTTGGCCATGTACCAGTGTGCGAAAACGGAGAAAAAGAAGCAGGCGGGCGGCCTTCTGCTTTCTGCGGCGCTCACCTGTATGGCGACCGGTATCACAGAGCCGCTGGAATTTTCATTCCTGTTTGTAGCTCCGGCACTGTTTGCAGTGCAGGTGGTGCTCGCCGGCAGCTGTTATATGGTCGCCCATATGCTGAATATTGCGATTGGCCTGACCTTTTCCGGCGGGTTCCTGGATTTTTTCCTCTTCGGCATTTTACAGGGGAATGCCAGGACGAATTGGCTGCTGGTGATTCCGGTCGGGGTGATTTACTTTTTCCTGTATTATTTTCTGTTTCGCTTTCTGATTCTAAAATTTGATTTTAAGACGCCTGGGCGTGAGGATGACGAAACGGATGTGAAGCTTTACACAAGAGCGGATGTAAATGCGAAAAGTACGGTTGACAAAGGCGCTGCCTCCGGCGGAAGAATTGGTGAGAAAGCAAATACTGGCACAGGAAATGGCGGCGAGACATCGGTTCGCGCGGGCAATGAAAGGATGGATGAAAACGATCCGGTCAGCGCCGCGATTACACGGGGCCTTGGGGGTAAGAGCAATATAGAAGACGTGGATTGCTGTGCGACGAGGCTGCGCTGTACGGTGGCGGATTCGTCAAAAGTCAGCGACGCCCTGCTGCGGTCAACTGGCGCTTCCGGTGTCATCCGCAAAGGAAAAGGTGTACAGGTCATTTACGGGCCGAATGTAACGGTGATCAAGTCGAATCTGGAGACCTATCTGGAGACAGCGTCAGAGAATACAGAAGAGAAGAATGGTCTAGGTTCTTCAGATATACAAAAGAATAACGGGAGTTCTTCTGGGATTGCTGTGATTCACAGTCCCATGACCGGCATTGCCGCGCCGCTCGCCACATGTCCGGATCCGGCTTTTGCGGAGAAAATGATGGGCGAGGGAGCAGTTGTGACGCCGACGGATCCACTGGTGCGGGCGCCGGAGGACGGAGAGATTGATTTCGTGTTTGACACAAAGCACGCAATCGGGTTTCTCACAGACTCGGGAATCAGTATCCTGATTCATATCGGTATAGATACGGTCGAATTGAAGGGACAGGGATTTGAGGTGCTGGTTTCTCCGCGAGATAAGGTGAAACAGGGATCGCCGCTTCTGAAGCTTGATCTGGAGTACCTGCAGGAGCACGCTGCTTCTATGGTCTCACCGGTTTTATTTGCAGAACTGCCTGAGAATCAGAAGATAAAGCTTTTAAAGGAAGGAGAAGTGCAGGCCGGAGATGCCTTGTTCCAGATAGAGGAAAATTAGAAGAGCGGCTGCCCGGATTTTATTCTTGCATGAGAGTAAAGCTTGTGATAGACTTTGGAAGATATATACAGAATCTGGATATAGATGGCTAACGAGATACAGGAGGATTTACGATGGCACAGTTATGGGGCGGGCGTTTTACGAAGGCGACCGATCAGATGGTATACGATTTCAATGCTTCGATTTCATTTGATAAACGTTTATATCGGCAGGACATTGAGGGAAGTCTGGCGCATGTGAAAATGCTCGCGAAGCAGGGAATTCTTACGGAAAAAGAACGCGATCAGATTATAACAGGGCTGGAAGGAATCCTTACAGACGTAGAGAATGGCACACTTGCGATTACACCAGAGTATGAGGATATCCACAGCTTCGTGGAGGCGAATCTGACAGAGCGTGTCGGCGACGCCGGAAAAAAGCTGCACACCGGGCGCAGCCGCAACGATCAGGTGGCGCTGGATATGCGGATGTATGTCCGCGATGCGGTGAAGGAGACCGATCGGCTTTTAAAGGAGCTTTTAAAGGTACTTTATCGTATCATGGAGGAGAATACTGATACGTTCATGCCTGGCTTTACCCATTTGCAGAAAGCGCAGCCGGTGACGCTGGCTCATCACATCGGGGCTTATTTTGAAATGTTTAAGCGCGACCGCTCACGGCTGGCTGATATATATAAACGGATGAATTACTGTCCGCTCGGCGCGGGTGCGCTGGCAGGTACGACATATCCGCTGGACCGCGATTATACGGCCGAATTGCTGGGGTTTGACGGCCCGACGATGAACAGCATGGATTCAGTGTCTGACCGTGATTATGTGATTGAGTATCTGAGTGCACTTTCGACCATCATGATGCATCTGAGCCGTTTTTCGGAGGAAATTATTATCTGGAATTCCAACGAATACCGTTTTGTGGAGATTGACGACGCGTACAGCACCGGCAGCAGCATCATGCCGCAGAAAAAGAATCCGGACATTGCTGAGCTGGTGCGCGGCAAGACCGGCCGGGTGTACGCATCCCTGATGGGGATTCTGACGACGATGAAGGGCATTCCTCTGGCTTATAATAAGGATATGCAGGAAGATAAAGAGGGCACCTTTGACGCGATTGATACCGTGAATGCCTGCCTGCCTCTTTTTACGGGCATGCTTGACACCATGAAGTTCAACAAGGACGTAATGGAAGCTTCTGCGAAAAACGGGTTTACGAACGCTACGGACGTTGCAGATTATCTTGTCAGCCACGGCGTACCATTCCGTGACGCGCACGGAATTTCCGGCCGTCTGGTGCTGCGCTGCATTGCGGAAAACAAGGCGCTCGATGATCTGAGCCTTGCGGAATTCCGCGAGGAGAGCGAAGTGTTTGAGGAAGACATCTACGAAGCGATCAGTATGAAGACCTGTGTGGAAAAGAGACTGACCAAAGGTGCGCCCGGCGAAGCAGCGATGCGGGAGGCGCTGGAAATATATAAAAAATATCTGGAGTCTGATGATTGAGAACGCTTTCTCAGCAAAAGGAGGGCGGGCATCGCTGCCCGCCAGAGAAAAATGTATGAAAAACAAATGTTGGTATGAAGTCCTTCATTTGTTTCATCTGGTACTATACGCGCGAAATGTGTTTAGAATATGTTCAGATTATGGAGGATATGTGAAAATTATTCACTCTTCGACACAGAAAAATCAGGTTACTATTCACGGGGTGGAGAAGACGGACTGAGATTTTGAACTTTCGTGAG
>JAJBUL010000088.1 GCA_020860365.1 Clostridiales bacterium | reverse complement strand
TCACGAAAGTTCAAAATCTCAGTCCGTCTTCTCCACCCCGTGAATAGTAACTACCAGACGGTGATATTTAATGAGAGGGATTTGTGCTGAAAACAGGAATAAAAAAGCAAAGTCAGATCTAAAGGAGAATAATTTATGGCAGAACCGTTGTTACTTGCAATTGATGTCGGGACGACAAATACAAAGGCAGCATTGTTTAATACGGCTGGAACTCTGCTGTATTCTGCGTCCCGCAGGCATAAGGTGGATTCCCCGCAGGAAGGTTATGCCGAGCATGATGCTGAGAAGGTATGGTGGGGTGAGGTGAAAGCAGTATGCCGCGAACTGATGGATCATCCGCAGGTGGATCCTGCAGCAGTGGCTTCTATAGGCGTAAGTGCTTTATCGCCGGCGTTGGCGCCGGTCGATGCGGACGGAAATGCGCTGTATCCCGGTATGCTTTATGGTCTGGACAGGCGCGCCATGAAGGAAATTCAGGAATTAAAAGAACAGTTTGCAGCCAAAATGGGTGAGAACAGCGCGGAGGGAATTTCTCCTTTGAGCACCGGTCCAAAGATCCTGTGGCTGAAGCGTCATGAACCTGAGATCTTTGAAAAAGCCGCGTATTTTGTCGGGGTACCTTCTTTTGTCGTGATGAAGCTTACCGGCGAAATGGTAGCGGATTATGGCTGCTATAACATAGGAGGACTCCCATTCTCACGGGAAAAGTTTGATTGGGATGACGAAATGTGTGAGGCGTGTGGGATTACGAGAGACCGCCTGCCAAAACTGAAGTTTGGTACGGAGCTTGCCGGACATGTTACTCCAGAAGCAGCCAGGGAGACCGGTCTCATGGCCGGGACACCCGTAGCAGTGAGTACAGGCGATTTTCCAGCAGAGAGCATCAGCTATGGCACGATTTACAGTCCCTGGATCAAGTTGAGTTTCGGGACAACCGTCGGCGTGAATTTTGGCAGCGACCATGGCATGACGCTTTTTCCAGATTATGATTACAGGCACCCTAAGAAACATATCCGCGGCGGCGCGATGTCCAATGGTTGTTCTACCATCGACTGGACGATCAGTATGCTCTCAGGAGTAGGGGATGATGTAGTAAGGATCTCAGATGATGTGCTGCAAAGCATGGTAGATTCTGTGCCGGCTGGTTCAAATGGCGTAGTGATGCTTCCCTATTTGAATGGAGAGAAGACACCATTCTCGGATCCAGAGGCAAAAGGCGTGATTTTTGGTTTGCAGAGCAGGCATGGGCAGGCGGAGATTTACCGGGCTTCTCTGGAGGCGTTGGCATATTCGATTCGGCATAACCTGCAGCGTGCACCCGAAGGAGCGCATGACGCAGTTGTGTTAGGCGGCGGTACACGGATTCCCGGCCTGATGCAGATCGTCAGCGATGTGACCGGATTTACGCTTACGAAGCTGGAGATGATGAATGGTTCGCTGGTAGGTGATGCGTTTGTGGCAGGGATGGCCTGTGGGATGTACTCTACGCTTTCCGATATTGATCCGTGGGTGAAGACAGGCGGGACAGTTACTCCGAATCCCGTGAATAAGGTTGTATATGATGAAGGATTTGCCCGGTACCGGAAGCTTTATGAGATGACAGCTCCCCTGATGAGGCAGGAACAGAACATTGAATGACTGTAAAGAAATTGTGAATGGAAAAGGAAGGGGGAAAAGAAATGGATTCCATTATTTGTCCTGCGAAGTACAGGACGATTACGAGAGAGAATATCGTTGAGAGAATACAGGTAAATGACTGGCTTTATATTCTGGATGAAGTCAATTCCGCGATTATGTACCTGATTGTTGGAAGTAAAGGGGCGCTTTTGTTTGATACAGGATATGGATTTGTCGGTTTTAAGCATCTGATTACAGAAGTAACCGATTTACCGATCACCGTGGTTTGTTCCCACGGACATGACGATCATGTGTTGGGAAACTATGAGTTTGGCGAAGTCTATATCGCCAAGGCGGACTATGCGCTGTGTATCAGCAATGATAATCCGGAGCAGAAGGAGAAACAGATCCTCTCAAGGAGGATAAAGACTCCCAATATTGATGATCTGGTAGACCGCGAAGAATATTTTAACCGGACAAAAATGGAGGGCTGTCAATTTCGCTTCACACAGGACGACGATATCTTTGACCTGGGCGGGATTACATTGAAGGTATTTTCTGTTCCTGGGCACACGCCTGGTTCCATTGCTTTATATACGCCGGAAAAAAAGGCGCTCTTTAGCGGTGATTTCATGATGAAGAACCATAAACTGGTTTATGCGCAGGGAATTGAAATCTCAGCGCCGCCGCAGGATTTTATCCGCGGGCTTGGCAGGCTTGAAAAGCTGGATGTGGAGACAGTATGGCCGGCACACGGAGATGCCCCGGCGGGGCCGGAGCTGATTACGGATACGCGCGCGATGCTGATTGAATGGGCACATCAGGGGGATCCCGAAAAGGATGAAGCGCCAAAACCAAAGGGTAATGTAGTATTTGGTGATCCTAAGAGGAAGCCGCATATATATCGTTACAAGGATCTGGAAATGAACTATAATGTCGATCACCTGTGGCAGATCCGCGATTACATGGCCCAGCATGATGGCGCGGTGGAGTAATCGCAACAGGAAAACCACCTGGTATGGCGGCAGCTTTTGTGACTTGATGACGAGAGTATTTGTATCGGATTAAAAGTGAGGTAACTCCGGCAATGAGAATTGCTGAGAAAAATAAAAAGGAGAAGAAAACTATGAAAATGTTAACAAGAAAGCAGTTTTTAAAAGGTATGGCTGCTACGACAGCGATGGGGGCTTTGGGAATTGGCGCTGAGGTAAGCAGTATTACGGCGCTGGCAGAATCCGATGTTACTGTGCCGGATGGCAAGACGATTACTACGGATCAGGTAGCCAATTTGAAAATCGTTCTGCCGCAGGCCAGCTTTGATCTGGGACCCTTTGGCTCTGGTCGTGTAACCGCTATGGTTCAGTATATGCTGTATCAGACACTGATGACATGTCCGGTTCCAGGTACAGCTCTGGAAGATATGCTTCCCCGTATGGCGAAGAGCTGCACGATGACGGAGGATGGTGTTTACGAAATAGAACTCTATGAGAATATCTATGACAGCCAGGGGAATCCGATCACAGCATCGGATATCGTGTTCAGTCTGGAATATGGCCAATCAATCGGCTCTTTTACCTGCCTGACTTCTTATCTGGATTCTGCGGTGGCGGAAGATGATACGCATCTGACAATTAATGTAAAAAATGAGGTTATGGGCGCGATCGAGCAGCTATTGGATTATCCTCATATCATCAGCCAGACCTGGTTTGAGGCGGCGACTGAGGAAGAGCGTTCCAATAACCCGGCGACGACCGGACCGTATTATGTGGACAGTGTGGTCAGCGGATCCAGCTTTGTGCTGAAAGCGAACGAGGATTTCTGGCAGGCGGAAGAGGATCGGATCTATGTCGACAATCAGAATGTGGCGACAATGGAGTTCACGGTTATCAGTGAGATGGCGATGGTAGCTGTGGCTTTGGAAAATGGAGAGGTTGACCTGGCTGAGATTGACGGCACGATCTCTGAATACTTTGTAAATGATGACGGTACAGCCATGGATGGGTATAGCCTGATAACCTATATGGTGAATAAGTTTAACTGCCTGGAATTCAACTGCAGTGAAGACAGCCCGCTGAACAACCAGAATCTTCGCCTGGCGATCGCTTATGCGCTCGATAATGAGCAGCTGATGCTGGCGGCTGATGTTGCGCTTGGCATGGGTACACCGTGTCATGATTATGGTAACGCGGCTGGCGCTGGTTATAATTCGGCCTGGGATGATGAGGACTATTATGATCGCGACCTGGATAAAGCGAAAGAGTATTTCGCGGCGTCTGGTTATGAAGAAGGATTACAGCTGCACCTGCTGTTCGCTATCTCCACGGCTCAGAACCTTTCCGTCGCGATTCAGGCAGAGCTGGCAGAGATCGGAATTGATGTTATCATTGACGCAGTGGAGCAGGCAACCTATGAGAGCATGGAGACAGACAGTACGCAGTGGGATATGAGAACACGCCTGTCTTCTATGACCGATTATCTGACCAGTGGCTGGGCTGCCCGTTTTGATGAAGACGTATGGGGCGAGGACGGCACAGCAAACTGGGTACATGATGATGAACTGCAGGATCTGCTGCATGAGGCGATGCAGACGCAGACCGCGGAAGCGATCGATGCGTTCCATTATTATCTGATGGAGAAATGCTATTCGATCGGTCTTTATACCGCGAACAAGTGTTATATCGGTCAGGGAGATATCCTTTCGGTAGGCGGTATTTACCAGTGCAACCCGGTATTTAATGACTGTGATTTTACTACGGATTATGTAAGCTGCATTGATGCATAATATTTTAAATATATATGCATCACTTAACACGGCAGACTCCGCTTTATGGCGGAGCCTGTCGTGTAAATAGAAGTTTTTCGGAGGGAAGTTTGAATGCTTAGATACGTATTAAAGCGTTTGCTTATGATGATTCCTATCTTATTGGCAGTCGCGATTCTCATATTCACCCTCATGAATTTTGTCCCGGGGGATCCGGCGCGGATTGCGCTGAGCCAGAACGCAGTCATCACAGAAGCGGATCTGGCGGCGAAGAGAGCGGAATTCGGACTGGATCAGCCTTTCTTTACAAGGCTGATTTCCTTTTTGGAGGGTGCGTTTTTCCATCTTGATTTTGGTGTGTCTTATACCTACAGCACACCGGTTACGTCACTTCTCGCGACACGTTTTCCAATTACATTAATGCTGGCATTTCTCTGTACACTGACCATGGTGGTTCTGGGGATACCGGCCGGAGTGAGTGCGGCAGTGCATGCCGGTAAGGCGGGAGACCGTATCTCGATGTTTATTACACTGCTTTTCAATAGTATGCCGAACTTCTGGCTGGGGCTGATGCTAGTGCTGTTCTTTTCTCTCGAGCTGAAATTACTGCCCTCTACCGGAATTGGCTCACCGGCTCATTTTGTATTGCCGGTCATCTGCGGCTCACTGAGTGGTGTGGCGTCGATCGCGAGGCAGACCCGTGCAAGCATGCTGGAGGTGATCCGTTCCGATTTTGTGACGACAGCCAGGTCGAAAGGGATTTCGGAAAGGAAAGCAATATACGGGCATGCTCTCCCAAACGCGCTGATCCCGGTCATTACCGTGTGCGGGCAGCAGTTTGGACATATGTTAGGCGGAATATCCGTCATTGAGATGCTGTTTTCCATACCGGGAATCGGTTCTTTCCTGATTACGAGCATCAACCAGAGAGATTATCCCAGCGTGCAGGGGTGCGTGATTTATATTGCGGTCACTTTTTCCCTGATGATGCTGATCACGGATCTGATCTACGCGTTTGTGGATCCCCGTATAAAAAGTAACTATTTTGTGCAGCGGAAGAAGAAGGAGAAAACATGACTGGCAAAAAGAAAAAAGAAGCTGCGGTGGAAAACACCAGGGAAGTAAAAAGCCTGCGGCCCGGTTCGCTTGCCTATGTCTGGCGCAGGATATCCCATGACCCAGGTGCGATGGCGGGTATGATTATTATTGCACTGATCATCATTCTGTCGATTCTTTCACCGTACATAATAAAATATGATTATAGTACTATGGACCTGGCGAATAAATGCGCGGCTCCCAGTTGGGAACACCCGTTCGGATGTGATGAAATGGGACGCGACATTCTGGTCAGGGTGCTCTATGGGGCAAGATATACTTTGAGTATCGGAGTTCTCTCCACAGCAATGGCGATTGTAATTGGCGTCATTATTGGCGCGATCGCCGGTTATTTCGGAGGGATCGCGGATACGCTTCTCATGCGGGCACTGGATGTGATCCAGGCTTTCCCGCAGATGCTGATGGCCATGCTGCTTGCGGCTGTGTTCGGAACCGGCCTTGACAAATGTATCCTCGCGTTGGGAATATCCGGGATCGCGGGATATGCGCGGATGACGCGCGCCAACATTTTAAAAATTCGCAACAGTGAGTACATAGAGGCGTCGGTCTCTATCAAATGTTCGACGCCCCGCATTATCTGGAAGCATATTCTGCCGAATTCACTGTCGCCATTGATTGTTTCTGCAGCAATGGGCATTGCCAGTTCTGGTCTGGCAGCTTCGGCGTTGAGCTTTATCGGCCTGGGAATTCAGGCTCCGAAGCCTGAGTGGGGCGCAATGCTTTCATCCGCGAGAAATTATATTCGTGGAAATCCTCATATGGTGATTTTCCCCGGGTTATTTATCATGATTACAGTAATCAGCTTTAACCTCATTGGAGACGCTCTGCGCGACGCGCTGGATCCAAAGCTGAAGGATTGAGGAGGAAACCGATGGAAAATAAAAATTTACTGTTATCAGTCAAAGATCTGCAAGTAAAATATCAGTCTGGTGGCGTCCTCGTTCATGCGGTAAATGGCGTTTCGTTTGACCTGGAAAAGGGAAAAACCTTTGGCCTGGTTGGTGAAACGGGGGCAGGAAAAACATCTATCGCGAGGGCAATCCTGCGAATTCTGCCAGATTATGCGACGAGAGTGTGCAGTGGGGAGACATTCTTTGAGGGCGTCGATCTGATGAAGCTGTCTGCAACGGAAATGCAGAAATATCGAGGCGGTAAGATTTCTATGATATTTCAGGATCCAATGACAGCTCTGAATCCGGTGCAGACCGTTGTAAACCAGATCGCGGAAGGACTGAAGACACATGAAAAAATTACGAAGGCGGAAGCCCGCCTGCGTGCTATTGAAATGCTGGAAACGGTGGGAATCCCGGCGGATCGGGCGGATGAGTATCCGCATCAGTTTTCCGGTGGAATGAAGCAGCGCGTAGTTATTGCGATTGCGTTGGCCTGTAACCCGGAACTGCTGATCGCGGATGAACAAACGACGGCGCTGGATGTGACAATTCAGGCACAGGTAATGGATCTGATCAAGTCACTGCGTGCAAAACGCAATACATCGATGATTATGATTACACATGATCTTGGGGTAATCGCGGACGTGTGCGATTACGTTGCCGTGGTATATGCGGGTCAGATTGTTGAATACGGAACGCTGGAGGATATCTATGACCGCACGGCACACCCCTATATGAAGGGATTGTTTGCGGCCTTGCCGGAAATGAATCTGGATTCAGACCGGTTAAAGCCGATTGAAGGGATGCCGGCGGATCCGACAAATCTGCCGGACGGCTGTAAGTTTGCGCCGCGGTGCCCATACGCGACGGAGGAATGTCGGAAGAGGGAAATTGATCTGAAAGAAGTATCTGCGGGACATTTTTGCAGATGTATTAAGACAGAAAGCGGGGTGTGATATATGTCAACATTGATAGAAGCCGAACATCTGAAAAAATATTTCCAGACTCCTCGCGGTACACTGCACGCAGTGGATGATGTCTCGTTCAAAATTGAGGAAGGGACGACAATGGGGCTGGTGGGCGAGTCTGGCTGTGGTAAGTCTACACTTGGAAGAGTTCTGATTCATCTGCATGAGAGTACAGGCGGAAAGATTCTTTTTGAAGGGCAGGATATTACCCATTTAAATAAGAAAGGATTGAATGATCTCCGGGATAAAGCGCAGATTATTTTCCAGGATCCCTATTCATCCGTTGATCCGAGAATGTCCGTCAGCGATATTATTAAAGAGCCTCTGATTCTTTCGAAGAAATACACAAAGGAGCAGATCACAGAGGAAGCTAACCGGATCATGGATCTGGTTGGTGTGGAAAATCGATTGCGTAATTCTTATCCTCACGAGCTGGATGGTGGGCGACGGCAGCGAGTATGCATTGCGCGTGCGCTCGCTTTGAATCCCAAATTTATCGTCTGTGATGAGCCGGTATCCGCGCTTGATGTATCGATTCAGGCGCAGGTACTGAATCTGCTGATGGATCTGCAGGAACAATTGAATCTGACGTATCTTTTTGTCACGCATGATCTCTCTGTGGTCCAGCATATTTCAGACCATATCAGTGTCATGTATCTGGGGCAGATGGTGGAGACATGCAAAACCAGTGAGCTCTTTGAAAACCAGCTTCATCCTTATTCAAAAGCGCTTCTTTCTGCGATTTTAAGCGCCAATATTCATAATAAAAAGGATCGGATTCTGTTGCATGGAGAGATCGTATCTCCGATTGACCCGAAGCCGGGATGCAGGTTCGCTGCCAGATGTCAGTATGCGACAGAGAAATGCAATCAACCGGTGGAACTCACCGAGGTGACGCCAGGGCACTGTGTGGCATGCCACAGGGTTCGGGAAATTAATGATCTGTAACAATCTTAACCACCTGTACTTTTGCGGAAAAAGCGGGGCACGGAGGAAAAAATGGAAGGGAAAAAAGTGATATCAGGCAGGGATATGACAGTCGGAAGAGAGTGGAAACTGATCCTGAGTTTTGCATTGCCAATCATACTGGGCAGCCTGCTTCAGCAGCTTTACAGCACTGTGGATGGTGTAGTAGTCGGACGAATGGTTGATTCGGACGCATTGAGTGCGGTAGGAAATTGTACAACGGTAGCTTCCTTTTTTCTGGCTTTTTCTCTTGGCTTTAGCGGCGGTTGTGGCGTTGTCCTTTCTCACTATTACGGGGGCAAACGCTTTGACGACCTTCGCCGGATGTTTGCGACGGGCATGGCAATCGCGCTGGGGCTGGGCGCTGTTTTCTCTATACTGGGAGCTGTCGGCAGCGTCTGGCTGCTGGAAGTGGTTCTGAACATCAGGGACGCCAGAATCCTGGAATATGCGAAGCTGTATCTTTCTATTTATTGTGTAGGATTGATATTTACTTTTTTATATAATTACATTGCATATGCACTCCGTGCGATCGGTGATTCCAGGGCGACACTTTATTTTCTGGCGCTGGCGTCTCTGCTCAATATTGGGCTGGATGTGATTTTTGTCGGTATGTATGGAATTCTTGGAGCGGCTGTTGCTACGGTTGTTGCACAGATTATATGCGCAATCGTCAGTTATGTGTATATGATAAAGCGCTATGAGATGCTGCGGCTGAAATGGAGGGAATTCAAACCGGACAGAGAGATGACATGGATGTGTATCCGATTGGGGATTCCCGCCGTCATGCAGCAGTGCTCGGTGTCTCTTGGGCAGACGGTGATGCAGCGTCTGGTAAACAGCTTTGGCAGTACCACTATTGCGGCGTATGTAGTTGGCGCAAAGGTGGAGCGGTATCTGTCGGCTCCAATTCTGGGCGTACAACAGAGCATGTCGACTTTTACAGGGCAGAATCTGGGCGCAAACCGGGAGGAGCGGGTGAAAAAAGGATTGAGAGGTTCGCTTGCTATCACACTGATTATGGCAGCTCTCCTGGGAGGCATTGTGTATATCGCGGCAGCCCCCACTGTAGCACTTTTTGGCGTCGAGGGAGAGACGATGCGGCAGGCGATAGAGTATATTCGATTTGTCATGCCGGGTTGTATGTTGATTTTTGCGGTTTACCAGAGTTATGCCGGCCTGCTGCACGGGGCAGGGGACGTTGGGTTTGTTACTTTTATATCATTGTCATCCCTGGCGGCAAGGGCAGTTTATTCTTATATCCGCGTTTATGTATTTGAGGCAGAATATCCCATCCTGTGGCGTTCTCTGTTGCTGGCTTATCTGTGGAGCCTGATCTTTGCGTGTGTCAGATACTATAGGGGTACGTGGAAGAAAAAGTCGGAGGTGCTGAAAAACCGTGTGGATGACGCCCCCAATTAAGGAAGATTTTTCCGATTTACTGGACCGCGAAGGGCGGCAAAAATGTTTACTGTAAGTATGGAAAGGAATGGTAGTTTCTATGACAGAAAAAGAAAAAAACATGGAGATAGCGCGATTGCTATTGTCAAATGCGTTTTGGAGGCATGAATATTTTCCGAGATATTTTTCGGAGAGCTTTACGATGGAAATCCCGTCAGCGCCTCCCGGATTGCCGAATTATTTCTGCGTATGGGAGGCAGAGAGATGTTTTGAATGGCTGAATCGGACGGTGATGAGTTGGACGATGGAGCTGGAAGAATTTTATTCGACGCCGGATCCAAACCAGTTCTGGGCGATCGGAGTAGCCAGAGGAGATGTTCTTTGGGGGAAGGAACAGGGACATTTTCAGTCGAAATTCTTCCTGCGCATGGAGTTTAAGGATGGTAAGGTTCATTACATAAAAACCTGGGTGGACGCATTGGCTTTTTTGCGCGCGGCCTGCCTGGATTATACGCGAATCATCAAAGCAACGGATGATCCGCGGGTGGATGAGTTTCTTGCCAATACGCCAAAACGTTTCACAATCAATGGGCCGAAGCCCGCTGAGAATCCGGAGGATGTCTATGCCGGTCTGGATATGAGCGAGGAGGCGATCGCAAAGCGCCTTGAAGCGAACCTGGGTCAGAATGTCTGCGGGGTAGAGCGTGAAAAGTATCGCGCGATCGAGAATTTCCATCCGAATTACAGTCGGGGCGCCTGGTTTATTCCGGATTATCTTCCCTGGTGTGACTTGCCGGAGGAGGAGTACTCACTGATTAATAACAGTGATCCGGTGAAAAAGGCTCCGCCGGAGCTTGGCAGACGCCAGCACGCGTGGGTGAAAATGAGTAGTCCGTGGATGTACCGTGATACAAGGGGTAAAAACTATCCTACTGACGATAAATTCGTTTATTTTTCAGAGATGTACAGCAATGGACCATGTCTCTGGGCTGGGAACGGTTTTGAAAGAGGGCATTATCATGAACAGTTTCTCATGGTTCAGAAATTTGACAAAGCCGGGCGGGAACTGATCCGCGATGAGGTTATTTGTCCTCAGTATAAGTATGCGAGTACACAGATTCCGTTGCCTAGCTTCCCCTATTACGCGTAATTTTTTTCAGAGAGAGAAGGATTTATGAGTTCTTATCGCAAGTATTTTTCGGAAAATTATATAGCCGTGGAGGAACCGGCGAATAATAAGAAGGGATTCCGGGTTCGCTATCAATATGCCGGTCTCTGGTACTACTGGGAACACAGAGGCGGGGTCGCCAGGCTGAAGGGAATGCTTTTAGCGCTTGTCGCTGTAAACTGGGGGATTTTTGCGTTCTGCGGCAGCAGTGTCGTAAGAGTAAACTACTTTGCTGTATTGGAGGTAAGCGCTCTGCTGTCTGTAGTCGGCCTCCTGTTTGAGACGATAGGGATTCTGCAATTCGTTTTTCACAGAAAACATGTGACGGAGCATTCATTCCGTGACATCTCTGACAAAATAAAATATGGATCAATGGCTCAATGTCTGCTTCTGCTGGTTTCAGTCGTGGCCGGGCTGTATTTTCTTTTTTGTGCCGGTTTTTCTGTTGAATCGCTGTCGGTTTTGGCCGGATATCTTGTCTGCCTGGCGGACTCTGCGGTTGTTTGCCGACTGTATGGGAAGACGGCTTTTCACACAGAGAAGAGTGAAATGATGCGGCAGAGCGGAATTGGTGAAAAGGAGGAGAGGGAATAGAGAATATGACTGAGGAAGTCAATACGAACAGAAAAAAAACAGGCCGGGATATGACAGTCGGAACGGAATGGAAAATTCTTTTGGGGTTTGCGATTCCGATCATATGTGGGAATCTTCTGCAGCAGCTGTATAATACGGTCGATGGTATTGTGGTTGGGCGACTGGTAAATTCGAATGCACTGGCGGCGGTAGGTACCTGCTCTATGCTTTCAAGGTTTTTCCTTGCTTTTTCAATGGGATTCTCCAATGGCTGCGGTGTTATTATTTCCCAGTTGTATGGCGCAAAGAAGCATGAGGAGCTTCGCAAAGCATTCAGTACTGGTGCGATTATCTCGCTGGCTCTCGGTATTGCGCTTACTGCTTTTGGGCTTTTGGGACACAGCTGGATTTTATCTTCATTGATGAATATCCGGGATGAAGAAGTATTTGCCTATGCGGATCAGTATTTTGTGATTTACTGTCTGGGACTTATTTTCATGTATGTTTACAATTATATTGCGTACAGTCTGCGCGCGTTTGGCGATTCGCGGGCAACCCTGTATTTTCTGGCACTCACTTCCATTCTGAACCTTATTCTGGATATGTTTATGGTGAAACTATGGGGAATTGCGGGCGCCGCGATAGCGACCGTGATTTCGCAGATTGTTTGTGCGGTAGTGAGCTATTTTTATATGGTGAGGCGCTATGAGGTTCTAAATATCAGGCCTTCCCAGATGCGGGTAGACCGGGAGATGATGTATCAGTGTGTGAATCTTGGAATTCCAGCTGTTTTGCAGCAATGCTCAGCCTCCCTGGGGAATCTGGTAATGCAGCGCCTGGTGAACAGTTTTGGCAGTGTGACGATGGCGGCTTTTACTGTGGGATCGAAAGTGCAGGGATATGTACAGGCTCCTATTATGGGAATGCAGCAGGCTGTGGCAACCTTTACCGGACAGAATATGGGTGCGGAAAAGCTGGAACGGGTAAAGAAAGGATTGTACCGGGCAGTTATTATGAACGCGGTGATTGTTTTGGCGATTGGTATTGTGATCAATCTGGGCGCAGAAGGTGTTGCGGCGTTGTTTGGTGTAGAAGGGGAGACTCTGGAACAGTCCGTTGCCTATATTCGCTTTATGGCTCCGGCCTGTGAACTGGTTTTTGCAGTTTACTTTACCTGTGCCGGTTTGATTCACGGATCAGGCGATGTAAAATATGCGACATTTATCACGCTGTCATCTCTGGTCGCGAGAGCGGTTTTTGCTTATATAGCTGTCTATGCTTTTCAGGCGGAATATCCGATTTTATGGAGATCGGCATTGCTGGCGAATATATGGAGCCTGGTCTTTACCTGGGGAAGATTTTACTCCGGAAAATGGAAGAAACATTCCAAAGCAATTGTCGGCACACAGGAAATGGAGGATGGCAGCGAGAAAAAATCCTGATTATACTGTGTGGTATATAAATCTTATTTTTCAATAATGATTCAAAGAAAACAGGAGGTAAAAATGCGAAAAATATTGGCAACAATAAAAGCGCCGAAAAGTATGGTTGCGCAGATTACGCAGCAGTTAAAGGAAGCTGGCGTGGAAAAGGTAGCAGTACAGACTGTCTCATACAGTCAGTTTGTAGAAGAAAGCAGGTTGAATTATGACTGTGTTTTTCCTCAGATGTGGGAAGAGAAAGCGCCGGTAGCTTATATCCATTTTGCGTTTGATGGAACCGATGAGGGAAGGACTGCCAGTTTTCAGGTAGAATATGATGTGATGCAGATACCTCTCAACCTGCATTATGGAAGTGAAATTCCAGATCCAGTTAAGTGCAGGGAGAGGTACAGAACTGTTACAAAAGATACGCTTGTTGTGCGGGATAAGGTAGAGGACTGGCTTTATATTCTGGATGAAGTGAATTCATCGTATATGTATCTGATTGTCGGGCAGGAGAAAGCGTTGCTTTTCGATACTGGTTACGGTTTTACTGAATGGCGACATTTAATCACAGAGGTGACAGATTTGCCTCTTTACGTGGTATGCTCCCATGGGCATGATGACCACGTTCTGGGTTGTTTCCAGTTTGAGGAAGCTTACATCGCGGAGGAAGACTACGATTTATGTGTGAGCAACGACAATCCTGGCCAGAAGGAAAAGCAGATTTTATCACGCCGTCAGAAAACTCCGGATATTGACGAACTGGTAGATCGAGATGCCTATTTCAGGACTTCTTTTGATGGATGTACCTTTAAGTTTGTGAAAGATGGAGATGTTTTTGACCTTGGAGGTATTACGCTGCAGGTATACGCGATGCCAGGACATACCAAAGGCTCAATTGCTTTATACTGCCCGGAAAAGAAGGCTGTTTTTGTCGGTGATTGTCTGGTAAAAAATCATCAGCTGGCATATGGGCAGTCTCTGGCAGTTTCCTCGCCGCCACAGGATTTTATCCGCAGCCTGGGGCGCCTTGAGAAGCTGGATATTGACATTGTATGGCCAGCTCACGGCGATGTTCCGGCGGAGCGTGAGCTGATCTCTGATACCAGGGAAATGCTGATTGATTTCGCTCACAATGGCGATCCAGAGAAAGATGAGGAGAAAAGAGATCCCAATTCCATCCGTATGATGGTTTTTGGGGATCCGAACCAACGGCATGGAAAATATAAGTATAAAGATATCGTGATGGGATATGATATGGGACATCTGGATCAGATACGCGCGTATATGGCAGAGCATGATGGAGCAGTAGAGTGATGATATTTTATTATTTTTCAGCGACTGGAAATACATTGTCAACAGCGTGAATGCTGGCTGAGAAACTGGGAGCGGATTGCCATACCGCTCCCTTTTCCGCCTTATATCAGATCATGAGGCAAAGTGAGGATGTAGTTTGAAAACGGTTGACAAAATGTCGCGCTGGCAGTAATCTGGAACTATATTAAGTTAACCTGGAAAATAAGTGGGGAATAAAGATGAGCAGAATATATGACAGCATTACAGAACTGATCGGCGGGACACCGCTTTTGAACCTTCGGCGTTTTGCCGGACAATATGGACTGGGAGCTACTTTACTGGCGAAGCTGGAGTATCTGAATCCGGCCGGAAGTGCGAAAGACCGGGTCGCGAAGTCGATGATTGAGGACGCGGAAGCCAGAGGACTTTTGCGCGAGGGTAGCACGATTATTGAGCCGACGTCAGGTAATACCGGGATTGGGCTGGCAGCGATCGCTGCGGCGAGGGGCTACCGGATTATTCTGACAATGCCGGAGACGATGAGTGTGGAGCGCCGGAATATTCTGAAAGCTTACGGGGCGGAAGTGGTGCTGACCGACGGTCTGAAAGGTATGAATGGTGCGATTGAAAAGGCCACAGAGCTTGCGGATGAGATTGCGGGCAGTTTTATTCCGGGGCAGTTTGAAAATCCGGCGAATCCGGCGGAGCATTTCCGTTCGACGGGTCCGGAAATATGGACGGATACCGATGGACAGGTGGATATTTTTGTCGCCAGTGTCGGCACAGGCGGTACGATTACGGGAGTTGGCGAGTATCTGAAGGCACAAAAGCCGGAAGTGAAGGTTGTGGCTGTGGAGCCGGCCTCGTCAGCGGTGCTTTCCGGTGGAAAAGCGGGCGTGCACGAGATTCAGGGGATTGGTGCCGGTTTTGTGCCGGAGATATTAAATACGAAAGTATATGATGAAATTATTCCGATTGCAAATGCGGACGCTTTTGAGACAGCAAAAGCATTGGGAAAAGCAGAGGGCATCCTGACCGGCATCTCCTCTGGCGCTGCCTTGAATGCGGCAGTTCAGCTCGCAAAACGGCCTGATAATATGGGTAAGACAATCGTGGTGCTCCTGCCGGATGGTGGAGACCGCTACTTTTCGACGCCATTATTTGTCGAAAAGTGATGCGTGACGTCGTATGCCATGTTACGCCGGAAGATTTGCCGGAATGGCAGATGGCAAAAGTAAACTCGTATATAATTCAAGAATAGGATAACTGTTCCGTATCTCTACAGTTGCAGAAAATAAGAGCCTTCTCATGGGGAAAAGGTAAAAAAGATAAATCTTTTTCCCGTGAGGGGCTTGCTTTTTTTTGCAACTTTCCCATATACTAATAACAGAAATTTTGAGTAACATCATTTTTTATCTCGATTTGTCAAAAAAAGAAAGTTTGCAACATTCGGAAACATTATAGAAGCTGGATGTGATAAGGAGGCAAGATGAAGAGATGGAAATCGGTGCTTTCGGGTTTGCTGGCGTTTTGCCTGTTGCTTGTGGCACCGTCTGTATATATCCTGGCGGAGGAATCACAGGAAGAAGAGACCGAAGAAGAAATTCCGGAGTCCTGGTATTATACAATTGAATCAAATGAGATTGAGGGCTGGCCGGAGGGGCCGCAGATTGAAGCGGCTTCCGCGATTGTTATGGATATGGATACAGGCACGATTCTTTATAGCAAGCAGGCGACGGAGAAGCAGTATCCAGCCAGCATTACAAAAATCATGACGACGCTGCTTCTGATTGAGAACTGTGATCTGGATGAGACGATTACCTTTACAGAGGTTGTGTATGATATTGAATCCGGGAGTACTCATCTTGGTATTCAGCCGGGAGAAGAGATGACCCTGCGCGATTGTGCGTATGGTATTATGCTTGCATCTGCGAATGATATCGCAAATGGTGTGGCGGAATACATTGCCGGGAGCGTCAGCGCTTTTGCTGATATGATGAATGAGAAAGCGGAGGAGCTTGGCTGTGTCAATACTCATTTTTCGAATCCGCATGGATTGTACAGTGATGACCATTATACCTGTGCATATGACATGGCTTTGATTGCACAGGCGGCTTATGCAAATGAGACCTTTCGGGAGATTGTGGGTACAACGGAATACATCATTCCTGAGACAAATCTTTCTGGAGAAGATCGCTCTTTTTTAAATCACCATAAAATGCTACAGTCTGATTCGGAATATTATCAGGAATGGTGTACCGGTGGCAAGACGGGATATACCTCTCAGTGTCTGAATACGCTGGTGACTTATGGAAGCAAAGACGGGATGAACCTGTTATCTGTGATTCTCAGAGTGAATGGGGCAGGTAAAGCTTATGCAGAATCCACAGAAATTCTCGAATATGGTTTCGAAAATTTTTATACAAAAAATTATGATAATATTAGTTCAAAAGCCACTTTTTATGATATAATGAACCTGACGTATGTCGGCACTGTCTCAAAGTTTCTCTCCTCCGTCTGGAAGAGGGTTCCGCTTGAGAATTGCAGTGTGAAAATAACGCTTCCCAACACCGCGTCAATAGAAGATATTACCTATACGCTTACGGAAGCAAAAGGCAGCACAAAGACTTTTTCATATGAATATAATGGACAGCCGGTTGGGACGGCGACAGGTAAATTAAATACATTATTTGTCCCGGTTCAGACGAAGTATAGTCTGGGCACGGACATTTCTTCGACAGAGGAGGTATCTTCAGAGGGAAGCATCCAGTTTGAAGGACTGGATGAGGTGTTAAATCAGGCTGCCGGTTTCTTAAATGAGGGTTACCAGATTATTAAAGGTTATGCAGAAAATCATTTGATGATCGTATTAGCCGGCGGAGCCGTGCTGTTGATCATTTTCGCTGTTTTGATAATTGTATTGATTTTCCGGGCTACAGCCGATGCGCGAATCAGGCGTCGCAGAAGATTGGAGGATGAGGAACGGAAAAAGAGAGAAGAAGAGATTGAGAAGATGACCGCTGCTGAGATAGAGGCGGAGCTAAGGGCGGTCATGGAGCAGGAGCGTATCCGGAAAGAACAGGAAGAGCTGGCTGCAGCCGAGGCGGAGAGAGCCGCCCGGGAGGCGGAAGAAATGGAATGGAAGGCTCACGAGACAGAGCGTCTGATTGATGAACTGGAGCAGGAGCGCCAGGCGCGTATTTCTTCAAAAAATATATGAGGGTATAAATGCTGATTAATAAGAAGGGATGGATAAAGGATGAACTGGGTTGCACCAATCAAAGACGAGGAAACATTGGAGAAATTCAAAGAAAAACTGCGCGAAATGGATGACAAGTATTATATTATGTTTGAAATTGGCGTAGGTACAGGGCTTCAGCTGCAGGAGATTCTGAAGTTTAAGAACAAAGATCTCCGTGGGAAGGAGAGTATTGAAGCCAGCATAGGAACAAAGAATATTAAACGTACATTCCAGATCCCGAAGGATCTGCAAGAGACGATTATGAAATTTACAGAAGGTAAGGATCCGGATGCTTATCTGATTCTGGGTCATGCAAGTTCTCCGCAGCCTCTCTCCAGAGAGCAGGCATATCGCGCACTCAAAAGCGCTGGTAAGAGTATGGGGTTGTCTTCGATCGGAGCGCAGACGATGCGTAAGACATTTGCATGGCGTTATTATAAATCGACAGGGGATATTTACTATCTGCAGAATCTCCTGAATCATGCGTCGCCGTCCATTACGTACCGGTATATTGGAGAGAAGCCAAACGTAGAGGTTTACCTGCGCAAGATGACTCCTGAAGAGAACGAGCGTAGCCGTTATCTTCTTTATAAGGATAATAATGGGAAGAAGAGGATCGAAGCTCTGCAGTCTTTGCTTTCTGAAATCGGAGAAGAGATGGATAATCCTCTGAATAATGATGCTTATTATGGAAAAGTGGATTGCCTTCTGAAAGAAATGGAAGATCTTGTGACGAACTTTAAACAGACAAGGTAAGAATGAAATACGGGAAATGCCGTTTTGAATAGGAGAGGTTTTGAACAGATATAAGAAGGCCCAGACAGGAGAGAGACATTCTTCTGTCTGGGTCTTTTTGTGCGCAGAGCAGAGCAAGGAATTCAATGGCTTTGTCTTTTTGCCTTAACCGCTTCTTTTTTTTCACTGATCAGACGTGCTTCTTCTTCTGTGACAGCTTTTAATGTCTTTACGGCGTAAGTCATGCGGTTTGCATTGAGACGAAGACGGATTTTTCCTTTTATATATCCATGCAGGGGGCACCAGGCAAGACAGAATTGATTGTGTCCGCCGGCAGAAAACCAGCGAATTTTTTTCTGAGCATTCTTCTGGCAGAGCGGACAGCGCGTGGATGTAACTACGGAATCCTTCATCGCCTGATTTCTTGAGACAAAAAGTTTTGAAATAAATTTATCGTACGTTTCATAATGCAGATAGATTTCCTCTTTCCGGCTGAGTGGCGTACGAAAATAATCAACGGAGGAATTTTCACGGATCTGTGAATCATCCAGCTGCTGCATGATAAGCGAAGTATAGATTGCGTCACTCAATGCACTATGAAAAGCGACAGTTTTTGGGATCTCCAGGAAATCAATCGCGTATTCCAGAGATCTTCGTGTTTTTCGATCCTCATACACTATGCTGAATATTTTCTGAATGTCATAATAAATCAGCGGGAACGAAAAAGGAGATTTTATATTATAATAGGAGAGATTCCGCTGTAATTCTGTCAGATCCGCTGGTCCCCATGTGCAGAATTCCGGTTCGTCATACTCAATGTCTGCTGAGTTATCACCGCGGCACCAGGCAAAAAAATCAGCAGCAACATCCTGAAAACACCTGGCATTTGCAAAGTCAATGGCACGCAGCGCAACAATTTCTTTCGTTCTGAAGTGCAAAGAAGTGTAAACTTGTGGCCTGACTATTTCACGGAATTGTCCCGTGACCTGGTGCGCCTTGTTTACCCGAACGGCTCCAATTTCAATGATTTCAAATGGAAGCGCTTTTTCTTCATGCGCCTTTCCGGATGGGCATTGGTTCCATTCCAGATCTAGTACAATATAATTCATTTCTGTTTTCCTCCAGTCAGATCCTTTCAGGTTATCATGCAGTCACAGCATTATCGTATCGGTCACACCCCGTCTATGCACCTGTCGTGTAGTCGGAAGTGAAATGTAGTAGATACAAGCACTCGCAGCCCGTCGTGGTACAAAAGAGTCTTATGTGCCATTGAAACACATTTAGGTATGGGCTGGTGCAAAATAGAGAACCAGTGGAGGTTCGCTGATTCAGTATACACAAAAATAGCCAATATTGCAAGGGTTCGTCAATCTGTACATAAAAACTGAAAAAATTCGTCAAATTGCCTTTTTTAAAAGTGAATCGAAAATATCGTATGCATAACTGCCAACAAGAGGAAAGAAAGTTTGTGTAGTTGTGGTATGGCAAAAAAAGATGAGATTTAGTATACTAAAGCCACTATTAATCGCTGATCATTCAGCAGTAGAAAACGAATCAGGGAGGATTCAAACATGGCAAGTTTAAGCTTATCTCACATTAATAAAACTTATCCGAATGGATTTGAAGCAGTAAAAGACTTCAATCTGGAAATCGAGGATAAGGAATTTATCATCTTCGTAGGACCGTCTGGATGCGGAAAGTCAACGACTCTTCGTATGATTGCAGGCCTGGAAGAGATCACTGCCGGCGAGCTGAAGATTGGCGACAGAGTTGTAAATGATGTAGAACCGAAGGACAGAGATATCGCGATGGTATTCCAGAGCTACGCTCTGTATCCGCATATGACTGTATATGATAACATGGCATTCAGCCTTAAGCTGAGAAAAGTACCGAAGGATGAGATTAAGAAGATGGTAACTGAGGCTGCCAAGATCCTTGATCTTGAGAAACTCCTTGATCGTAAACCGAAGGCTCTTTCCGGTGGCCAGAGACAGCGTGTTGCTATGGGTCGTGCTATCGTTCGTAACCCGAAGGTGTTCCTGATGGACGAGCCTCTGTCCAACCTGGATGCAAAGCTTCGTGTACAGATGAGAACTGAGATTTCAAAGCTTCATCAGAGACTGGGCGCAACGATCATTTACGTAACACATGACCAGACCGAGGCTATGACACTGGGCACCAGAATTGTTGTTATGAAGGATGGCGTTATGCAGCAGGTAGATAGTCCGCAGAACCTTTACAATAAGCCGGGCAATCTGTTTGTTGCAGGTTTCATTGGATCTCCGCAGATGAATATGACAGAAGCTACAGTAGAAGTAAGCGGCAAGGATGTTTCACTCGTTGTTGCCGGCACAAAGATCAAGCTTCCGGCTGAGAAGGCTGCAAAGCTGACCGGTTATAATGGAAAGACTGTTATCATGGGTATCCGTCCGGAGCATTTGTCTGATGAAGAAGAGGCGATTGCCAAGGCTGGCACGGCTGTTCTGGAAGCGAAGATTGAAGTATACGAGCTGCTTGGTGCTGAAGTTTACCTGTACTTCACATTAAACGGCAGCAATTTCACCGCGAGAGTAAATCCGCGTACTACCGTTAGACAGGGCGACATGGCAAAATTTGCGATCGATGTATCGAAGATCCATGTATTTGACAAGGATACAGAGCTTACGATCACGAACTAATTCGCTGTTTGGTTATCCGACGTTACAGGGGAATCGCTTGCGGTTCCCCTTTTTGTCCAACAGGAAGGCTTTTAGAGTTTCATTATAAGACAGAAATGAATCATGTTAGAATTCCGGTTATCAAAAAAATAAAAAAATAAAAAATAATAGTTGACAAAGGGACAACAAATGGATATAATAACAAAGCGCTGTTGAGCAGATAACAAAATTTTGAAATAGATGAAGCGTTTGGAGAAGTACTCAAGAGGCTGAAGAGGCGCCCCTGCTAAGGGTGTAGGTCGTTAACGCGGCGCGAGGGTTCAAATCCCTCCTTCTCCGTTTCAACTTGATCAAGGAAAATGAGAAAGGTTACTATTCACAGTAAATTAAAAATATAACCTAATCGTTTAGAAAGCTTCAAA
>JAJBUL010000182.1:12328-21397 GCA_020860365.1 Clostridiales bacterium | reverse complement strand
CACAATATGAGATGATTGTAAAGTGTTTTTACCAAATATTTATATCTACACCCATGCTTCAACAATCGTATTGACATTATAGGTCAATGGAGGTATACTACAGATGTTTTATCAAAAGTTATGCGAATGGTTTTACAAAAGATTTTGCGAATGGTACTCAAAAAATGCTTTATTTCCAAGGCTTTCAGCGCATTTTAAGAGTGAAAAAAACTTTTCCTGACTCTTAATCAGGGTGTCCAGGGTTCGAGCCCCTGATCGCGCACTGAAAGCACTGTTTTCGATGACATAGAACATCGGGGGCGGTGTTTTTTTCATGTTATCGAAGAAAGTCAGTGTTTACGCGGGTTTGCGGGCCTTCAGATTCCTGTCTGGCTGATCCTTTACCCTGCTTTGCAGGTGTATCAAAGGTGCCTGAGCGTACAAAAGTTTGAATACACTTGAATACACCCGGATGAATACATACTCGTGAATACAGATTCGGGAATGCAGTTTTCTGAATACACTTTTCTGAATACAGTATTCTGAATAAATCATCTCAAATATCGGTTTCGAATTTTTCACGCAAATGTACTCAGATTTTCAGTGCGTCCTCAATTTTCTGCAACTTTTCTGTCTCCGTGCTGCAATCGAATGCATAATTTCTCAACGTTGTGCGCTCTGATGAATGACCGGCCAGCGTCCGAACTGTGTTGATACTTACCTTACCGTCAATCAGTTTACTGATGACCGTCTTACGCGTCTTATGAGAACTCTTCTGGATGATTCCCATCATTTTACAATATTTGGTATACAAGGACGCAATTGAACATTCTGTAGGTGGCTTTCCATTAATGGAAAAGATATATTCGTTTTCCGCGTGAAGCTCCTGCTGGCGCGCCTTTGCTGTTTCTATCAGCTCTTTCGCCTCAGAAGTCAACGGCACATAACGGTCACCGCATTCTGACTTCGGATGCTCAACAATTTCATTCGTATCCCGGCGAATCATCCGCTGAATATGAATATAATCAGGTGACTCAATATCTGAGAATTTAACTGTGACCAGTTCACCGATACGCAAACCTGTCTGCATTTGAAAGAGCAGCGCGATTGGCGCAAGGTCATACACCTTCACATGATTATGGTAATCCTCCCATGCCAGGGCACTCATAACCTTTGCTTCTTCTTTCGTAAATACCTGCGTGTAATCCGGTTTCTTCTTCACCTTTCGAAAAAGACGCTTCCCATCAATTTTTACGGAGTCAAAGGGGCTTTCTTTAATAATTCCCAGATCAACTGCATAGTGCAATGCCTGACGCATAATTACAGTCACATTAAAATACTGATTCTTCGTCATATCATGATCTTTGATCAGCTGATGCGCCCAGTTATCTAATGCCAGCTTGTCCAGCCTCTGAATGGGAACATCAATAATCGATGTCCCAAGATAGTATGTCTTCCAGTCGGTATCAATGCGTGTAATATAAGTTTCCGCTGTCGTGTGAAGACGTTTATAGCCTACCCACTCCGGATACAGTGTCTGCAGCGTATACCGTTTCATTTTTTCTGCTTCAGACTCAACCTGATAGTGGTCAATCAGGAATTCTTCCAAAGTTTTCTTTGACGTCTTTATGACAAGCTTTCTCCCACGTGGATTGCTCTCGTCAGTGATGTAAGTGCGCCAGCGTCCATCCGTAGACTGCCAGATTTTATAGCTGTGGCAACTGGCAACCAGACTTTCACGTTCCTTCTGTTTCATCTTTTCCAGCACGTCGTCAGCGTCTATCATACCATTCTGCACCAGAAAATCAAGGACGTCCTGTGCAGAAGTGTTCGTCGTCTCCGCTCCTGGTGAAAGTGAAGACGCATCGTTCTGCACCACATTCAAATTATTGGTTTCTTTCAAAATATCTGCGCCCTCCTCTCATCTGTATTGCAAAACTTTCTCTACATATTTATAGAATACCTGTTTTCGGTCTCATTTTTTTAATAGCCCTTATCAAGAATAAACTTGATCAGTTTTTATTGACATCACAGGCCGCCGCTGGCACGGCTGTCATAGCTCCACAGTCGCCGTACTGCCCACAAAATCATACCTTGTAAAAAACCACACAGTAAATTGATATGGGTGTTTCTCGAACGCTGCAGGGTTCTCCCCTAGTCTTTAGGAAGCCGTGAGGAAGTATCATTATGCCCCTGCACAGTCATCGCGTCCGGTGTGCCAATATCGGGTTAAAGCTGACGTTTATCGCTCGCAGAACAGTTTCATTCATCACCTCCATGCTGTTCGGTCTTTGCGACGCGCCTTATCCGCTCGTGCGCAGGTTATGTACCTGTAATGTCGTCCATATGAAGTTGTCAATGTGCAAATAAAAGAATTCCCCAGAGATAAAGAATTTTAATTTCTCTGTTGCCTATAATTCACCGCATCACTTTGTAAATCATTTCACTACTGCTTTTGCGTTGGCAGTATTTTTCTTCTGGCGCGGGGTCGTGTCGAATTTAAGGATTCTTGTAATCAACTTTGTCTCCAATCTTCGGCGTAATGTCTCATCAATAAACCAATGAGGATTACCACACTCGTCAAACATGATCCGTATCGACCGGCCTGTTATTTCACCCTCATAGTGTTTCAGGATGGCATTAATCGCCTCCACATCGCTTTCTGACGCAGCCTCTATCACTGCAAATGACGGTAAATCATCCTTTGAATTCTGATACTTTCTGCTCACTCTTATTTATCCTCCATATTCTGTTTCAATAATTCCAATGCACGTTTCCGATGCTCATAGACAGTGCAGCGCACAAGACTCATCTCATCCGCGATTTCTGTGTCGCTCATATTCAGAAAATAAGACAGCAAAATCACATTTCGCTTCTTTTCCGTAAGAGCCTGTAACGCATTGGCAAGAGAATCATTTTTAATCTTTATGTCACATCCATGAATTTGAAAACAGTGACTGTCAAAACTATGCTCATCGATTGCACAAAGCTGAGACAATTCCTCTTGAGATAACTCGGAAAACAGTTTTTCGTGTTTTGATAAGCGATCCATTTCCCTCATATAGTCAATTTGCTCTGACTTCAAAGCAAGCCTGCACATCCGGTCGAATTGAAAACGAACAGTTGTTTCGTCACAGGAAGAAGATTGACTCATAGGAGTTCACCTCCTTCCCATTCCATATTTGTTCGAGAGTGAATCTTTTTTCCTTTTCACTCATATCCCGAACGGAATTGCCCATTTGTATGGGTCTGGAAGAAATTTTTTATAAATTTTTTCTAAAGCAGCATGTAATATCCTTACAAGATACCCAGCCCACCCAGGCACTATCATACAGGCACATTCCTTGCCTGCTTTCTGACTCTGCGAATTGCTTTCGGTATTAATCCGAAAAATCTCTATGCAGACCCGCGCATAAAAAAGTCCCGAATGGCAATCGCCACCAGGACACAATTTTTCTTATAAATTTCTGTTTTGCCACACTGTAAGAGAACTGTTAGTTCACTTTCTAATCCATTTTCGCCCACATTCAGAGAAATGAGCGCTATCGCTCACCTCCACAACTATGTCGGAAGAGAAGCATTGTTCTTTCAGTCAGAAAAATCCGATCGAAGTTCCAGACATATATTGGGTACTCTCCGATTGATGAATTAAATAATTTTCCCTCATTTCCAGGCATAGCATCCAATTTTTTGCAGAGAAGCTCAGTATGCAAGCCATGATGAACATTATTAGCCAAAATATGAATTATTAGCCCCCCAATTTTGTGAATTAATACATCATTTTCCTTGGCATTTGTGGAATATAAACTTTGCTCTGGAGGTGTAACGAATGCCAAAGAAAAAACAAAGCAACAAAGAAATGGGATTGTTTTTCAAAAAAGCCCGACAAGAGCAAAAGCTAACCTATGAAGAACTTGCAGAAATGGCAGGTATCTCCAGCAGATACCTGAAAGAAATCGAAAACAAAGGAAAAGTACCAAGCTTCGAGAAGATTCAACAGCTGGTTCGTGCCTTAAAAGTTTCTCCAACGCCTTTGTTTTATAAAGACGATCACACAGATAATCTGGACTATAAGCGACTGGAAGCATACCTGTCACAATGTTCAGAAGATCAGATTGCCACAATTCTGGCAATCGTTGAAGCGTACCTTAGAACATATAAAAATCCCAGCTAAAAGATTAGCAGGGACGTCTTAATTTCATCTTGATTTTAATTGGATTTTTCTGTAGAAATACTTCAGATAGGATAACGAATGCTGCGTAATGGTGGTAGTGGCCTCTACACGCAGCATTCAAAAAATCTCACTTTTTCACTTTAGCAATTAACTTTTTTGCATTTTTTCCTGTTTTTATCAGTCCAAGACCTCCCAACATCTGAACAGCGTCCATCATTCCCTGATAATACGCCCGCTGTTCTTCCTTAAAATAATCATGTTCAAGCGCATCGAAATAGGTTTCCAGAAACACTCTGTCCTTATCCGAAAGCTTCTTCAGATAATTATTCATTTTTCTTTGAATTTTTCTCAATTCAATGGCAGCGTCTTCTATATCCTTAGCTGCAATCACATATTTTTTCCTGGTATTCTCGCATCGAAGCTCCTCCAGGAAACTTGCCATAACTTCATATACACAATTCATTGTTTTGTCCTTTCTAAAATAATACTTTTTCCATTCACGATTGTGCGCAAAAAAGCAGCGCTTTATCGGCCGCTGCTTTTCCTCTCAGTAAACTTGTAACCCACGCCCCACACAGTCTGAATATAAACCGGATTTTCCGGATCATCTTCAATTTTATGACGAATATGGTGAATGTGGCTCATCACAATATTATAGTCGCCTGTGTATGGCTCGTTCCAGACAATATTATATATCTGTTCTTTGCTAAAAATTCTTCCGGGATTTTTTGCCAATAATTGCAAAATTTCAAACTCAGTATAGGTCAGATTAACATTCTTCCCGGCGCAGATAACCTTCCTGTATTCGAAATCTATATCCAAATTATCTATTTTTAACCGGGAATTTCTCTTCATCTCTCCTACCAGTATGTTATTCTTTTCTTCAGCAGACAAAGCATCCATTATAGCATTCAGCATTTTTTCTTCATCTTTCTCAAATGAGAGCAATAATATTTTTCCTATATGTCATACGCCTCCTGCGATTACTTCTTAAGCTCAAAAGAAAAATATCTTTCGCGATACCGATCAGAAAAAATAACCCACATCACATTTCCTATTTCGAGCTTATTGAACCTTATATCCGGAATCGATATACTCATATACCTGCTTCCACATCTCGCTGCTACTATTCTTTCGGATTTGTATGAATCCGCTGGATGAATGAAAAGATATCAGCTTACGCCCATGAGAAATCCAGAATGACAGGGCAGCTTTATGATTCATTTCCCGAATATCCACGGTTTTTTCTTCTTTTCTTGACGCATTTTGTTCCGGATTCTGCATTTTCTCCCTTCTTTCATTCCTCAGGTCTATATGCAAACCGGTACCCTACTCCCCATACTGTCTGAATCAACTTACGATATTCCCCCAGATGTTCTCGCAACAAACGAACATAGGAGGAAACTGTGCGGGTATCACCACAATCTTCGTATCCCCACACAGACTGTAAAAGCTGTTCCCGTCTCAGTACAATGTTTTCATTTCTGGCAAACTTTACAAGAAGGTCAAATTCCTTCGGGGAAAGACGGACATCTTCCCCTTTTACCAGAATCCTTCGTTCCCTGAGCAGAATACGTAACCCGCCATAAATCAGTTCATCCGAAGACTGCTGACGTGTCCTGCGCAGAACGGCATTCACCCTTAACATGAGCTCCCTGGGGCTAAACGGTTTTGAAATATAGTCATCCGTGCCAAGCTGAAAGCTTTTCAGCCTGAAATGTTCTCCACCACGCTCAACCAGCATGATAACCGGAGTCTGTGTTTCTTTCCGAATTTCTTCTAATAATTCAAGTCCATCTTTACCAGGCATCATTGCATCCAGAATCACAACATCAAAGAACTCATCCTGAACCAGTTTCAATGCCTCATCGACATTTTCTGTCTCCGTACACTGAAACAATTCCAATTCTGCATAGGTGCACACCATTTTTCTTGTTTGAAAATCATCGTCCACGATCAGCATCTTTCTCACGAGTATCCACTCCTTGCTTCCCTTCTTTTCGCCCTTACAGGCAAAGCAGCATTTGTTGCTTTGCTATGCTTTATCAACTCCAGATCCAACGCAAGCCATTATAAATGTACAGCAATGCATATTCTCCGCTGTGTGTGCCGCCCTCTGCCTCCAGGAAATAAAGGTTTCCTTCCGTCTCATTGTCGGCATAACGGAAGGTTCCGTCTTCCACAGCCGCCATCGCATCAATCTGCGCCTTAAAGGACGAGTATGCAAAATCATTGGTTCCGGATGCAGCAAAGATAAAGAAATCATCCCACTCATGGCCGGAATCCCGCACCATATCCGCCATATATTCCCCATTCGTCGTCAGATTTCCGCTGGATGGCATAAAATAGCGGAAATAATCCAGACAATACTGGAACGTGTGCCATGTCGCAACAGATCCCATGGAAAATCCACAAAATGCACGGGAATCGCGGGAAACCGCCAGTCCTTCTGTAGTAGTATCTTTCGCAAAGGTGCTGTAAGTCCCCTCCACCGCCGGAATCAGATCGTTGATCAGCTCATTGTGATAATTATCCGTCAGAGTGAGGGCAAGACTATAGCTGGCGCTGTCGTCCTGGCTTTCATTGTTATAGGTCGGGCACACGACAATCATCGGCTGAATCACACCATCCTCTATGCCATGATCCAGAATATTTTTCAACTCATTCGGGGCATCCGGCGTCCCCAGATACCCTGTCTCATCGCTCCAGCCGCCGTGCATCAGATAAAAAACCGGATATTGTGTTTCCTCCGAATAGCCATAGGGAAGGTACACAACCGCATGCTTTGTCAGTGCCTGGATCTCCTCCTCATAAGTCATCGACTCCCATGTCTCATAATAGAGGTCCACAAGCTCCCCCTGCAAAGACGCCGGTGTCAGATAAGCTTCCGGGATCGCTTCCAGCTCATCCGGAAAGCGATTTACGTTCTCTGCGGATTCTGCTGTTTCCGTAGTTTCCTCTGTTTCTGTAATTTCTTCCATTTCTGCATCCCCATTCACTTCCTCAATTTCATTTTCAACAACCATATCCGATCCGTGTGAAAACAGCCAGCCCATGATTTCCTCATCATAGGCCACATAAGCGCCTCCTTCATGCTCACTCGACGCACCCTGTTCTGTAAAATACTCATGCTCTTTGATATCCAGTACGAGCAGTTCGTCAATCTCCTCTTCGGAAAGCCCCTGCTGTTCATATAGTTCATACAGAGAATTGTACGCTTCGATGGTCGGTTCCGAGCCATAATACTCATCATTGCTTCCGACAACAAAATAGATCGGCAGATGTACCTCGGCTACCGCCTCAAAAGTGCCGTCCCACTGGGAACTGACATTCAGATACGCAGTAAACAGATCCGCCCGCTCTGATAAAACAAGCGACATAGTTTCCCCTTCGCCGGAATAGCCATCGGCATACACCCTGTCCGTGTCAATGTTGTATCTCGCCAGAAAATACTCGATCAATGCGATTGCCTGATCTGCGGATGTCTGATGCCAGTCCTGAAGCTGGGGAGCGAGGACGATCATCTGCTCGTTGTACTTAAGCGCCTCAAACGCGAAAGCTTCATCCTCCAGGTTCGCCGCAACCCCCTGAAAATACAGCCCGCCATAACCCGGCATAGTCACATAAAGGGCATAGGGCTCGCTGCCGTCATAGCTGTCCGGAAAATACACATGATAATGGATATCCCCTTCGCTGACTGAATGGAAAACATTATCAATCAGAAAACCCTGATAATATTCCGTCCCTTCCGTCACGGTTCCAAGGGAATCTGCCAGTGCTGGTTCCGTATCTGCCTGTTCCGTTTCTTCTCTCTGCTCTGCGGTTCCGCAGGCAGCAAGAGAAAAACTCAAAAACAGACTCATCATCAATAATGCTGTAACTTTTTTCATGATATCATCGTCCTCCTATAAATTTTGAGCAAACAAAACTCCCGCAAACGCCAGCATCAGCCCGCCCAATATCCGGTTCAACACCTGATATACCTGATCCGTGATTTTTCTCCGAAAGCAACACACTCCCCCGCTCAAACCGGCCCACCAGATAGCAGTCCCGACAAATATTCCTGCAACCAGAGCAATCCCCTGTATCAGGCTGTAATCCCCTGCAATTCCAAATGCTGAAAATGCAGTCAGAAAGGACAGGATGGTTGCCGGATTCATAATTGCGATGCAAAATGCAGACAAAAAGCCATAGTCTGTCACGCTGCCTTTCTCTCTTAGTTTTTCTTTCTCTACATGGATTCCGTTTTCTATCTGATACTCGTTTTTAATCTGATGTCCATCTTTCATCTGATGCCCGTTTCCTTTTTTGCCATCTTTTCCACTTCCGGTCTCCGCCTTCGTTTCCCGTCTTTTCCCCAGCAGGGATATGCCATAGGCTGCAATCAGGATGCTGCCAGTCATACTGATCAGGCGCTCATTCGTTTGCAGGAAACCGGTAATGGCAGTAATCCCGAATACCCCAAAACACGCATAGAGCGCATCAGCTGCCGATGACCCCAGCCCGGTCAGAAAACCGTATCGAAATCCCTTTTCCAGCGTTCTCTGAATCGTCAGCGCTCCGATTGCCCCGGCAGGTACACCAAAAACCAGACCGATTACCAGCCCTTTTTGCAACAGTTCAACTGCCATGGCAGGCCTCATTCCTGGACATTACAAGAATCAAAGATTTCTTGCCGGTAACGGGATCAGGCTTGATTTTTTCTGTAAAGCAGATGGAAAAGTCGACAAATTTCAGATGTTTTTCAGCCAGTATCATCCCCATCATGTTATGGACGCCTTGCGCAATCGCCTCTCTGTCCGCGTCCGGCTCTGTTTCCGCAAGCATCTGAAAAGATTCCAGCCCGGTTTGCCGGAACTGATAATCGATCAGTCCTTCCTCGCAGATGCCCTCTACTGAAAGCGGGTGCAGGAATT
>JAJBUL010000182.1:0-12318 GCA_020860365.1 Clostridiales bacterium | reverse complement strand
CCTGTCTTCCATCCCGATCCTGAAACCACAGAATATCCTCATCCCTTCCCGTAACCGTCTCCACACGGGAAAACGCGCGGTTTCCTTTCATGCCATGCTGTCGGGAATCCTCCCGGAAGCGAAGTTTATCCGTCAGCCGGTAGCGTATGAGCGGCTGCACTTCATTATAAAGACATGTGAGATACATCTGCCCGTTCGTATATTCGATGTAATTCAGGTCATCAAACAGGTACATCCCTTCTTCCGCATCCGTTTCCACCCCCATGGCAAGGGATTCGCTGGAACCGTAAAAGTTCACGACCTTAACAGAAAAAACAGATTCCAGAAATTTCCGGAGGCCGGCAGACAGCGGCTCGCCGCAGGTGATCAGCCGGCTTAGCTTCAGATGAATCGCGCCCTCTTTCTGCAGTCCGCCAAGGATTTTTACCGCGGAAGGATAACCGATGATGATGTTCGGGTTGAATTCCTCCGCCGCTTTTTTCCAGTCTTCCAGCGGGGTATTTACATTCAGCTGCATCTGGTGAGCCCCCAGACCGTCGATCCCATCCCCTACGGCCATAGCCCCTCCGTATCTGCCATCCGTGGCAGCTATGTACATGATCCTGGGTTTAGGGGTCAGCAGCCGCAGAATTTCCGGCATTGACATACCCCAAAGTGCTCCGCGTATAATCCCAAGCAGCATCTGATGCCATGCGGCTTCATCATAGACAAAATAGCGGGGGACTCCGGTGCTGCCGGATGAATGAACCAGATGATATTTCCCCAGATATCGTTTTTCTGACAATTCCTTTTCCACGTCAAACCGTGCGATTTCCTCCTGTTTCAGATCTTCCACCGTCACCAGCTCCTCAAAATGTTCCATCAGGGTCTCTTTATCAATCGTAGGAAAGCTTTGAATCGGTGCCGTATCAATCGTTTTCTCTGTGATGCCCGCCTCCGCAAAGGTTCGGCGGTAAAAAGCGGAATGATCCCATGCATACCGCAGAATATGGCGCATTTTCTGTTCCTGTACTTCTGACAGTTCCTGCCTGCCAAGAGTCGTATTTCGCCTCAGGCGGAGCAATTCCGCCAGCAGCTTTATCATTCCCATTGTTTCCTCCTGCTTCTCTGCTGTTTGTTTCCTGTTACATATCTCCCGGCATTTCCCGCTGTCCGCTTATGTCCTCTGCAAAAGCGCGGTTACCGGTATTTTTCTGATCTTCCCCGCATACAGCCAAGTAAAAGCAAATGCCAGAAAAGCGATAGCAATGGCAGGCATGCCGACTTCCACGGCATTCATACCGGAATGAAATCCACCTATACCGAAATTGCCAAGAATCACGGATACCACGCCCTCTGCGAACATCAGAGATGCGATTGTCCCCGCAACAGCTCCGAGTGCCGCAGACAGTCCATACCGCAGGGCAAACGCCAAGCGAAGCTTTGGGACGGAAATACCGATGCTCCTGTAGATTGCCAGCTCTTTTTCTTCCGCTAGGAGTACCCTGTGACCTGACAGAGAGACCACGATACCAATTACCAATACGACAATGGCATACATCACTGCAATCACCAGATGAAGGGCACTTACAATCCCATCCAGGCCGCTCCAGCTATTGTCATGGATGTCCGCTTCCAGCTGATAACGACTTTGTAATTCTTCCAGAATTGTTCCCCGCAGGGAAGAATCCGCCAGCAGGTAATGGGTACACCAGATATTATCCTCCGTATTGCCAATCCGGGCATAGCCCTCCAGGGACATTCCCACATTGGCTCCCATTTCATTGGCACACTCATAAATTCCGCAAACAGTATATTCTGCTGTGTTTCCCCGGAAGATACCGTAACGGAATCGCCTACCCTGATGCCAAGATCCCCGGCGACATATTCGGTTACCAGCAGCTGATCTTCTTCCACAGCCGCCTGCCCTTCCAGAATATGAAACCACTCCGGCGCATCCAGTACATTGATGGTATAATCCACGCCATTCACCGAACCATTTACCATAGCAATCCGGTATTCATCTGTAATAGAGGTATAGCTGCTAATGAGTTCTTCCACCGCGGTCATATCGAAATCAGCGGCAGAGGGCTGTACCCCCAGGTCATGCTCAGCGGCAGAAAAAGCGTTCATCAGGCCTTCTCCGTCCGCGCCTACCCACATGCCCATCATCCCGACCACCGCTGCAAATAATGTCAGCAGCGCCGAAACTACAAGCACACCTGCGTATCTTCCCCAGCCTGTGATCAGCTGGCGGATTGCAAGAGCCAGCTCCAATCCTTCTTTTGGGATGGTGTTTCTCCCCTTTATCCTGCCAGAGGATGTTTCACGCACAGTGAACGCCCAGAGCGGTCTCATCGCCAGCACCGGCCTTGTCATGATCCAGATAAACCCAATGGCAATTCCGGCGATAAGCAGAAAAAGTATAGTCACTCTCAGAAAAGGGATGGTTTCCGGCATCCGCACCCCGGCAGATGTCACCGCCAGATTTCCAATTGCATGCACAGCGGGTATACTAAGAAGAATTCCAGACAACATACCTGCGGCCAGCGGGCAAAGGTATTGCAGAACCTGTACGCACCGGATTACTCCGCTGCCGGTGCCAATCGTCTTCAATATTCCGATGTCCGGGTACTCCTGTTCCAGCGTATTCCGGATCAGGTTCGCCAGAACAATCAGGATCACCACCAGCAACAGTAAAGTAAAGGCCATCAGAAATCCGGAAATAATGTTTTGCAGCAGCAGCATATATCCGGATATCGTATCCCCGGAATAAACCATTTCCGCATATTGCCCCAGGCTCGTCTGTTCATTTAATATCTGATTTAACTCTGTCACACTCAAATCCGCCGAATCCTCCGCAAAAATATGCAGCATTGCCCCAGATCTTCCAAGAATATTAAATTCGGAAGTTTCTTCCAGAGTCTCCAGAAGCATTTCATAATCGGACTCGCAGATCAAAAAGCTTTTCATATCGATCATGGAACTGCCCATGAACGGATCCTCAAAAAATCCCGCCACAGTAAAAGCAATCCCGCTATTCTCCCTTGACAGTTCAAATCGAATCTCGTCGCCCACCTCCACCTGGAAGCCGGATATCATTGCCGGGGAAAGGTAAATCTCTCCCTGTGAAATAGTAACGTCCGTCTGGTAACCATCCAGATCTTCATTATAAAAGTAGTAATCATACTGCTCTTTCTGATACGGGATCAGCTGTCCTTCATCGTCGGAATGCCCGCCATTCACAGAATAACCGGCAAACACCAACGGCTGTATTCCAACCTCATCTATCTCGGAAAGTGTTTCCAGCTCACTTTGAAGCTCCTCCAGTTCCTCACAGCCGCTCACCCATGCAGTCAGGGTTCCATAACCCAGCCTTTCCAGCTCTCCTGTGACCTTCGCCGCAGAATTATGGAATACTGTCACAGCCAGAGACATAGATAACGCCGTGATCAAAAAGAGAACAAATAAGCCGGACAGGCTGCTTTTCTGTTTCTTTACAGCGGCCAAAAATAACGTTTTTATCGTCATCTCATCACCTGCCTTTCCCCAGCAGTTCCATTTTTCGCAGCCACTGTGACACGGTTTCTTCCCTGCTGTGTTTTTTCTCGCTATGATATACAGGCAGATTCAGTTCCCCGGCAATGCTTCCATCTTCCATATAGAGAATCCGGTTTCCCCGCGCGGCAGCCATCCAGTCATGTGTTACCATCAGAATGCTCTGGCCGCCCGCGTGAAGTTCTGAAAAGATATCCAGGATTCCTTCTGTATTTGCACGGTTCAGTGCGCCGGTCGGCTCGTCTGCGAACAGAAGCTCCGGCTGGTTAATCAACGCCCTCGCAATCGCGGCTCTCTGGGCTTCTCCTCCAGAGGATTGTCCGGGAAGATGATCTTTTATCCCCTCTATATGCATTCTCTGCAGCAGCTCATTTGTCCTTTCCCGCACCTGTGCGGCGGGTGTGTTTTTGTTGTTATATCCGGCCACCAGCACGTTCTCTTCAATCGAAAGGTTCGAAACCAGGTGGGTCTGCTGAAACACAAACCCAAACTTCTCTGTCCTGAGTGCTGCCATCTGTTTTTCCGTCAGCTTCCCCAGCTCCATCTGTTCCGTTGAAAAAAAGGAGACCTCACCATCTGAAGCAGAATCCATACCGCTCAGCAGATACAACAGAGTTGATTTTCCTGCGCCGGACGGCCCCATGACGACCGTAAAATCACCGGCAAAAAGTTCAAGATTGACATGATCCAGGATTAAATTTTCTTTCTTTTGCCCCTGGTAAGACTTGCAGAGGCCTTTCGCTGATAATAAAACACGGTTCATGCGGTTTTCCTCCTTATTATGTCCACCGTCTTAGACAGATGATGACCGCAGGCCGCGCCTCGCACACTGTGCGACTTCTAATGGCGCGGCTCTCCTTATCCAAGTTCGATACGATATGCGTTGCTGTAATCTTCCCTGTGATAATAGACAGCTTCCCCCAGAGTCTGATTATAGATAATACTCCACTCCGTGGTTTCCCCGTCATTAAAATTATGTTTGCTGACACGCTCCAGGGCGTCTCTGATTTCCTCCGGCGAATACTGTCCGTCGTCCGGCAATAACTCCTGCAACAGTTCAAACCTGGTGTGAGACTGTTCCGTCCCAATCCCATTTTTTTCGCCTTCAGCCAGATAAAAGTTGGTCACAACCGAGGTGTCCGTCACTACCATTTCGTTATCCACATATTCAATGACAACGCTCCTGCCTTCTGCGTCCGAAAGAGCCAGATGCACCATATACCCAAGGGAAGCGTGCATGTCATACTCCTCAAGCAAACCGACCGCTTCCTCCACATCCGCAGCCTGATTCAAGATCAGCCGGACTGCCGTTGTTGTCGTAATATCCGGCTGATCCGTATTCTGGTCAATCGTATCGGAATCTTCGATCATATTCACGGACACACATAGGCCCATTTCATTCATACCGTCAAGAGGCGCATAGAGTGACGCAAGTACAAGCACATCATCAGTCAAAAAAAAGCTCCCCAGAGTCCCGGCGCTTTGCGAAATAAAATCCGTGTTTACCGTTGACAGAGACGCATATCCCTGATCCGGATGGCTTTCCACAATCAGTGCATCGCAGGTATACCAGTCAAAATTTCTTCCAAACAGCCGCTCCCCGTTCTCACCTTCTGCGGAAACGGTACTGCATCCGAAAGGACTGTCCGGAAATTGAAATTCGATTTCTCCCGACAAAAGATTTTCCGTCAGATACTGAACCACCTCCGTATCCGATTCGGCTCCCCCGCTTTGCAAAAATCCGACAAAGCCATCGTTCCCATCAAATCTGACGACAGAAAGCCCCTCCTCCAGTTCCGCAATGACAGCAGACGGGATTATCGTCTCTATTTGTGCTTCCTCAGCTTCCGTGGTGTCTTCCTCCTCAGCTATTTCGTCTACGCTGCCTTCCTCTGCAGCCGCATATATATTCCCTCCGCAGCAAAGGAGCAATCCTGTCATTACACAGGCTATAAATCCTGCCGTGCTTTTTCTCCTGTCATATTGTCCCATCATCGCATTTTCCTTTCCACAGATTCCTTTTCGCCAGGTTTTGCTGTCAATTGCGTCAAAAACATATTGCTATTAAATCAAATTTCATTGCATTCAGACTGCTAATTTACTGCCCTGCCCGCTCTAAAACCATCCTGGTATTCACATTCACTACCTTGTTCGTCTCTTTATCCGGAACTTCCCTGCAGATAATCCGTGTTTTTCCGGGATCAATCCGATCCTTTTCCAGGATCAGTTCACCAATTTTTTCTGCCCGGATGATTCCACTTGTCGGATTGAATACGCTGTCAATTTTTGATGTGATATCCGCTTCCACAGAAGAATACTCAAACGCGAGCGTGGTATTGATCAGCTTACAGTTTTTCATCACCAGATTTTCCACATAACACATCCCCTGAAGACTTTCTATGATACAGTCAACCAGAGTCAGATTCTTTGCATTCCATCCAAGATATTCGCCTGAGATGAACGAATCATAAACGGTCACATTCTCTGAATTCCAGAAAGCATCCTTCGTAATCAGCTTTGCGTTGCGGATCTCGGCATTCTTTACGCCATCGAATGAGTAATTGCCAACCAGTGTCAGACCGTCCGCCTTCACATTTTCACAATTCATCGCAAAATAATCCCCGTGCGCAGTCACATCCTCCAGCGTGATATCCATACAGCTCCACAACGTTTCTGCCGCATTGGAGAACGTAACATCTTCGAGCCGCAGCCCCCGGCAGTGCCGGAAATTTTTTGGCGCCTCTATAACGGCATCCTGGACAGTCATATTCTCGGTATACCAGACCCCCGCCCTTGCCATCTCAAACCAGGTACAGTCGATTGCCTTGATATTGCTGGAATACCACAACGGATATTTCCATCGGAACATACAGTTCACCAGATCAATATTCCTGCTTTCTTTCAACGGGGATTCCCCTTCATCAAAAATGCTGTAAAAAATCCTCAGGCTCTCACAGCCAAACAGCGCCCGCTCTCCTGTCAGATATTCCTGCCGGATTTCTTTTATCTTATCCTTCTCGCCCATATGTAAAGCCTCCGGTTTTACTCGATAATGCCAATCGTAACACGCTTATATCCCCAATCATCCAGAGGATTGCTGTTCACAGCATCTTCCAGCCCCTCCGTTGTCACGGTCTCACCGATTTTCACGTAATACCCTTCAATTTCCGCATCCTTATAAAAAATCATGATTCGTCCGGACGAATAATAGACCTCACCCGCTTTTTCCGATGTGACTAATTCTGGGGTTCCCTCCGGAACATCGTAGCTGGATGGGATGTCGTAATACTGGAGAACATCCGTATTATCCGAGCCGTCAAACACATAGAGCGGGATCACACGAGTCATGTCCTGCAGGATTCTGATAAAACGTACAGAAACCTCATTGTTTTCCAGCACAATCTCATACTCCGGACGGTCCTCTGTCTCTCCTAAGCGCAGGTAAATGTGGGGAAGCTCCGATTCATCCGTATCCGAGGTTTCTTCCGCATCAGCTTCCATAATTTCTGCCCCATCTGCATCGTCTGTCTGTATTTCTGTGTCCGCAGCCTCTTCACTGTTTGTTTCTGTAATCTCCGCAGCGTCTGTGTCTGACATTTCTTCATCAGCAACACCTGTAGTTTCATCGGCATCCGTCTGTACATCTACATTTTCCTGTGTATCATCCTCAGTTGTCACTGCTTCCGTTGATACTGATTCTGTCGTTATTGCTTCCGTAGTCGTATTTTCCGTTTCCGCAGTGTTGTCTGCCGCTCCGCATCCGGTCAGCAAAGCTACAATAAGCACAGCGATTCCCACTATTTTTTTACTTCTCATAATATTATTCCTCCTCCATCTGTCTTTCCCAGAATGCCACCGCATTCTTGATCCATCCTTCAGCAACTGTTCCTTCCCCAAGTCCAAAACCATGAGGCAGCCCTTCAAACACTTCTATCTCTGCATCTGTTCCCTGGCTCTGGATACGGCTGATCCGATCCTGCATTGTCCGATAAGAAGCAATTCCGTCACTTGTACCCACACAGTTATAGGTGGGCGGTTCATTACCGGTCACTTCCGAAAGCCCGGTATACTGCATAATAACCGCCGCCGGCCGTGGATATTCCTCCTCTCCAAAGGCCTCCGTCCCATAAGAGCCAAGCCAGGCGGCCATCCTTGCCCCCGCGGAACCTCCCCACAGAGAATAGTCCGTCACATCCACCTGCAGTTCTTCCGCGTTTTCATGGATAAAGGCAATCGCCCTTGCCAGATCCTCACAGGCTGTATCCGAGCCGGGGCGGTAAATCAAAGCAAACGCATTGTAGCCCATTTTAGAAAGCTCCAATGCATGCGGAAAGCTGTCATGCATGGCTCCCACGTAGACAAATCCGCCTCCGGCATTACAGATAGCGACCTTTCCTCCTTCTTCTCCCCTGAAAAAGAACAGGCCAGTATCTTCTTTCGACGGATCCTCCGCTTTTTCTTCATCGGAGTAGATATCATAGAAAATTGTATTCCCGGCCGCTGCCTGTTCTCCCAGATAATTTACGATTTCAACCGTCTTATCCGGATTGACATACGTGTACCAGGTCAGGATATCTCCTACATCCTCCAGAGTCAGGTCACTTCTGATCGTGCGGTCCACCGGAAATATCAGCCTGCCGTAATCCTCAAATACCGGATCATCCATCACATCCTGCACTTTTGTTTCCCGGCTCACACCTGTAAAAGTGATGTCATTTTCTGTAACTGCAGCTGCATCCTCTCCTGACCACACGATCATTTCTGTCTCGTCACGACTTTCCTCTGCATTACTATCTGTGGAATACATAAAGCTCCCATATATGCACAAAACACCGACCAGAAACAGGAAGCCCCACATCTTTAACGTGATTTGTCTCATTTATTCAATCCCCTCTGTATGAACGCCCTGTTGTTTCACCATTCGCTCCCACTGCCCTGTCAGTTACCGGATAAAATTTGTAGATACCGGAGCTTCCTTTTCAGGCAGCGGGATACCTGCTTTCCGGCCAGCTTCCATACTGTGCAGCAGCCAGGCCATGTTTCTTGCCAACACACGCATGGTATACATTCCTTCGGAATCTTGCAGAACCTCATCCGGACTTGTACCATGTACCATGTTCCAGTAACGTGACGATACAATCGGCATTTCCTGGATAGCGAAATACTTGTTAAGCTGATCAAACGTTGCCGTGGTGCCTGCACGCCGGGCTGAAATGACAGCAGCGGCTGGCTTTAAATAAAACACTTGATTCGCATTGCCTTTTAATTCGGAATAAAATACCCTGTCCATAAAAGCAGTCATATTTCCCGTCACTCCTGCGTAATGCACCGGACTGCCAAAGACAAATCCGTCTGCATCCATTGCTTTCCTGCGAAACTGGTTGACTACATCATCAAACACACAGTTCCCGGTTTCCGCACATTTCCGGCAGCCGATACATCCGCCAATCGGTTTATTCCCGATCCAGAACAGTTCCGTCTCGATTCCTTCTTTATTCAGCGTTTTCGCCACTTCAAACAATGCCGTATAAGTACATCCTTTTGCGTGTGGACTGCCGTTCACTAATAATACCTTCACAAATGATTCACCTCACAACGATAAAATCTTATAAGAGCAGGCTGCAAAGGTTTCCGTAAAAATCTCTGCTTGCCTGCCGCATGATTAATGATTACTTCAATGCCTTCGCCAGTTCCTTAGCCTGCTTCCGGTCTGTCGCCATACCGGCGTAACGCATCCCATAAAGTCCAGCAAAGCGTTCCATCGTATATTCCCCTGCCTCCAGCATCCACTTTTCTGGAGCCGCACCTTGAAAAAGGAAAAACAGCTTCCGCCCGGACAGTTCATCCTGGGTTACCGGACCATAAAAACGATCCAGCAGATCGCGAACGGATCCGCAAATATTGTGCCAGTACACAGGAGATCCAATCACAATGATCTGTGCTGCCTTCATTCTGGCAAGAACTTCATCAAACTGATCGTCCGCAAAAGTCTGGCCATAGCTGTATACTTTATAATCCGTCAGATTCAGCGTCTCATATTCCATTCCATCAAGCAACGTTTTTGCCAGCGCAGCTGTATTTCCGTCTTTGTTCGGGCTTCCATTGATAAATAAAGCTTTATTTTCCATTTTTGAATTCCTCCTTAGATGATTCGTAACTTCGAAGACATTCAACAGCTTCGATGATTAAAGTATAATGGCTAACAGGCTTAAAGAGAAGTTTCCATTTGTTCATGGGTAAACACCAGAAGGTATATACCCAAAACTATTTTCATCTGGTTGGAGTATGTGCATAAAAAGCGAGACTTTTAAAAAGTCTCGCTTTGTTCATCATTTGCCCGGACCGTATTCTTTATCCGATACCGCTTCGCACCACTCGGTTCTGCTTTCCTCTCCTGGGATCTCAACAGCCAGATGTGCAAACCAGCTATCCGGTGCTGCTCCGTGCCAGTGCTTTACCTCCGATGGAATGACTACTACACTTCCCGGATGAAGCTCCTGCGCTTCTTTGCCCCATTCCTGGTAATATCCACGCCCGGCTGTGCAGAGAAGAATCTGCCCGCCTCCTTTCCTGGCATGATGAATATGCCAGTTATTCCGACATCCCGGTTCAAAGGTCACATTACTAATCGAAATACCCTCTGTGGTAAGCCTGTTCAGGTAACTCTGCCCTGTAAAATAGTCTGCAAACGCTTCATTTTTTCCGCCAACCGGGAATACACTTACTTCTTCTGGTTTCATTGCACAGTTCCGCCTCCATTATTTCTGGATGTCCATCGACGACACCCGCTATTTTGTCTGGTTTGATACCCGGCTGCCGCCGAACACCTCTGACATCGGAAGCTGATCCAACAGGCGGTCCAGCTTTTCGACTTCCGTCGCAGAGAAATGAATTTTGGCAGCACCGGCATTTTCCTGCAGCCGGTCTGCTTTTCTGGTTCCCGGAATCGGCACAATCCATGGCTTTTTGCAAAGCATCCACGCCATGGAAACCTGTGCCGCCGTTGCATGATATTCTTCCGCAAACGCATTAAGCATGGCCAGAAGTTCCCGGTTTACGTCAACTGTCTCTGGTGTGAACTGGGGCATGCCGCTCCGATAATCATATTTCCGGTCAAACACCGCATCCTTCCCGTATTTCCCGGTCAGAAATCCGTTCGCCATAGGAGAAAAAGCAACAAAGCCAATACCCAGCTCTTCTACTACCGGAAATAATGCTTCATGAAACCTTGCCATCATGGAATAACGGTTCTGCACCGCTGTCACCGGGCAGACGGCATGGGCACGGCGCAGATAAGCCTCATTTGCCTCAGAGATTCCCCAGTGCAGGATTTTACCCTCTTTCACCAGCTCTCCCATGACTTCTGCCACGGTTTCCGGCTCCACTGCCGGATCGATTCGATGCTGGAAATACAGATCAATGTAATCCGTGCGCAGCCGTTTCAGGGAGCCCTCTACGGATGCGCGGATCACTTCTGGCCGCGAATCCGGTATCAGCGGTTTATTGACCTGCGGGCTATCATAGTCGAACCGGATTCCAAACTTACTTGCAATCTTTACATGATTTCGTATCGGCTGCAATGCTTCCCCTACCACCCGCTCATTTGCATTTGGATCGCCTGGAGTACCATAAATCTCTGCCGTATCAAAAAACGTGTAGCCCAGCTCATAGGCATAGCGGAGCATCTGAATGGTTTCCTGCTCTGGTACAGGCGCGCCGTAGGCATGGGAGAATCCCATACAGCCAAGCCCGATTGCGGATACCTCAAGATCAGACCCTAAAACTCGTTTGTCCATCACTTTTCTTTGCTCCTACTCTTCCCCGTATACTTCCTGGATTAACGGAAATGTGCTCCACGCCTTCGGCCATCCACAGTAAAAAGCCAGCTGCGTTATGATTTCCACGGCTTCTTCCCGCGTAATCCCATGCTCCTTCCCTAAAGCCAGATGGGACTTAAGCTGGGGATATAACCCCGCAGAGAACAACGCTGCAATGGTAACCATGCTGCGGTCTCTTGCGGACAGCTTATCCTCCCTTGACCAAACCTCCCCGAAAAGCACATCATCGTTCAACTCTGCAAATTTAGGGGCTAAACTGCCTAACCTGTTCCTGCCTGCTGTCTGTTTTTTTGCCATTTTTATTTTCCTCCTTTTTTCTCCACAGATATTCCTCTGTAACCGTGAAGGTATTGAACAGTTACGATCGTTTTAATAAACCAGTGCAGTAAACGAAACCGAAACCAGGCTCCAGTTTTTCTCTCTTCTTACATACACTTCTGTGACCGCAAAGTGATGTGAAGTCGCCTTTCCATCAAGCAGCAGGCCATAATTGCAATCCGTGATCACAATACCTGTATCTCCGTACAAATTCGCAACCTGGCTGTTGAACCTGATTTCAGTTGGCTGAAATGTGCCATTTGTATAGAATTCAATCTCCTGATCCAACCCGCAGGTAATCCCTATATGTACAAAAGTGCAGCCTGCATCCGCGATTCTTCTCATACCGTCTTCATCTGCATGTTCCATTGCATTCCAGAATGTTTTTGATATTTCCAGCAGTTTTTCCTTCATCTTAAAATAAGACACCTCCTAAGCGTTTAAGCATCAATATTTATCAGCTCATAGAATCGGGTTCCCAGCCCGATTTCTTCCGCATGTTCCAGAGGGTGCAGCCCATTTCGGTCATTTACACGCGCCTGTAAAGATTCGCTTCCCTCTGCAGCAAATGCCAGATCAATACACGCCTGGTCGATTGCAACCGGGTCCGTAGAAGCTACAATAC
>JAJBUL010000320.1 GCA_020860365.1 Clostridiales bacterium | reverse complement strand
TTGAAGCTTTCTAAACGATTAGGTTATATTTTTAATTTACTGTGAATAGTAACCCTATCCCATTTTTGTAACCCCAAAATCTCAATGTACATATCCGCCAGAAATTCATTGCATGTTTTTCGCACCCATTAACATTTTCGCGTTTTAAATTAAGATCACAACTGTTTGCAGGCCAGATGTCGCTTACGCATCATGCCCACAAACGGTCAGAAAGGCTCTCGATAAAACCTCCCAGCTCCAGCGCCATGTTCATCGCTTCCGGCACGCGGATATGTCCGGGCGTCCCCCTGCCGTTCTCTTCAAACAGGAAATGGACAATCTTCGGGTCGTTCAGTTCCGCGCAGACGCGCCCGATGCTGCGATCCCAGCCGGGATGATGCTCTAAAATCGTTGTCATCAGCACAATCCACGCGTCTGGATAGATCCGCCGCAGCGATTCGATCCATGCCCTGTAATGGCTTCGCCAGGCAACCGCCTGCTCCCCGTGTTCGTCCTCCCTCATAAAGTCAAACGGCCAGGCGTCATTCTGCCCCACCGCGGCCACGACGACCTGCGGGGTAAAGCGCGCGAAATTCCAGCGTTCCATCCGCATGGCAGAAATGCCCCCTCGCTGCGCTTCGGCGGGATAAAAATAGACCTTATCGTAGCAGCTCTCCATACCAGCCGTGCTCCCATCCGGAAGTTGCATATATCCAAGGCCATCCATCATCGCCATACCGCCATGCGCCACGATATGTGCCTGTGCGTGCAGCCGCCTTGCCGTCGCCCAGGCAAAAGAAAAATAGGCGTTATTATACTCGCCGTCACTCGGCGGATCGGGCATCCCACAAAAGGGAACCGCCTCTGATACCTCCCCCGCTGTCACAGAATCCCCATAGAACTCGATCTTCTTCCCTGGCAGCGGGCGAAGCCGCCCAACCTTCGCACCGTCTTCCAGATAAAAGCCAAGAAACCGATACTCGTGGCACTGATCCATCCGCTTAAAAAAGGTCACGACATGCTCTGTCTCCTTATCCAGATCCTCCGCCAGCAGCAACGTTACCGGGACGTCATCCTCCTCAATCTCCATTCTGTGCTGTTCCTGATCCACCAGCGCCCCTACCCAGGAAGCATTCCACCGCCTGTGGTTCACCACCACCGCCCGGATCCAGGAGGAACCGGAAAATGCGATCCTTACAAAACTGCCCGGCTGCACAAAGACTGGCTCGTGCGGATTCGTATCGTCAATCCTGCCGCAGTAGAGCAATTCGTCGTGCGCCGGATCCACCAGGCGATCCCTTTCCAGGTTAAAAGTTGTAAAATCTGCCATCTTGTTCTTATCCCCTTTCTGTAAAATGTCATAAGGGGAACCGGCTTGCCGGTGGATTCCTTATGACGCAGGCCGCGCTATTGCCGCAGGCAATTTAGCATGGGATATCCCGTACGAAGTGCGGGATGCCTCCCGGCGAGGGCGTGGCTCTCCAGATTTATAGGAAAAGAATACGTAATCTCAGGACAAAAGTCAATACCTTCAAAAACAGCAATCGAATACGCATACCTTAGCCGTGCGTCCCTGTACATCAATACAAAAAAGGGATGCCCTTTCTTAGGCATCCCCTGATCTTTTCTTTTGCTATCGTAACTGTTCCGTACCCTCACAGTCACCCGCATCTATTTATTTACCCGCTTTACGATATCACGGTAATTCGCACCAAAAAGGGAACGATACACCTGTTCACACTCCCCAAAGCTCAGCTCCGGCTGTGTGGAAAGCAACTCAAGACAATTCCCGCCCTGCTCGATGTGAATTCCGGTCTCACAGAAACCGTTGCGAAGGAAAAATCCTTTTGCAGCATCTTGCGACTCCCCATTTTCCAGAAAAAACGGTCGGTTCTCATATAGTTCCAGAATCAGTTCCAGAGCCGCACTTCCAAGTCCCTGCCCCCGATACCTTTCGGCAATCACAAAATAATCGAGCAAGGTCATCCTTTCTCCGTATGCCAGAATTGCAAACCCGATCGGCTTTCGCTCTTCCCGGATGAGTAGAATCTCCATCTCCCCCATGGCAGTTCTGCGCTCAATCAGAGAAAACTCCTGCCGCTCTCTTAGTGGAAATGTCTTCTGATATAAATCCAGGATAAATTTTATATCCAGACTGCCCGCCGTACAAATGTCCATACCCGCTACCCGCTCAATTCGTTTTGCTCAGATATTCTTCTATTTTATTCACAGCATCCTGCTCATCAGCGCCATCCGCAGTAACCAGAACCTTATCCCCTGTGTCGAGCCCCAGCGTCATCATGCCCATAATACTTTTCGCATTGACATTTCTTCCATTGCTTTCGAGATGGATCTCGCTCTCATACTGGCTCGCCACCTGTACCAGCATGGCGATCGGTCTGGCTTCCAGTCCGCTTGGAAGCTGAATCGTAATTTCTTTTTTTGTCATAATATTTCCTCCTTAATCTTGTCCTGGTTTCCGCCAAAAACCAGGAACGCAGGCACTGCTCCAATTCCAGGTGGAGCCGGGATACCCGCCGAGCCCGACATAATGATCTATCTATGAGGCTCTTCTTTTTTATTTCTCACCTGCTCTGCCAGTCGGCTGAGTTTCCTCAGTCTGTGGTTTACACCAGACTTACTGATGGGAGGTACCAGCATCTCCCCCAGCTCCGCCAGCGAAGCGTCTGGATTGGCCAACCGCAATCTGGCAATCTGCGCAAGGTGTGATGGAAGCTGTTCAAAACCTGCAGAGTCTCGCAGGCAGCGAATGTCTTCCATCTGTCGTACAGACGCATTTACGGTCTTGTTGATATTGGCTGCCTCACAGTTTACCTTGCGGTTCACTGTATTTCTCATCTCCCGGACGATCCGGATATTTTCCAGGTTCATCAGCGAGACATGAGCCCCCATAATATTCAGCATATCAACGATCTGGGTTCCTTCCTTAATATATACAATGTAATGGCTTTTACGCTGTACAATTTTGGCATCCGGCCCAAAGGAGCGAATCATTGCCTGAAGCTGTCCGGCATGCTCACGAAACGAACAGACAATCTCAAAATGATAGGATTTCTCAGGATTGCTGATCGAACCAGAGCAGAGAAATGCTCCCCGGATATAGGCTCTGCGGCAGCACGGCTGCTGTACAAGAATCGGATTCGCGCACACAGCGTCCGACAGGCAACCGTCAGAGTTCACCATTTTCAGGGCGCAGAGCACTTTAAAAGCCGCTTCCGTATTTTTCACCAGAACCGTATAGATTCGTTCACTCTTTTTTTCATTTCTATGTATATGCGCTGAGACATCAACACTTATATTAAATGTTTTTTGTAATAATGTAAAGCTTTTTCTTGCTACTAAAAGATTTTCGGTACGAATTTTTATCCCGCAGTAGCCTTTTCCGGCACAAATCTCCCCTGCCATACCAATGATCGCGGCCAGCTCCGCCAGGTTACAGTGGCGTGCGGGTGCAACCTGAAGGGAGAGCTCCTGCCGCACATCCTGGGAAAATGACATCGCATCTCACCCCTTGAAAAAATCCTCGTCCATAAACGTTCCCAGCATCCGAACCTCCGGTTCCAGAGTTACGCCAAATGTTTCATATACCCGTGCACGCACATCCGCGATCAGCTTCCGGACATCCGCAGCTGTCGCACCGCCCCGGTTGACCACGAAGCCGCAGTGCTTTTCGGATACCTGTGCTCCTCCAACCGTATACCCTCTTAATCCGGCGTCCATAATCAGCTTTCCCGCAAAAAAGCCTTCCGGGCGTTTAAATGTGCTGCCAGCGCTCGGAAGCTCCAGGGGCTGTTTTTGTATGCGCTGCCGCTTTAATTCTTCCATGCGGCCGCGGATTGCCTCCGGTTCTCCATCAGCAAGGGAAAGCCTGGCGCCAAGCACAATCCACCCATTCGCAAGCACAGCACTCTGGCGATAACCCAGCTTCAGCTCCGACGCCGGTATCTCAAGAATCTTTCCCTCCCGGTTCAGAACCGTCGCGGAAACCAGCACATCCTTCACCTCACCGCCATACGCACCGGCATTCATCACAACCGCGCCTCCGAGCGTCCCCGGAATCCCGGAGGCAAACTCCACCCCAGTCAGCCCTGCCTCCAGAGCACGTTTTGCAATCACAGAGAGCATTGCGCCAGACTGTGCCCGGATACTGCTCCTGCCCTGACTCTTTTCCTGAGGAAAAACCCTTATATCGCTGAAATTTTTATACAACTGCAGCACCAGCCCCCGGTATCCCTGGTCAGACACCAGCAGATTGCTCCCATTTCCTATGACATAGAACGGATATTCCATCTCCCGGCAGAGCTTTACAATCCTTTGCACCCCCGCCTCTGTCGTCGGCGCGGCAAAAAAATCCGCCGGTCCCCCGATGTGAAAGGTAGTGTGCTTTTTCATACTCTCCTGTTCAAGGATGCAGTCTTCCCCCGCTGCGTCCCGCAGCAGTGCTTTCATATCTGGCATAAAAACCTCCAAACTTTTTTTAATAGAGATAATCAGAAATACACATTGATCAGGAGAGCACCCCGCTTACGCGAATGCTTTCCACCGCCTCATGAAGCTGCTCCGGCGGCAGAACAAGCGCAAAACGCACATAGCCTTCCCCGAGGGAACCAAAGCTGCTTCCTGGTGTGCAGATCACACCTGATCTTTCCATCAGAGTCAGGCAGAAATCAGCAGAATTCGCATAGCCATCTGGCAGCGGCGCCCAGGCAAACATGGTTCCCTCACTATCCGGAACCTTCCACCCAATCGAGCGGAGACCTCCACAGAGCGCCTGATTTCGCTCCTCATAAAGCTCTCTCTGGCGCAGGACACTGTCAAACGGTCCATTCAATGCGGCGATCGCTCCATACTGCACAGGAAGAAAGGTGCCATAATCGTACTGCGTCCGAATCGCCCGGAATCTCCGGATCACCTCTGCGTTGCCGACCGCGAATGAGACACGCGCACCCGTATAATTAAAGGTCTTTGAGAGAGAATAAAATTCGATCCCGACTTCCTTTGCCCCTTCATAAGAGAGGAAGGAGCCGCAGGTTCTGCCACCATAAACAATATCCGAATACGCGCTGTCATGCAGTATTATAATATGATATTTTTTCGCAAAAGCAATCAGCTCCCGGTAAAACGAATCAGGCGCCACACGGCAAATCGGGTTTGCCGGATAGCTCACCACCATCAGCTTCGCCCGCTGCGCTACATCCTCTGGAATGTCTGAAAATCTGGGCAGAAAGCCGTTTTCCTCATACAGCGGATACTCCCAGAGCGCGGCGTCACACAGCTGCGGTCCGATACTGAAAATCGGATAGCCCGGATTCGGCACGAGCACCAGGTCGCCGGGGTTGCACAGCGTCCACGCCAGATGCGTCATACCCTCCTGCGAACCATAAAGCTCCATAATCTCATCTTTTTCGAGTTTTACCCCAAAACGCCGGTTATAAAAACCCTGCAACGCCTCAATCAGCTCCGGCAGCTCCACCAGAGAATACTTGTAATTCTCCGGATGCTTCGCGGCCTCACAGACTGCGTCGAGGATATGCTGCGGCGGTGCAAAATCCGGTGTCCCCACCGAGAGGTTCCAGACCTTGCGTCCCTGCCGCAGCAGCTCGTTTTTCTTCGCGTTCAGGGCTGCAAAAATCCCTTCTTCCATGTGCGCCGCTTTGTCTGAAAATGTAAAATCCATTTCTTTTTTCCTCCTGCTCAATTCCCTGATCATCCATACAAAAGCTTCACGCTTCTGCTTTCTCCCATGTCTGTTTCGCCACCGTCTGGCCCTTTCACTGGTCGAATACCATCCACGCCGGCCAGCCTTCTGTTCCGCTGCCGGATCTTCAGGCCGCTTTCCGGGCTGTCCTTTGCCCCCCCCTTCTGCGCTTTCTGTCCATTGTATTCCATGCACACGGTCCCATAAACAGCAGTGCGGACGCCAGTGTAATGCCAGTCCCGAGCCATAACCCGGACGGCGTATAATTCATCTCAATCGAATGTGTCCCCTCCGTCAGATGCACGCCAATCAGAGCGCCGCCCACACAGGAGAATTCCGTTTCTTCCCCATCTACCAGAATCGTCCAGCCTTCATCATAAGGGATGGTTAAAAGCAAGGTTCCCTCCTCTTTCACATCAATGTCGCCGGTGACATGATTGCTGTCCACAGACAGATTCTCCAGCTGGCTCTCGGCAAGCGCGTCGACGACCTCCTGATATGCTTCATTGGAGCAGGTATAGATTTCCGCCCGCACCGTCGTCTGCGTTTCTTTGAGCGTTACCGTAAAGTCCGCCAGGTCACTCTCCTCCGAGCTGTTGATCACATACAGATGATCCGTATAAGTAGAATACGTTTTTGAATATTCCGGCGTGTTCAGCTCTATTTTTTCTACACGTGTGTCGATGCACATATAGACCTGCTTGTTCTCTGGAATCCTGATCGCGTAGTTCTCCCCGTCTGCCATGTCAATGTAGCGATCCAGCACATAGATCGCCTCATGGCCGGTTGCCAGCTCCACAAAGCTGTTCTGAATATCCAGCGGCTCGCCTGAACTGGTGTCCCACTCCAGAATTGCGTCGTCCACCATGAAGCCCAGAGACAGGGCATTGGTATTCTCATACAGGGTCAGTTCCCCATTGGTGGCCACCTTTTCAAACTGATAAAAGGTATCGGAAATGCCGGACGGCGTCGCCACATATTTAATGCCAAAGACGTCGTTCATCAGCTTCGTCACGCCGAGATATCCATTTTTGTTTGTCCGCGCCTCGATCCCCAGGGCATCACAGAAGTCCGTAATGGAGCTTTGCATGGTCGAATTAAACATGACCATGGAATTGCCCCCCACGAACATCGTTACGTTCCGCATCCTCTGGCGGTCGACCTCGCTGCGGTAAAAGCTGTCCTCGTCCTCATCCAGGTCCGAGATCAGGGCCTGGTAAGAGGTCTGGTCCGCCAGGTAAATGCTCCTCGTAACACTGCCGTTCTCAGAAATGCCATAGACCGCATTCGCTGCGCACTCCACGAACAGAATGCAGGCCAGTGCCGCACTGAAGGTAGCGGGCTTTAAGCGGTTCGCGTATCTTCCTATTAAAAAGAAACCGAAATAGAAAATCAGCAGCCCGATCGAAATCAGGAAAAGATACCCTTCCAGCTCCTGCTCCGGATCCAGGTAACGCACAATCAGGAAGGCCACAGGCACGGCAGCGGCAAACAAAAGCTCCGGAAGCCAGTATTTTTTCAGATGCCCCAGCGCGTCATAAGCCATCACCAGCAGGATAGCGATATAGAGAAAAGCGAAGCGGTTCGGCAGGCCATTCTGTTGGTGGAACCCATGCCAGATATAGTTCGGAATATTGCAGGCAAAGGAAAACAGCAGAAACGCGCACAGCCCATAATGCGCCAGCCGCTCCCGCAGACGAAGCTCATGGTCGAACAGGTATAGAATCGCCAGCAGGACCGTCGCCACACCGCAATATACATTCAGGCCAACCTGTGTGCTGGAGATCGTCACCGGCTCCATGAAGGCCATATGGTTCTCCAGAAGCTCCGTGAGACTCTCATAGAATTTCACGACCGTAGGGAACGTATTGCTCTCCATCGACTCCGACGCGGTCAGCCCCAGAAACGCAGGAACCAGAACCAGCGCCGCCATGCCTCCGGCAAGCAGGGAATGCCAGGCGAAGGTCAGACAGCTTTTGCCCAGATCACGCGCGAAGCTGCGGGAGCCGGCCTTTTCCGAACCTGAACCATACGTTCCCGTCTCAGCGATCCAGCGCACTAGGAAATACAGACAGGAAAACAGGCAGAGCATAAATCCGATATAATAATTGCACCAGAGCCCATAAAAAAGAGCCAGGCAATAAAATCTCCCTTTCCCGCCCCTGACAATCCGCTCAATGCCATACATAATCAGCGGCAGCATCGCGATGCTGTCCAGCCACATCAGGTTGAAATAATAACCTATCACAAAATTACTCAAGCCAAACATCATGCCGAAGACGACAGGCAGCGCCCCTTCGCTGAAGGCCGGCGACAGATCGCGCCCATCCTTCGAAGAACGCTCCGAGCCTGATGACCGTTCCGGTAAGTATTGCCTCTCTTCGCCTCTCTTGTGCAGATACCAGGAAAAGCAGCCGCCGCAGAGCGCAATCTTAACAAGGATCATCAGATCCATAAAATCGCACACATTCTGCGTCGGGATAAACGCCATCAGCAGATTGAGCGGGCTCGCCAGATAATAAGCATAGGTAGACCAGAAATTATAACCAAACCCGCCGGAAAACGAATAAAGAAACGATTCGCTGTCCGCCAGCTTTTCATGAAAAACCGTATAAAACGGCAGATACTGATGGAGGGAATCGATAATCAGCAGCGTCTTGTCCCCGAATGGCCAGACGCCCATCAATGCAAATCCGACCAGCGCGACAAGCCCGGTCAGGAAAAATCCGGCCAGAAAATAATTGTGTGAAACACTCGCGGCAGAGCGCTGGTTTTTCCTCCTGGCCTTTCTTCTCTCAAAGAAACGTGGTTTTCTTCCGTCAGGAATGCTCTTTCCTTCGCGTACCTTCTGTCCATCCCCCGGGCCGTCTTCCCTTATGGAACGGTCTGCCAGATTCCCTCCGCCAGCAACGGGGGCTTCCTCCGGCCAGCTGCCTCCACTCTCAGGCTCATTTCCGGAATTCCGGCCTTGTTCCGGCTCTTCCCGGAAGACAACAAATTTGCTGATCAGGAAATTCAAGACCAGAATGACCACCTGTATCAGCAGCTTCGAGACCATATTCGGCACGCCCCAGATACAGACTAGGCACAGTACGCCAAGCACTTCGATCAGCATCGTCCCCAGCCGCATGCCGATAAAGCTGCCCGCCTCCCGGCACAGCTGAGCAAAGGAGCGGGTCCTGTGTTCAAAGACAAACAGCTTGTTCACCACATAAGCGAAAAGAATCGCGAGCAGCACCGCAATCGTATTCGCCACGGTGATGTTAAAACCCGCCAGACACAGCAGATAGTAAGAGATCAGATTGACTGCCGTCGTACAGCCGCCAAAAAAGATATACCTCACTGCCTGATTTTGAATTATTTTTTTCATAATACCTCGCATTCTCGCACAATGCCCTGCCATATATACCGCCGCTTAAGCTGCACGGAGCTTCAGACCACAGCCGTCTTTCCCGCAGTAAAAAGCCTGTGAAAATCACTTATACATCCTGCACGTCTGACGCGCGAATCGCAAATACAAAAATCCAGAACGCTACAGGTGAATTTCCTCCCGCAAGCAGAAGGAATATATGACACGGTCACAGACTTTTTTACCGGTCAGACGTTCCAGGGCCTTCTGATAATAGTCGATCTGCGTCCGGTAGCGTTTTACCAGAGCAGAGCCATCCGAAACCCGGTCTGTTTTGTAATCGACAACCGTGATCTGCCCGTCTTCCAGAAACCAGGCGTCTATAATCCCCTGCACCAGTATGGTTTCCTGCGGCAGAAGCGGCTGCTGATCCGTCTCCGACCCGGTATCCCGTGAAAGCTGCCCGTAAATCTCATCCGCCGATACGCCCAGGACAAACGGCTGCTCCCGGAACAGCGCTGCCTCCTGTGCTGCCCTTTCCATCCGCTGGCCAATCCGGGAACGCAGAAAAGCAGAAATATCCTCCAGCCGGATCATCCCGGCCTCTTCCCTGGACATTTTACCACAACTTATCAATTCTTCCAACTGAAAACGCAGCTCTTCTTTCTTAGAAAACATTAAATTTTCCATAAATGTATGATAGAGCGTCCCGCGAGCGGCGCCGCCTTCCCGCAAATGTTCCTCTCCGCCCATATCCGCCGCAAAGCGGGGAATCAGAGGTACGACCGTTTCCTCTGCATACAGCTCCTGCGCATCGTTCTCCTCCATCCGCTGTGACATTTTTTTCAGTTCAGAGACAGTCACCTTGCCTGGGATATCCTGGTTGGCCTCATAGGGGTATTCGGCCGCAAATACGCGCTCCAGATACTCTCTTGCCTGTTCATCCTGGCAGGTATCCGGATCCATCCGCAAAAGCTCCCGCAAAGAAAGCAGCTCCCCTGTGCGATCCGCCGTCTCTTCCACCGCATTCCCCGGCGGGGATTTAAAAATTATATGGAACAGCCGGTCACTGTTCGTATCCTGCGCTTCCAGAAGCGCCGGAACCACCCAATCCAGATACGTGGACGCGCCGGAGAGCCAGGAGTAGGCCAATGCCCCGCCTTTTGCCAGTGCTGCCGCGTTTTTCCAGGCCGGCAGCCGTTTCTCCAGACTCTTCACACTCCCCGTCAGAATCAGTTTTTCCTTTGCCCGGGTCATCGCCACATACAGGACGCGAAGCTCTTCCCCAAGATTCTCCGTGCCAAGCTTCTGCTGAATTACTTTTTTCAAAAGTGTAGCCTGGCGCATCCGCGGCAGCTCATCCGCAGGGGAACAATCCTCATCCTCACTTTCCGATGAAGGATGCGTCACATGGTCACAGGCAATCCCCCATTCAGAATGCATGACGACATTGCCGCGCACGTCGCTTTCATTAAACGCTTTTCCCATCCCGCTGACAAACACAATCGGAAATTCCAGCCCTTTGCTCTTATGGATGCTCATGATCCGCACCGTGTCATCCGCCTCTGACGCGATATTGGCCTCGCCATAATCCACCTCATATTTTTGCAGATTTTCAATGTACCGCACGAAATGGTACAATCCACGGAAGCTGGTCGCCTCATAGGCAATTGCTTTTTCCACAAGCATGTCCAGATTCGCCCGTCTCTGCTTTCCGGCAGGAAGCGCGGCCGCATATTCTCCATAGCCAGTCGCATCCAGCAATTCCCACAGCAGCTGGTGTACCGGAGTATACGCACACCTTACGCGCAGCATCTCATAGTCCGCAAAGAATTTCTCCAGCTTTTGCGCGGTCCTTGTATCCGGGAAGCGCTCTGTATAGCGTCGGCAGCAGTCATAAAAGGATTGCCCTGTGCCCGGTTCTCCGGCAAGACGAATCTGAGCAAGCTCTTCATCATTCATCTGCCCGATCGCGCTCCGCAGCACAGCCGCGAGCGGTATATCCTGCAATGGATTGTCCAGTATCTGCAAATAGGAAAGAACGGTGCGAACCTCCGCCGTCGAAAAATACCCTTTCTGCGAGCCGGTAAAACAAGGGATTCCCATATCGCCCAGCACTTCACCGAAGGTCTCTGACCAGCCGCTGACCGCACGGAGCAGAATCACAATATCCCCGTAGCGAGCCGGGCGGAAATCACCGCTTTCCTTATCGATGACAGGCATCGTACCCACCAGCTCCCGGATCCGGTGACCGACCATTTTCGCTTCCTCCCTGCGCAGACTCTCCGACGAGCAATCATTCTCCCCCGCCTCCCCGTCCAGCAACAGCAGCTCGGTTATCCCCGCCTGGGTGCCATCTGGAAGAAGCGGAACCTCTGGAAACTCTGACCCCGGATATAACGCCGCGGCGTCATCGTAAATCAACCCGCCGAGCGGCTCCGTCATAATTTTGCGGAAAATGCAGTTGACCGAATCGAGTACCTGCGGGCGGCTGCGAAAATTGCGGTGAAGATCAATGCGGCAGCCGGTCTCCTTCTCCCCACACTCTGGCGTTGTTCTGTCTCCATCCGATGGCTCCTTGGGGCTGACAGCTCCCTCTGCCTGCACTTCATAGGGGCGATAACAGTGATACTTTTCCAGAAACAGCTCCGGTCGGGCCAGCCGAAACCGGTAAATGCTCTGTTTGACGTCCCCCACCATAAAACGGTTATGCGCACCGCTTCCTTTTCCGGAGACACTGCTTAAAATCAGTTCCTGTACAAGATTGCTGTCCTGATACTCATCAATCAGAATCTCCTCAAATGTCTCTGCGTATTCCTGCGCCACCGCAGTCGGAGTGAGCCAAATATCTGCGCCGGTTGTCATCGTTTTCCGGTCTGTACTTCCAGACACTGCTGTATTTTCCCGGCTCACAAGCGCGTTCAGCGCCAGATGCTCCATGTCGCCAAAGTCCAGGATATTTCGCTCCGCTTTTTTTTCTGAGAGCCGCTTCATAAATGTCTCAGTCAGCTGCGTCAGGACACGCACGGAAACGCCGCTTTTTTCATAATCCTCCCGCAGCACCTCCATCTCATCGTAATAATACTGGTCACGCAGAGCGTGGATCTGATCTTTACAGTCCGCGCGCATTGCCTGCACCTGCTGCTTCTTTTCCTCCGATATCCTCTCATCTTTTTTTGAGCCCAGACGCGCAAAGCTTCCGAGCTTCCGAAATGCTGTCAGATATCCCTCCAGCGAGCCGCCCCGCTCCAGGTCGTCCACCATCTCCAGATCGGAAAGCAGCGCTTTCTCATAAGGATACGGTCCGTCCGGCTCCTGCGCGATGCGAAGCGCTGCCGCCAGCTGCCCGCGAATATCCGCCAGTCGCACCGCCGTATCCTCTTCGATAAACGAAAACCATCCCGGACGATCCTGCTCTTTGGCCGACCAGTCTGTTTTATATGCCTCACGGCATTCCCACAGCCAGTCCTCCGGGAAAGGCTGCCCCAGCGCGAAATGATAAATCTGCAGAATCATCTCCTCAATCTGGGTATCACTCTTTCCGGTCGCAAACTGTTCCAGAAACTCCGTAAATTCACGGCTGTCATACGGCTGCTCCGGGATCGCTGGTTGTTCGGTGTCCCCCGGATTTTGTTCGGTATTCCGGGAACTGCCGATCGCAGACTCATACGCCTCACTGACAACCGCTTTCACAACCTCCTGCTCCAGCAGCGTCACTTCCCCCTCATCCGCGATGCGGAACGCCGGATCGATGCCGATTGTCTGAAAATGATTGCGGAGCACATGCAGGCAGAAGCTGTGAATCGTCGTGATTTTCGCATTGTGCACCAGCACAAGCTGTCTCTGCAGATGAACATTGTCCGGATCCCGCTCGGCCCGCTCCTCCAGGGCGTCCCGTATGCGGCCCCGCATTTCCGCCGCCGCCGCGTTGGTAAAGGTAACGACCAGAAGACGGTCGATGTCGACCGGATTGCTCTCGTCCGTGATCATTTTTATAATACGCTCCACCAGAACCGCTGTTTTGCCGGATCCGGCCGCTGCCGAAACCAGTATATTCTGTCCGCGCGCGTCAATCACCTGCTGCTGTTCCTTCGTCCACTTCACTGCCATTGTCGTCCCCCTCCTTCCCATTGCCTGGCAAATACTCCGGTGCCTCTCCGTCACCGGCGTCTAACGACTGGTCACGGCTTTCCCGTTTGAGCAGACGCTCGAATACTTCTGACACCGTCAGCTGCGGTTCCCTTTTTTCGCAGCGTCCGGGAATTTTACGGTCGAAACCGCAGACATCCGCATAAAGGCAATAATCACAGGCGCTCCTGTTTTTGTCCGCGTAGGGACGCGCCTCGATCACTCCATCCAGGATTTTCCCGCCCATCCTGCGAAGAAGCTCTGTCACATAGCTGGAAAGCGCCTCAAACTGCTCTGTCGTCACGACACTCGAGGTCGCCTTAAGCGTCCCATCCTTCTTCATGCCTGCCGGAATCACAAGTGAATCTCCGCTCATCGCCCCGTCAAAAAGCCGGAGTACCGGACCGTCGCTGTTTACCAGGCCATTCGGGCGCAGTTTCTTCAGAAGGGTTTCACGGGCACGCGCGGGATCTTCCTCCTTTTCCAGTACCGGATCCTGCATCCGGTGATAGAAAACGCCGGCTGGAACAACTTTTTTGTCCGGATGCAGCTTTCGCTCCATCTCCAGCGCCGCATTCAGGTAAACGATCAGCTGCATCTGCAGCCCATAATACAGAGACACCGGGTCAAACTGCGTCATACCGGATTTATAATCAACCACTTTCACATAAACCGTATCCTCCGTCTCCACGGTATCCATGCGGTCAATCCGTCCCTGCAGGCGAATCTGTCCGTTCTCACCAAGGCGCACCCTCGTCGCATCCAGATTATCCGTATCCGCAAAGGAAATCTCAAAGCCCACCGGCCGGAACTTCCCCGCTCTTGTCTGTTCACGCATCACCCATACCGTGCGCCGCAGAATCCGCTTCATTCGCCGGATCGTATATTCGTCGCGGGCCGTCGCGTGCAAAATGCCCTCGCCGTACGTCCCGGCCACCATGTCCACGCACTGATCCATCCGCCTGGCCTGCTCCTCGTAAGGACACTCTCCCGGATCAAAGCCCTCCACAAACATCTGACGGGAAAAAAGCGCAATTGATTCATGAAACAGGGTACCCACATCGGTCGCCTGCAGGCCATATTCCTCCCGTTTTTGCAGCTTCAGCCCATAAGAAGCAAAATGAGAAAACGCGCAGCCCGCAAACAGCTCCAGCCGCGTAACGCTCGCCGATATTCCCTGCGAAGCGCTGTTTTGGCCGGAATCCTCATAAAGCCCACGCGCCGTCTGCACCCCATTTTGCGAAGCTACCCCATAAAGCTCCCACGCTGTCTGTGCTTCCAGATGCTCCGTATCCGGAACTTTCCCACGAAGGAAAGCCGCGCCAGCAAGAGTACGTACCCGCTCACGATATCGGTCATCCCTCAGATACAACCGGTACAGCTCCAGCCAGGCGTTCTGTTCCTCATGCGTTTCCTGCACCTGCTGTTGATCGGCGGACAGCTCTGCATCCTGCATGCTCTGCCGACCGGAGGATATCTCTGTACACTGTACGCCCTGCTGACCGGCGGACAGGTCTGCGTCCTGCATACCCTGCTGACCGGGGGATATCTCTGCATCCCGCGCCTTCTGCAACCCGTGCAGCAGATAAAGCATCCCATTCTCTTTGGAGGTCACCTGGGAAAGCAGCGTTCCCGCGTCCTGCTCCCGCTTGAGCTTTATCTTCGGAAAAAGCCGCCTGAGCACGGAAACCAGATAGGACGGCCGCATGGCTGTCCCATCCCCGCTGCTTAAACACCAGGACAGATACAGCCGGTCCTGCGGTTTTGTCAGATTCTGATAAAGGTAAAACCTCTGAATATAGCTATTCTCCCGCGCGGAAGGCGCCAGGCTGGCTCCGGCGTTTAAAAGGATTTCCCGCTCCGTATCCGAGACAATCCCGCCCCCGTCCGGGCGGGACGGCACCCAGCCGTCATTCAGGCCGAGAAAAAACATAACTCTGACATTTGCAAGGCGGGAACGGCGAATGTTGCCCACCTGCACCTGGTCGATGCCAGGCGGAATGATTCCGATTTTCGCCTCTGAAAGTCCCGCATCCAGAATCTCCGCGAACTCTCCACAATCCATCTGCTCTTCTCCGAGCAGATCCACCATCTCCTCCAGCAGCCCCATCAAAACCGGATAAACCTGCCGATATTCCGAGGCAAGCTCACCTGCCAGTTTTTCCATGTTTTTCATCTGCTGCTGCACGCTGCAGTCTGAAAGCAGGCCATACAAAGCCAGCGCATACGCGCTAAGCGGACACTTCTTCCGACGCATTTTCTCCGCAAACGGACCGACACAATCCATAAAGCGCGCGCGCAGAGCATTATACAGCTCCAGGCCAGAAAGACAGGCTTCCTCTGGTATTTCTGTTTCTCCGGATTCTTCCGGTCTTTTATCCTCTCCGGCCGGGCACGTCACAGACCGCAGCCCCGCCGGGCACCAGATCCATTCCTCTTCCCAGCGCCTGTACCCGCGGATGCCCGCCGCAATCACATAATTTTCCAGCCGGTCAACCTCATCAGCAGAAAGCCCCGCCAGGCCGGTCCGCAAAAAGCGAAACACGCTCTCACGTGAAAAATCATCCCGCACCATCGCCAGTGCGCCGCGCACAAATTCCAGGCAGGGATTCAGCAGAATTCCTCTTGTCTCATCCACAAAAGCCGGAATTTTGTAGATTGGAAAAATATTCTTAACATAATCTCCATATGCGCTCAGGTCTCCCGCGATCACTGCAATCTCACGGTAACGATACTGTCCCTCCCGCACCAGGTGCGAAATCGTACGCGCCACAAAATGAACCTCCTGCGCCGGGGAAGACAGCTCATGAAGCGAAATTTCATCCGGCTCTCCCCCATACGGAAGCTGCTTTTTTCGGAACAGATTCTGTTCCAGATGCCGCAGCGCTCCATCCTTTGAAAAACGCGGAAGCGTCCGAAGCACAATCGGCTCTTCATAGCCTTTCTGATCGACGTCATCCTCGCGCACGGTTTCCGCGCAACATTCCACCACACCCTTAATCAGACGCCGGCTCGGCGCAAACAGCTCGTGTTCCCTGATTTTCCCGAAAAAGGATTCCCGCACGTCGATTGTCACAGTCAGATAAACCTTTGGGCAGACCACCAGAAGTTCCTTTAAAACAGAAAGCTGCGATGGTGTGAATCCGGCGTAACCGTCGAACGCGAGCACACTGCGCCGCAGAAGCGCTGACCTTCCCGCCACCTGCGCCAGCACCTCCATTAATTCCTCCGGTTTCATAAACCGATCCCGCTGATACTCCAGAAACGCCTGGTAAAGCACCCGCACATCCTCCAGCTTCGCGTGCAAAAGAGGCCTGTTTTCCACCGACTCCAGCATACACTGCAAATCATAATCCGAAACCTCATACTGCATCAGCTCCGAAAGAATGGATTTTACCTCAGAGACATACCCTGTGCGGCTCATCCGCGAACCCAGCACCTTCAGGCGATCCTTTTGCTGCTCTGCGACTCTCCGCAGCATCAGATTCTTTCCGGTCTCAGTCAGAATCGTCCTTCGGTCAGCCCCCACCTCCTCAAAGACACGGTGCGCCAGACGCCGAAAGCTCAGGACATCGATGTTCATAATGCCGCCATCCGGGTGCAGCATCACCAGATCCCGCTGTGTCTGCATCGTAAACTGCTCCGGTACGATAACGAGAAAGCTACGCTCCGGGTGAAATCTCGACTCTTCAATCAGCGTTTGATACAGAAAATGCGATTTTCCGCTGCCGGAATTTCCAAAAATAAACTGCAAAGACATTCGACTCCTCCTCTGGCACTGTTTAGTAAATCGGAGCACAGGCGTACGATTCCTGGCCATTTCCGGCCTTTCATCCCTGTTCTCATGAAATTCCATTCAGGATAGCACAATCCGCTGCAGAATACAACCAGTCAATTCCACCTGCATTTTTCGTAATACCGACACACTTTAGACATACTTTTCCGGTAAAGTAGGGCAAGTGTTACCACAGTGTTGCTGGTCGCGCCCGGAGAAGAACGAACTGCTTCCTCTGATTTGTGACCTGTAGCCAGAACAGACCTACAAACGATACGACTCAGGAAAGGAAGGATCATTCACATGAAGAAAAAGTTAGTGGCAATCATGCTGGGACTGACGCTTTCATTTACATCTGCATCGGCAGGTGTTTTCGCGGAAGAAACAGAGACTGAAACCGAGACAGAGACGGAAAATGCCGCCATTTCCGCGGGCATCGCGCTGCTTGAGGCAGCTGCAGGCACCGGAATGGAACTGTACGGAGAGATTATAATCATAAATGATGACGGCACGCTTGTAGTAAATACGGGCGATCTGACAGAAGACGAAGAGGACGCCTCTTCCGCGACACTGGAGCTTTCAGAGGTATACATCCAATTCACAGTCGCTGAAGACGTTTCCGCCGGACAACTCACGGATCTGCTCACTGTCACAACCGTCGACGCAGACCCTGAGGCAGAGGCTGACGAAGACGCCGATGAAAAAACGGAAAGCACAACGGATGAAGACGCCGGTGAAAAAACGGAAAGCACAACGGATGAAGACGCCGAGGCAGCTTCCGAAACGGAGGAGACGGTTGAGACAGAATCCTTTGACGTCTCCGATTTTCAGGTGGGAGACATCATTCATTTCACAATAAACGGATCCTTTGAGATTGATACGGTCACCCTGATCTACACGCAGTCGACCGATACGGAAAGTGAGATTACCGGTCTTGCAGAGGATACTGCTGCAGAAGATGAGACAGCTGATACAGAGGAGTAAGCTGCGAGCCGGGTAAGGCTTTTGACGCCAGACACATGATCCGGCTCTTCCTTTTTAAGGCGCCACGCGGTTTTATCCGTGCGGCGCCTGTTTTTGTACTTTTTTCTCTTTTTCAGCCCTGCAGCCGCTTCAGCTGCTCCTTTACCTGCTCCATCATCTGTGTGTATTTCGCAAGCTTCGCTTTTTCCTCGTCAATCTTTGCCTGAGGCGCCCGGCTCGTAAATTTCTCATTTCCAAGCATTCCGTTGACACGGGCCAGCTCCTTCGTCAGGCGCTCCTCTTCCTTTTGCAGGCGCGCCAGCTCCTTATCCAGATCCACCAGATCCGCAAACGGCATATAAACAACCGCCTCCGGAATCACGGCCGATACCGCATCGTCGCTGATGCCCCTCTTGTCTGCCTGCACATGCACCTCGCTCGCGTAGCCCAGCGTCGCAAAGAAGATCTTTCCATTTTCAAAAATCGAACGGACTGCCTCACTCTCCGCTACCACATATACCTGTGCTTTTCTGCTCGGCGGCACATTCATGCCAGTGCGGGCGTTACGGATCGCGCGGACTGCCTCTTTGATCATCTCGACTGCTTTCTCATCCTCTTCGAAATTCCACTCTTCCTTCCATTCCGGCCAGGAAGAGATCATGATGGATTCCGCAATCTCCGGCATCCGGTATCCGGATGGTGTCGTCCTGGATGCTCCCGTTCCGACCGCCGACGCGTCTGTACCGCATACCCTTTCTGCATTCTCTGTGCAGGCTGTATTCTGCGCATCGGAAGCCTTTGCTGCAGTCTTTGCACAGCCCGTATCCTGCGCAGTTGTTTTCAGGGAATCCTCTGCCGTATGCTGCAGCGTGCAGAAAATTTCCTCCGTAATAAACGGCATGAACGGATGAAGCAGCTTCAGTGCGTTTGTCAGCACTGTCTTCAGCGTCCAGAGCGCCGCCATCTTGGAGGTATCCGTCTCACTGTAAAGGCGCGGCTTTACCATCTCAATGTACCAGTCACAAAACTCTTCCCAGATAAAGTCATACACCTTCTGCACCGCAATACCAAGCTCATAGCGATCCATATTGTCGGTCACATCCTTCGCCAGGTCATTGACCTTCGAAAGAATCCACTTATCCGCACTGGTCAGCTCAGAAAGCTCCATCTGCGCCGGGATTCCCGCCGCACTGCCAGCCTCCGTCGCCTTGTCCAGATTCATCATAATAAAGCGCGATGCGTTCCACACCTTGTTCGCGAAGTTGCGGGAGGCCTCCACCCGCTCCATATAGAAACGCATATCGTTGCCCGGCGCATTGCCCGTGATCAGCGTCAGCCGCAGCGCGTCCGCGCCGTACTGGTCAATGATTTCCAGCGGATCAATGCCATTTCCGAGGGATTTGCTCATCTTGCGCCCCTGGGAATCGCGTACCAGTCCATGAATCAGTACATGGTGGAACGGCACCTTCCCGGTCTGCTCAATACCGGAAAATACCATGCGGATAACCCAGAAGAAAATAATATCATAGCCGGTCACCAGCACATCCGTCGGATAGAAATAATCCATCTCCGGTGTTTTCTCCGGCCAGCCAAGCGTTGAAAACGGCCAGAGTGCGGACGAAAACCAGGTATCCAGCGTATCTGGATCCTGTGTCAGATGAGCAGTGCCCAAGTGCGAAGCACTTTCGGAATCGGCACTGCGACCTGCCGCCGACTGGCAGGAGGGGGCGCTTCCTCTTCCGCACTTTGGACAGATCTTCGGCATTTCACGCGCTACCACCATTTCGCCACAGTCGTCGCAATAATAAGCCGGAATCCGGTGACCCCACCAGAGTTGACGGGAAATGCACCAGTCCTTGATGTTCTCCAGCCAATGCAGGTAAATCTTGTCAAAACGATCCGGAACGAACGTCAGTGTTCCCTCGAAGTCAGATTTACTTGCGCTATCGCTGTCCGCTGTCAGGCCATCCGTTGCAGGATTCGCTGCACTGGTAATCCCTCTATCTGCTTTCGCTGTGCCATCTCCGGCAATACCTCCAGCCGCCGCTTCTGTTTCCGACTCCGCAGCCGCTTCCGCCGCGAGGTCTGCGCCCGGAACATTGATTTTTCCGCGCTTGAGCGCCTCAATCGCCGGTTCCGCCATCTCTTTCATGCGCACAAACCACTGCGGCTTAATCATTGGCTCCACCGTCGTCTTGCAGCGGTCATGGGTTCCTACGCTGTGTGAATGCGGCACTACCTTTACCAGCAGACCGAGTTCATCCAGATCCGCCACCATCGCCTTACGCGCCTCGTAGCGATCCATCCCCGCGTACTTGCCGCCCAGCTCGTTGATCGTCGCGTCATCATTGAGGATGTTGATCTCCGGCAGATTGTGGCGCTTGCCCACCTCAAAGTCATTGGGGTCGTGTGCCGGCGTAATCTTCACGCAGCCGGTTCCAAACTCCTTATCCACATATTCATCCGCGATTACCGGAATCTGCCGGCCGGTCAGCGGAAGCTCCAGCATCTTACCCACCAGATGCGTATAGCGCGCATCCTCCGGGTTCACCGCCACTGCAGTATCCCCGAGCAGCGTCTCCGGACGGGTCGTTGCGATCTCCACGAACTGTCCCGGCTCACCCACCACCGGATAATTGATGTGCCAGAAAAATCCATCCTGATCCTCATGAATCACCTCCGCGTCCGAGATTGAGGTCTGGCAGACCGGGCACCAGTTAATAATACGGGAACCCTTATAAATATAGCCCTTATCATACAGGCGGATAAACACTTCCTCTACCGCCTTCGAGCAGCCCTCATCCATCGTAAAGCGCTCCCGCTCCCAGTCTGCGGACGCGCCGAGCTTCTTCAGCTGATTCGTAATCTTTCCGCCGTACTCTTCCTTCCACGCCCACGCGTATTTCAGGAACTCCTCGCGGCCAATCTCATCCTTATCGATGCCCTTCTTTTTCAGCATCTCCGTCACCTTGACCTCCGTCGCGATCGCGGCGTGATCCGTCCCCGGCTGCCAGAGCGCTTCATACCCCTGCATCCGCTTAAACCGGATCAGGATATCCTGCATTGTCTCATCCAGCGCGTGCCCCATGTGCAGCTGTCCCGTCACATTGGGAGGCGGAATCACAATCGTAAACGGTTTCTTCTCCGGATTCACCTCTGCGTGGAAATATCCCTTATCCAGCCAGTTCTGGTAGATCCGGTCCTCCAGGCCCTTCGGGTCATAGGTCTTTGCCAGTTCCCTGCTCATAGTCTCCTCCTTGCTTCTGCGATTAGAAAAACTCTGTCTTTTCATTTTGATGCTGTTCTGAACTGTTAAAACAAAACGCCCTCTGCATACAAACGTATACAAAGGGCGAATGTCTCGCGGTACCACCTTTTCTTGCGGACGAAAGCACACACTCTCATCCGTATCTCCATCTCCTGTAACGGGAAGTCCCGGAATGCCCTACACACGGATTCTGCGCATCCGCTTCAGCCACTCAGTTCAAAAGCCACGTTCCGCATCCATCCATCCCAAAGGGTCTTCCAGCCTCTGAACCCTTCTCTCTGTCGGCGCGTGATGCGTACTCCTCTTTCTCCTCACTATTCCGGCTGTGATGAATGATCATTGTTCCTCACAGCTATTTACTTCTCTGCTATCTTAACGAACAGAGCCGGGTTTGTCAAGATTGTTTTTTATATCGGGTGTAGATATAAATACTTGGTAAAAACACTTTACAATCATCTCATATTGTGGTATTATATGAGCATCGATT
>JAJBUL010000271.1 GCA_020860365.1 Clostridiales bacterium | reverse complement strand
GTTGAGTTGATCGAAAGGCCGGGGCTTCCGTTTTATGTGGAAGTAATTGAAACTTATCATGATGAGGTTTGTGGAAAAAAGCGTGGCCCGAATAAGATATTCATTATTGATGATGGAGAAAATCGCGTTGCTCATTTTGGAGATTTAGGGTGTGAGCTTACGCCAGAGCAGATGGAAAAGCTGCAGAATCTGGATGTAGCTATGGTTCCTGTCGGTGGTTATTTTACGATAGATGCGAGGCAGGCGGCAGATCTTGTCTGCTCATTGAAGCCCGGAATTGTGATACCGATGCATTACAGGAGTGTGAAGTACAGTTTTGGATATGATGTGATTGGAACAGTAGACGAGTTTACTGAAATTATGGAGAGCCGCGCCATGATTCGCTCTGCGAATCATGGACATATTATGGATAACGTTAAGACATTACCCATAAGTGAGATCGATATCGCATCAATGAATGCTTCAGAACCACAGGTAACCGTACTACAGCCCAGAAATATAGCAGTATGAAGCAGAAAAAAAGGGGGAAATAACATGGCGAATACGGATCAGTTAGGAGATTCTGTTAAAAAAATTCTGCTGGCTGGTATTGGTGCAGCAGCCATTACTGCGGAAAAATCCAAAGAATTATTGGATCAGCTGGCAGAAAAAGGCGCGTTGACAGTGGAACAGGGCAAAATTTTGAATGAAGAATTGAAACATAATAGGAAGTCGAAGGATCTGGATGATTTTCTCGATAATATGACGCCGGAACAAATGGAGGAATTAAAGGAAAAAATTCTCCAAAGAGAATCTTCTGAAGAAGAATGTGAAGAACCAGGTGACATCAGGCAGAACGATCAGCCGGAAACCGAATCACATACGGAAACTACTGTATAGAAGAGTAAGTTGTGTCAGTACAGAAAAGGCCGGGAACGACAGAAGGAGTAAATGTGCAGCAATCTGGTTCAAGAATACGTGAAATTGTTTCTGTTTTACGCAGACATCATATTAAAGAGGGGATGAACCCGGAAAAACTCAGGCTCATTTTAGAAGACCTGGGGCCTACTTTTATTAAGCTCGGGCAGATTGCCTCCATGCATCCGGATGTTTTGCCGCAGGCGTATTGCGAAGAGCTTTCAAAGCTTTGCAGTGATGTAGCCCCTATGCCTTATGATGAAGTGATTTCAATCATTGAAGAGTCCTGCGGATGTCCGTGGAATCAGATATTTTCCTGGATTCAAAAGACGCCGCAGGGCTCTGCTTCTATTGCCCAGGTTCACAGAGCAAGGCTGCGTTCGGGAGAACAGGTGGTAGTCAAAATACAACGGCGCGGGATCTGTGAAATCATGACACGGGACATTTATCTGCTGCAACGACTGCTCCGGTTTCTCCCGACAGGAGCCGTAAAAAATATGGTTGATCTGGATCAGATGCTGGATGATATATGGGCTGCCACAAGAGAAGAAATGAATTTTGTGATGGAAGCGGCAAATATGCAGGAATTTTCCCGCAGAAACAAAGGAATCGCTTATATTGGTTCGCCGATCCTATATGAAAAATATACTTCCATGCATATGCTTGTTATGGAATATATAGATGGTTATGCTGTTGATGATAGGGAGGCTCTGCAGGAAAACGGGTATGATTCGCGGGAAATTGCGGAAAAACTGTCCGAGAATTATCTCTGGCAGATTATTGATGAGGGGTTCTTTCATGCGGACCCTCATGTTGGGAATATCCGGATACGCGATGGAAAAATAATCTGGATTGATATGGGAATGATGGGACGGCTGACAGAAAACGACCGTCGAATGCTGACCCTTGGCTTACAGGGGATTGCAATGAATGATACAGGCAGAATCGAAGAAGCTGTTTTATCGCTTTGTGAATATACGCAGAAGCCGGATCACAAAAAGCTGCAGGACGATATCGAAAATATACTGAATCGGTATGGCCAGATTGGTATGGGAAACCTGAAGCTTGTGGATTTCCTTGCGGATCTGATGGATATTATGCGGGACAACCGATTAAAAATGCCGCACAGTCTGACTATGCTTGTCCGTGGCCTGACGCATATGGAAGGCGTATTGGCTGAGCTGTCACCGGATATTAATATCGTGGAAATTGCCCGTACAAAAATTGTGGAGAGTTTCTGGAAACCAGCGAATATCTCAAAGGAATTAGAAAACAGCGGAAAAAATATTCTTCTCTCTCTTCGCAAGGGCCAGGATATCCCTGCCTCTCTGTCAGATGCACTTCGGGAATTCCGAAGCGGGGAAGCCAGGATGAAATTTGACCTTCATGCTACAGATCAATTTTCCGGGCTCCTTTACAACCTTGTTTACGGACTCGTCGGAGGACTGCTGATCACGGCGCTTCTGATCAGTGCAAGCATCATCTGCACGACGGACTTGCAGCCCCGGTTTTTGGGAATGCCTGTGATTGCCGCAGTCGGTTATGGGCTGGCAATCCTGCTTGCCGTATGTTTAATCATTCATTACTTCCATGGGAAAAAATAATTTCACATGACAGTGAAATCAATAAAATAATTATTAAAAGCATTAAAAAACTGTTCCACTCGTTGACGGATATAAACGATTGTGCTATTTTTCGTATAACAAAAGAAAAAAGCAGTTGTACTTTGCGGATATATTATGAGAAGAAAACCGCTCTCCGTTCCACTTCGGTCGGCGCTAAACGGACATCCACTGGATGTCCAGCGCCTCATAATCTCCAGAATCTGTCGATTCTGTCGTTAACTTATCGGGTGAGAGTACGCAAGCTCTCCGCTTCCGCTCCGGTCGGTGCTAAACGGTCCTGCGTGCCAGTGGCACGCGTTTAGGACGGACCGAAACGAAGTGTAGACGCCACTGGCGCTCAGCACCCTCTCCTTCCGATAAGTTATATTATGAACCGGCATACGCGCATGATACAGAGCTGAGATAGAAATATGGTTTAAAGGAAAACGAGGCATGAAGGATAAGGATTGTGAAAGACAAAGAAAAGAAAACCGGGTTTTGCAGGAGAATTCTGATCAGGATAGCGGTAAATTTTTTGGCATTGGTCTGCTGGCTGCGTTTCAGAAAGAGAAAATGATGTCCGCGCCCAGCGCGGACGAGTAAGGAGAAAACCTCCCTACTCGATTGGCTGGACTGGGGGCTCATTTTTCTGTATATCAGGCAGCAGGCTTTTCAGTTCATTCAAAAGCGTTTCTAATGTGACCTGTTCCATGCTTTCTTTCATTGCGTCTACGGCGGAAAGCATGTGTGGGTACAGGAGCTGATAGATATTTTTGCCGACAGGACAGTCGCTGTCTGTCTCGTGAATTTTGAAAATCTCTTCGACATCATTGGTTTCCACTGATTGATAGATGTCCCATAAGGAGATGTCTTTTGGCTCTCTGGCGAGCTGCACGCCGCCGTTTTTCCGGCAGATGCGGTAAGCAGGCCGCTCTTTGACAGATTTTGAAAAAGGTTTCGGATGATGACAGCGTTAGACCCGGTGCTTTCTGCAATAAGGGTACTGGTGACGCGGCGTTTTGGAGACAGTACCGCAACATAGAGCAACGAGTGGACTGCTGTTGGAAATCGTTTACTGACACGCATGGAAATACCTTCTTCCTCAAACAAAAATCTGGAGAGCCGCGCCCTCGCCGGGTGGCATCCTGCACTTCGTGCTGGATATTTCATGCAAAATTGCCTGCGGCAATGGCGCGGCCTGCGTCATAAGGAATCCACCGGCAAGCCGGTTCCCCTTATGACATATTTATAAAAAGAAGTATAGCAGATTTTTTCAAAAAAATCAATTGTAAGTATTGACATTACCTTAATAGGGCTTTATAATGTAAAAATAATAATTACATTAAATTGGATGGGAGAATTCAGGAGGTATATGTTATGCAAACATTAGAAGCAATTGCAAAAAGAAAATCAACGAGAGATTTTGACCCGAATAGGGCAGTATCGGACGAACTGATTGAGACGGTGGTAAAGGCAGGCTGCCAGGCTCCGGTTGGTGGAAACGACCGGAAGTCGCTGCATCTTACCGTATGCCGCAACAGAGAAATCCTTGACGAGATCAATCAGTCCACTGCAGCGGCCATGAAAATGGAGCCGCGGGATTTCTTTTATGGAGCGCCTGTCGTGATCATTGTTTCCGCTTCTGAGAAGCAGATGGCACCGGGCATTGAATGCGCGAACGCCGCCTGCGTGATCGAGAATATGCTGCTCGCAGCGACGGATGCCGGTCTGGATAACATTTATCTCTGGGGCGGCGTGCAGGCTCTTGGTAAGAATGCGGATATGTGCGCTAAAATGGGAATACCGGAAAGTTTTAAGCCTGTCTCAGCCGCGGCAATCGGCTATAGTAAGAGCGGCAGTGCGCAGCCGAGGGAGCTGTCCGTTTCACTTGAGACGAATTATATCTGAAAATAGTTTATCGGAAACGTTATAAGCCGTTTTCCTCTTACCACCCATCAAAGAAAATATCCTGCCTTTGATGGGTGGTTATTGTTTTATGCGCAGGGCTGCGTAAGGAATTTTATGGTTTATGCCATACGCGCCATAGCCATAAGGATTTACGCTGCCGCTCCGGTCGGTGCTAAACGCGTGCCACTGGCACGCAGCACCCTTATGGCATTCCCCGCGCTAAACGGATAGGGTGAAAGAATTCCCCTGTCCGATTAATGAAGGAGGCAATCATGAAGAACAAATACAGTCAATTAAAGGAATACATGGATCAGAGCAGCAAAACCGTTGCGGTCACCGGCGCGGGGATTTCTTATCTCTATGGTGTGAGCAGACTGAAGCAGAGCGTGGGCCGGATGAATGCCGGACGGATTTTTTCTGCTTCCTATGTCCGCAAAAATCCGGAAGAATTTTATAAAGTCATGAAGAATGCTTTCCTGGATGCAACTTTCGTTAAAGGGCCGAGTACGGTTCATAAGCAGCTCGCAGCGCTGGAAAAACAGGGCAGGCTCTACGGCATTGTCACGCAGAATCTGGATTGTCTGCATACCATTGCAGGATCTCAGAATGTAGTGGAATTTCAGGGCAGCTTTCGCGACAACATTTGTACAGAGTGCGGGACCCGTTCGTTTGATTATCAGGTATGGAATCAGGGGCAGATGCCGCGCTGTGAAAAATGCGGCGCACCGCTGATGCCTACAGGTTTTTGCAGAGAATTCAAAATAAGCGAAGAGGTTTCGCGTTACAGTATGAAGAAGGCTGTCAACATGATTGCGGGAGCAGATCTTGTGATTGTCATTGGGACCACCGGATTTCGTAGCAATGAATATTTAAGCCGTATGAAGACCGGGACGAAGCTTGTACAGATCAACCCATCCGAAACACAGTTCGACCGGATTGCGGATCTGAACATTCGGGCGGACGCTGCGGAAGCTCTTAGTGCAGTATTATGATCCATATTCGCTTAGCGAATACGGACATATGGTGCGATTATGAATTAAGATACTGGACAGAACGATCAACAGGTTGGGGGTGTGACTATGGGACTATTCAGAGAAAACAAAAATTCGGACGATATAAAACGGCTGGCAGATTATATTGATCACAGTAGCAGTATTGTCGCAACGACAGGAGCGGGTATTTCTATCGCCGGCGGGGGAGTGACATACGGACAGATGCGTTTCGCCAACCGGGGCAGCGCAAGAAGACGCAGCACCCAGGATGGGCACAATTCTTTTCTGCCTACCTATCTGGAGACGATGTTTTCCTATCAGCCAAGCTATGCGCATTATGCCCTGGCAGAGCTGGAAACGGAAGGGAAAATGACTGGGATCATCACGACGAATGTGGACTGTATGCACACGATTGCCGGGTCAAAGAATGTTGCCGAGATTCAGGGAAGTCTGCAGGTCAACTGCTGTTCCAATTGCGGTCGTCATTATGATGGTTATGAGATCTGGAAGCAGGAAAAACTGCCAATGTGCGAATCATGCGGCGGAGAGATTCTCCCCTGGCCGCTTTACAGCCACATCAGCGTATGGAAGCCGGATGTCAGAAAAGCGAAGGAATGGATTGCAAAAGCGGATCTGATCCTTGTCATCGGGACCCATGGAAACTATGGGGATGTTTACTGGGATTATCGGAAAAGGGATGCGGTGATTGTCCAGATCAATCCGGGGCATACATATTTTGACAGTATCGCGGATCTGAATATCCGGCAAGGCTCTGATGAGGTCTTTCACAAGTTAATGGAAACGCGGGATAAAGAGGTATGAAGAGAAGCAGGGCAGTTTTTTAAGAGGAGGCCGGAACGTGGATAAAATACAGCAGTTGGCGGATTATATTGACCAGAGCCACAGCATGGTTGCCATTACCGAGGCAGGCATCTCACTTGCCGGCGGTGGAATCACATACAGCCAACTCTCCAGGACGGTTCGCTCGGGATCGGGCGGATTTGGAAGTGATGAATTCCTTCGCTCTTATGTGAAGGCGATGCACAACTATAAACCAAGCTACAGTCACTACGCGCTGCGTGACCTGGAAGCGGCCGATAAGCTGACCGGGATTATCACGACAAATGAAGATTGTATGCATACGATGGCTGGCTCAAAGAACGTGGCGGAAATCCAGGGAGGGTTTCAGATCAACCGCTGTTCCAAACAAGGTGAGCCACGCCCTCGCCGGGTGGCATCCCATACTTCGTATGGGATATTCCATTCCAAATTGCGCTGGCGCGCAATGGCGTGGCCTTCGTCCCGATTCACTGCGTGAATCAGGACATGAGATGATCCGCCTAGGGCTGGAGGGAATGTCACAGCAGGAATATGAAACAATGCTTTACAACCGTATCCAGGGAATGCTTCTTGTCGCGGCATCACAAGGATACCGCCATCTGATCCTGGGGGCTTTTGGATGCGGTATATTCGGGAACGATGCGGCGGTTGTGTCGGATTCGTTTTATCGTGCCATCACGAAGTTTTCTTATGCAGGGAAAGGAAGCGATCAGCTGTTTGAGTCGATTGATTTTGCTGTTCTCTGCCGCCCGGAGAAAGATTATAATTACCGGGAATTCTGCAGGTATTTCTCGCCAATGCAGCTATAGTATTGTGAAAGCGAGATCATAAGGAAAGGAAGGAACGGAATGGTTTCTGATGACAAAAGCAGTTCTGTAATTTATGAACAATTCAAAAAAGTGGCAGAAAAATCTCCCGCGCAGACTGCGATTGTGGAAGATAAAAGAACATTGACATACAGGGAGCTTGATCAGCGTATTCAGAGGATTGCAGAAAAGTTTCCAGACGTAGAGACGCCACGCGCAGACGGGGCTAAGGGCGTTTGTATAGGTATCGTGGCAGATCACGGAATTAACCAGATAGCTTCTATCTTTGCTGTGCTGAAAACAGGGGTGGCTTATGTTCCGGCGGAACCGGACTTTCCAGAAGAACGGATCCGCTTTATGATGAAAGAGAGCGGTGTAAGCTTTATCATTACGCAGAGAAAGTATCGGGATAAGCTGCAGGAATTTCCGCTGTTGTTTTTGGAGGAAATAACGAAAGAAGCTCCCGGCCGACGATCAGCGGAAAAGAAGGCTGCGGATGCTGCACCAGAAATTTTGCCCACGCAGGGAGATAATGCCGATACTGACGGAGCGGCACGTCCGGAATCCCTCGCCTACATTCTGTACACATTCGGTTCTACCGGAGTCCCGAAAGGCGTATGCGTGACAAATGCAAATGTATGTCATTATGTCCGGGCATTTCAGCATGAATTCCATCCCGCGGCAGGAGATGTTATGCTCCAGTATTCCGTCTGCTCTTTTGATATATTCGTGGAGGAAGTCTTTACGACACTGCTTTCCGGTGCTGCCCTTGCCATTCCCGGAGGTGCTGCACGGGCAGATATCCAGTCTCTGATGGACTTTGTCCGGGAAAAGAAGGTGACGATCATCAGCGGATTTCCCTATCTTCTGATGGAAATGAATGAATTGAAAGCGATTCCGTCAAGTCTGCGTCTTCTGATCAGTGGCGGGGACATACTCCGGGAATGCTATGTAAGTCATCTTTTGCCGCAGGTTACGGTCTATAACACATACGGACCGTCCGAAACAACGGTTTGCTGCAGCTACTTCCACTGCAACGGACAGAAAGCGCTGGAATAAAATGCCGATATCGGCATTTTATTCCAGCGATATCCGTAGCGTTTGATGATTTCCTCTTCGGAAAGTGATGTATCGGTGCAAATGATGGCAATCCAATCCTTCTTGTTTGCTTTGTTGCGAACATAGACAAGTTTCGCGGGTGTACGTTCCAGTACCTTCCCATTTTTCTTCTGTAGAAGATTGATTTCCACTGACAGAAGGTATTTTGAACATCCCCTGCGTTTTTTGCGGCGAGAGAAGATTTCTTTGACATCATACTGCTTGCCTTCATACTCGTAATAGACCTTGCTGGATTTTTTCACCATGGCAATGACATCCATATGAAGGCTTCGCTTGATATCCATAATCCCCTTTGGGGTGGCAAACCAGCTGTCAAACAGGACATATTTTGCGGTATGACCAGCAGCAACAGCCTGCGAAAGCATCATCAGGATCAAATCCGGTGCCTTCATGTATGCCTGCTTGCGAATTCTTCCGGCAAGTGTACGTCCGTCGAAGTTTTTTGCTTTCATGGCGATAAGCTTTTCATTGCCGGAAGATAATGGTGTGAAATCAATCGGAACATTGGAATACCCATCGGTCCAGAGCAGGGTCAATATACGATAACCCATTTCATACTTCATGCTGACATGGTTGAAAAACTTGCTGATCAACTCGGTTTTTCTCCCGGATTTATTGAAAGGTGTATCATCAATTATGAAGTATTCCTCTCTTTTCTCAGAAGTAGCCGGCCTCATAAATTCGGCAACAATCTTTTGGGAAAGGATTCGCAAAAATTTGTGCCAGTTAATCGAAGTATTGTTGCAGAAACGGCGGATTGTATTCTTGGAGAAAGGCTCTTTATAAGCGCCGACACGCATAGACATGTAAGTGCTAAGCGGCTGGAACATCAGTGTTACCAGATACGCAAAGAGCTGGATCACCGAAAAGCCCTTCTGTTTGTAACCATTACATTGTTTCAGGATATCAGCCACCTGAAATTTACGAAGAAAATTGCCAACTTCGTTATTTGCGTCTTGAAGTAGTATCTCGGATTGTGATATAGTATTCATAGCGTAGCACTCCTATGTTGTGAATGATTTTGATTGCAAACTAATTATATCACACATAGGCGTGGCTGCGCTATTTTTTTACCGAAAAGCCGCTTAAAATAAGGCATTTAGCGATTTTTCATGTGGGAAGTATTAGTTATTTATACTGCATTAGAGAGCTCAGTAAGGATAAATCAGACAATGGGAAAGTATATCTGTTCAATCTGACAGAGCAACTGAAAATGGAGATGCCAGAAGTATCAAAAATGGTAGGAGCCCTGGAAAAAGATGGGTATGTGCAATGGGAGACTGATGTAAAAATTGGCAGGACCTATGTAACCCTTACCAGAAAAGCAGACGAGATTTTGGATAAAGAATCGGTCCGGATGCAGGAATGCTATGAAAGGATTAAGTCTGAAATAAATCCGGAAGAACTCAACCAGATGGCTATAACAATGAAAAAAATCAGAGACATCATAAAACAGGAAGATGAAGAATAGTTGGAAAGTGGCATGAACAAATGAGGACAGAATGCAAAAACAGCGTTTCCCTGATTGTTACGGCTGTGGTATATAGCTTTTTCGTGCTTATTTCATTTGCACTGATATGGAAATATCCGGCTGCTGTGGTGCTTCTTGCAGTTTACCTGATCTATGGCATATGCTGTTTCGGGCTTTATGGTTATGTAAAACGAAAATTTGAAGGAAAAGAAAAATCGCTGACGATTTCTGTAAGGTGCATCCTTCTTGCTGCACTTACGGATTGTTATGGACTTGCGGCGGGAGAGGACAGTTATCTCTTTTTCGATATTCTTAGCAGTATAGATGGTATTGCGATGCTGGCAGATCTTGTGGCGAAGGTCCGGGTTATCATCGCCATATGGAAAGAAAAAGCGGGAAAGCCTGCTGCAAAAAAGAGAATTCCCGCTTTTTTCCGCAGTCCGGTGCTTTATATTACGCTCTATATATTTCTGGGGGCGTTTTTGCCATTTGTGGTTCAGCCGCAGATCAGTGAGAGTACGGTTGAAAATGTCGAAGCAACCTCTTTTTACGGCGATGAGGCTTCAGGTGAACGGGCTGCCGTTCTTTCAGATAATGGAGAAGCGTTGGAGGAACGCATCCGTCTGATTTCGCAGGCGCAGGAGGAAATCATTCTGTCTACGTTTGAAATTGACGCGGATACCAGCGGCAGAATGGTGATGTCGGCGCTGATGGAAGCGGCGGGTCGGGGAGTAGATGTATATATTCTGGTAGACGGGTTCTCTTATATCAAAAGTATGTGGGGAAATCCGTATTTTCTGGCGCTTGCGCAGACGGAGCATGTGGAGATCCGGATTTATAACCCGATTCGTCCGTGGATGCCGTGGACTATCATGGGACGGATGCATGATAAATACCTGATCGTGGATGACTTGGGATATATTTTGGGCGGCCGTAATACATATGATTACTTTCTGGGGGATATGGAAACGCCCCTTCCCGATGGTCAGGGGCAGGTCGCCTCGTCATCTGAAACGCTTCGCGTGGACGAGGCTCAGGAAGGACGTAAGAATTATGACTGGGACATTTTTGTCTACAATGCCGATGCCGGGGATGATAATTCACTGGAACAGGTGCGCGATTATTTTTGGTCTGTGTGGGAGCAGTCCGTATGCAGGACACTTGCGGACAATCATTTCTGGGATAAGCTGCCTTCGGTCATTTCGGCAAAAGAGGAGCTGCGCGATGTATATGAGGAGATGACGGAAGAGTACGGGGACTGGTTTTTAGAAGAGGACTACGAAAGAGTGACCGTGCCGGTCAACCATATCGAGCTGGTGTTCAATCCGACTCAGATTTATTCCAAGGAACCGGTAGTGTTCTATACCATCACAGAGCTGATGATGCAGGCTGAGAAAGAGGTGATTTTTCATACGCCGTACATCATCTGCAATGACTGGATGCTGGAGCGCCTGGAAGAAATCTGCGGAGAAGTGGACAGTGTAACTATGATGACCAATTCTGTTGCGAATGATGGGAATCCATTCGGCGCTTCGGATTACTATTTAAATAAGGAAGAGATTCTTGAGACAGGCGTAGAAATACTGGAATATGACGGAGGCATTTCCTATCATGGAAAGTGCTTTGTGATCGATGACCGGCTATCCGGGATTGGCTCTTTTAACTGGGATATGCGGAGCACCTACGTGGATACGGAATTGATGCTGGTGGTAGACAGTGAAGAACTGAACACGCAGCTCCGGACAAAAATGCAGGAGTACGAGGAGGACGCTCTGACGGTGATTGATGTTGATACATCGATTGCACCGGAAGGAAAAGCAGCACAGGAGGTCAGCGATGGGAAAAACAGACTTTTGCAGATCCTGAAATACTTCAACTGGGGAAGGTTTATTATGTGACGGAAGATGGGTTCAATGTACGAGAATAGAAGAAAGCGGTTTTGCCCCCAAAGTCTTGCAGTATGTAATGGGACATTCCAATATTGCGGTGACCATGGAGGTTTACAACCACATCACCGGCAAGGAGCGGATCAGGAAGGAATTCGACCGGATTGACAGGCGAGTTCCAGTAGAACTGCCGGATCTGCAGGGACGTATAGAGATCTTAAAGGTTCATGCGAAAAAAATTAAAATAGCAGATAACGTTGATTTTGAAAAAGTGGCGAGGATGACTTCTGGAGCATCCGGAGCGGAGCTGGCGAATATTGTAAATGAGGCGGCCCTTCGCGCGGTGTGTGATGGCAGGGAGTGTGCAACGCAGGCAGACATGAGAAGCACCCGAAAGAAGTGCTTGACCATGATTTTCCACTACCAGAATTAGGAAAAGCTGTACCTTATGGGGTATATGATATGATTTATAATGAAGGATATGTGAATGTTGGAATTAGTAAAGATACTGCGGAATTTGCTGTTCAATCCATTCGAACATGGTGGAAAGAGATGGGGGCGGAAAGGTTTCCAAATGCGAAGCGATTATATATTACTGCGGATGGTGGCGGCAGTAATGGGAGCAGATGCCGACTTTGGAAAACAGAACTTCAGCAATTTGTGAATGAGATAAATATACCAATAGAGGTTTCTCATTTTCCACCCGGCACTTCAAAATGGAATAAAATTGAACATAGAATGTTTAGCCAGATAAGTAAAAACTGGCGTGGAAAGCCATTAGAATCATTGGCGGTGATAGTAAATTTGATTGCTTCAACAACTACAGAAACAGGGTTCCACATAAAATGCGGTATTGATAATAAAGAATATCAAAGTGGAATTAAAATAAGTGATGAAGAACTGGCTAAGGTAAATCTAGAACAAAACGAGTTTCACGGAGAATGGAATTATACAATATGGCCGCAGAAAATATCCATGTAGCAATGCTACATGGATATAGACATAGACAGTAGAAATGCTTAAGTTATTTTTTGACGGTTTCTTATATAGTATGGATTCAGAACAGCAGTCATGTCCGGCTGGATAATATTATCCTGCATGATTCCATGAGCTGGACGCTGCATACAGATTGCTGCAGGGATGTAGATATTCAGAATCTTGTGATTGACGACAATCGCCATGTTGCAAATACGGACGGGATTGATATCACAGGCTGCCAGAATGTCCGGATTGAGCATTGTTTCATTTCCTGTGCGGATGATGGAATCTGTCTGAAAAATCCGCAACATACCAATCGAACGCTTGAACGGGTACATGTGAAAGACTGCGTTGTTCTTTCCGTAATGAATGCGTTTAAGATTGGTACTGGAACAAAGCATGATATCAGAGATATACTGGTAGAAGACTGCATTTTCTGCATGCCGGATATTTATCCTGGTTCTGTTTCCAGAATTTCACTGGAATCTTGTGACGGGACGAACCTGAGTCATGTCACAATCCGGAATATTACGATGGACAAAATTGTTTGTCCGTTGTATATTGTTTTAAATATGAGAAACGAGAACAGGGAACCATATACGGAGGAGGTTGGAAAGAACAGCTACTGGGGAGGCAGCATTGATCAGGTCTGCATTGAGAATATTCATGCGACTGATGCGGAATTGCCCAGTATTCTTACCGGTTTTGTTGCGTATAAAAAGGATGGATCAAAAGTACGGCAGGCGATTCATAATATAACAATTTCTGGTTTTTATGTCATGTATCGAGATAATGAAGAAATACTGGAAATCCCGGATGAATTCACAGAATTTCTGACGGATTATCCGGAAAGCAACGTGCATGGAGATGTAGATGCGTATGGGATTTGGGCCCGCCATGTGGATGATCTGGTGATGAAGGAAATATGCGTGAAACCGAGAAGCAGTAATACGCGAGAGATGATTCGCCTGTATGATTGTAATACGCATGAATAAGCAGGTAACAACAGACTTACTGCATGAAGGAAGGATGAAAAAGATGAGAGGATGGCAGTTAGACAGGAATGGTTTCGTGGCGAATTATATGCTGGCCGGACCTGATATCCGGGAATATGAAACCAGCACCCGCATTCCCAATCAGCTGGAGCTGGAGGGAGTACTGCGCAGGGAAATTGTCACGCCGAAAAAACCGACTGCGGATGTGAATATTAAATTGGGTAAAGAAGCTGAAAATGGAAGAAGATGGCAGGTCTGGTATTCTCATGGGAATTGCTTTATTGATGTATCGGCTTTTTATTCGACGCTTCAAAAGGTTACCCTGGAGGCAGCGACCGTCCTCTGTGTACCGGAGGATATGACGGTGGAGGCAGTTATCTGGACATATATGTCGGTTGGCCTGTATTGCAATGGAAGTCTTGTTGGAAGACAGGAGAATCCGGTGTATAAGCCGATCCGTAAAAGCTGTGTTTGGCTTCCCCTGAAAAAGGGGCGCAACCTGATTTATATGAGCTGTGAGAATTTGGGCGTGCGGGACACCAGAAATATGGTCGGGCTCCAGATTATGGAAAGAAGAGCGAAAATTACAGTAGGCCTACCGGATGAAGAGATTCAGGATACGGCGGAAGGGTTCACTTTGTTTCTGGATCAGATCCGTGCGGAGGGCGACAATGTTCTGTTTGGATGTCCGGCGCCGGAGGGTACAAAGGCACTCTTTCCACGGGAGACAACGGATTTTGCAGAGGCACAGAAACAGCCAGAATGGAGAGACATCAGCGGACAGAGATCGGTAAAAATTCCTTCGGAGTATAAAAAAACGATCATCCGCACCTCTCTGGGAACCATACAGCTGGAGAGAATGGTAGAATTTGCGGACCGTTATCAGCCGGAGTATGCCCCAAAACCCGCATCCCGGGACGGAAATTTTCGGTATATCCTGGAACAGCTTGCTGTAGTGAACAGTGAAAACCGGGGAAAATATGGTTTTGGTATGTCGAATGTGCTGGCAAGGAAATACCTCGGGATGGAGCGCTCTTCTGACAGGGATCTGATTCTGGAAACGCTTCGTCTGATTGATCTGCGCGTAGACTGCGCCGATTTTATCCTGTGCGGACTTCTTCGCTATATGCATAATTATGAGATGGATGAGGAGCTCCTGGCAAAGACAAAAGAGGTGCTGCTGCGCTTCTTAATGTCATTGATTATTCAGAAGAAGAGATATCCCGGCGGGCAGCTGCTGTGACGGATCATATGCTGGAACAGCTGGCGCTGCAGACCTTTCAGGGTACCGTGATCGCACCGATGGGGAGAGTCTACAGAGGCGTGATTTATCCGTTTGCGGAAGGCACGCAGTCCATGATTTATCTGGCGGATCCGTCTGCGCCTTTTGTGAGCGGAGAGGGCTGGCTTGCTTTCCTGGCGACCAGCCGTTATCGCCGGCCGGAGGGACTGACTGAAAAAATGCGTGAAAAGATCCGAACTTCATACACGACAGGTAATGCAACGGTTGTTCTGGAGAAGAACGAGGATTATTGTCTGACCAGTGTGTGTTCAGCAGGAGGAAATTCCCACAGGCGGTGGGAAAATGTGATTGCCCGGGATAATAAGGAGCCGAATGCAGCAGATACGGATACCCATGAATATAACAAATCTCTGAATGAATGTTTTCACGGCACGACAGATTTTGGACCGGGTGTGTATGGATATCAGCAGCATCTGTGGATTGCGGCATTGGACGGACAGGCGGTGCTTTTTGTGAACCATCCCGGTTCCTCTTCAGAGAGCACAGGACTCCGCCCGGGATACTGGTATGGCAACGGCGTGATGCCTGCGCTTCGCCAGGAAGAAGGAATGCTGGGAGCTGTCTATCACATTGGAGAGGAGCATCCGATCCGGTTTACACATGTGTATTGTCCTGCCAGCCGGTTTGATGAGAAAAGAATGGAAGGACAATGGCTGTTCCTTCGTAAAGAAAAAGGATACCTGGCGCTCTGGTGCAGCGGAAAGATGGAGCCGTACGACGACTGGATCTTCGGGTGTGAGCTTCGGGTGTATGAAAGCGACGTTGCATATCTGTGCGTTTGCGGCAGTGAGAAAGTGAGCGGCTCCTTCGAAGCCTTTAGGGAATATGCAATAACATTGTCGCCTGCGTTTGACCGGTTGGAAGGAATGCTGCTGGCAAAGAATTTTTCTCTGGTATATCAGTTCTATCAGGATGAAACACAGTATGTGAGCTAAAACGGCAGACACCGCCCGAATAGGGAAAACACCCACGAAAGGAGAGACAACAGTATGTGGTTTCTGGATAAAAGAATACAGGTCATTTGCAACGAACTGAAACGGCTTTCGATTGTAAGCCGGGAGCCGGTTTCCCCTCTTCATTTTAAGGAGGGGCAGTATTTTACTCCCGAGGAGGCAGAAAGCGCCGATGGCAGCTATCGCAATACGATGGCCGGCCGGGTTAATCATACAGGAAATCCCCGCTATTCGACCATGAGTGAGGAGAGACGGGCGCCGGTCGAGTTCTCGGAGCCATATCTGGCTGGCGGCTGGCGGGAGTTTCGTCCGATGGAGATGAAATGGTACGGGCCGGATCAGCACTATTGGTTCCGCACAGATTATACTGTTCCGGAAAAATTTGCGGGAAAGACGCTCCGTTTTTTTGTGAAAACGCAGATTGAGGAGACGGATGACGGAAAAAATCCCCAGTTTCTGTTGTTTGTGAATGGCGCAGTCACACAGGGGATGGATATGAACCACCGGACGGCTCAGATGACCGACTCCGCTATAGCAGGTGAAACCTGGAGGCTGGATCTGCAGGCCTATACGGGAACATTGCATGCGGAGTTTGATATGATTGCTGAGATGCTGGAGGTGGATCCACGTATTGAAAAGCTTTATTATGATCTGCAGGTTCCATTGCAGGCATTTTCCCGCATGGAAAAAGATGATCAGAATCGGATTCAGATAGAGCGGGTTTTAAATGACGCGGTAAACCGAATCGATCTGCGCACCCCTTATTCTGACGCATTCTATCAGAGTGTGCAGGAAGCAGAGGAAGTGCTGGAGCGCGACTTGTATACGGAGATGGCGGGTTATGAGGATGTTGTGGCGACCTGTATCGGTCATACGCACATTGATATCGGATGGTGGTGGACCGTAGAGCAGGTTCGGGAAAAGACGGCACGGAGCTTTTCTACGGTTCTGAAACTGATGGACGAGTACCCGGACTATAAGTTTATGTCCAGTCAGCCGCAGCTGTATCAGTTTCTGAAAGAGCGTTATCCGGAGACCTATGCGCGGATTAAGGAGCGTGTGAAAGAAGGTCGATGGGAGGCGGAAGGCGGCATGTGGCTGGAGGCGGATACGAATCTGACATCCGGCGAATCTCTGGTCCGGCAGATTTTATATGGGAAACGATTCTTTCGGGAAGAGTTTGACGTGGACTGTAAGATCCTCTGGCTTCCGGATGTGTTTGGCTATTCCGGCGCACTGCCGCAGATCATGAAAAAAAGCGGCATTGATTATTTTATGACGACTAAGCTGGCCTGGAATCAGGTTGACCGTGTGCCGTACGATACGTTTCGCTGGAGAGGAATTGACGGGAGCGAAGTTCTGACGCATCTGATCACAACAACGAATCCCGGGCAGGATCCGGAGAAGGATTTCTTTACCACTTATAATGGCGTTTTGCACCCGGATCCTGTCATGGGAGGGTGGAAACGGTATCAGAACAAGGATATTAATAATGACATCCTGATTTCCTTTGGCTACGGGGACGGAGGCGGCGGCCCGACCAGAGAGATGCTGGAAACATCCCGGCGGATGGAAAAGGGGATACGCGGGATTCCGAAGGTGCGTCAGGAGACTGCGCGAACCTATTTTGACGAGCTGAATGAGCGTGTAAAAGATAATCCTCGCCTGCCAGTCTGGGAGGGAGAACTGTATTTTGAGTTTCATCGCGGTACTTATACTTCAATGGCCAGGAATAAGCGCAGCAATCGGAAAAGCGAATTTCTGATGATGGATCTGGAACTGCTCACCGTGCTTTCCGGTCTGCCGGCAGAAAAGGAGCGAATGGACGCATTCTGGACGAAGATTCTCCTGAACCAGTTTCATGATGTTCTTCCGGGAACTGCTATTCATGAGGTGTATGAGGTAACCAGGCAGGAATACCAGTGGCTCACGGAGGAAGCTGGTGAAATGCTGGAGCATCGACTTGCCGCGGTGGCGGGAACAGGGAATGCTGTGACGCTGTTTAATACGCTGAGTTTTGCGCGTTATGATGTGGTTCGGCTGCCATTAGCGGAAAATACGGATTCGGGTATGACAGGATTGGCTCTTCAGGATGAGGAAGGTGCCCTTTGCCCGATGCAGAGGATTGGAAATGAGCAATTGGTTTACGTGAAAAATCTGCCGTCCAAGGGTTTCCGCTCTTACCGGATTGCCAGGACCGGGACTGGTGCGCAGCCGAAGCAGCCATTTACGCTGCGGGGTAATTGCCTGGAAACACCGTTTTACGTGATCCGCTTGGATAATACCGGCTGCTTTGCTTCCATTTATGATAAAGAGAATGATCGAGAAGTGCTTCAGGAAGGGAAGCCAGGCAATCTTTTCCGGATGTATGAGGATAAGCCGAACCGTTATGATAACTGGGACATCGATATTTATTACACGGAAAAGAGCTGGGATGTGACAGAACTGACCTATATGGAATGGATTTCCATCGGCCCCGTGTGTGCCGTGCTGGAAATCGAACGTCCAATCAGTAATTCTCTGATCCGGCAGAAGATATATTTCTATGCTGACATACGTAGAATTGATTTTGAAACCTGGGTAGACTGGAAAGATCATCAGCACCTGCTGAAGGTGCATTTCCCTCTGGCGGTACATACCGATGAAGCGGCGTTTGATATTCAGTTTGGCAATCTTACCCGGAAGGTACATACGAATACCAGTTGGGACGTGGCCCGCTTCGAATCCTGTGGTCAGAAATGGATCGATCTCTCGGAAGGACATTATGGTGTAAGCTTGCTCAATGATTGCAAATACGGACATTCTGTAAAGGACTCAGTGATCGGTCTGACGTTGATCAAGTCCGGTACGCTGCCGAATCCTGCTACAGATCAGGAGGAGCACGTGTTTACCTATTCTCTTTATCCGCATGCGGGTAATCTGCGCGAGTGCGATACCGTTCGGCAGGGTTATTGTCTGAATCTGCCGATATTGGCAAAGACGGGCAGTACCATGAGGGCGCCAGGCTCTCTGCTTAGCGTGGATAAAAGGAATGTTATTGTGGAAACCGTAAAGACAGCGGAAGATGGAAATGGCATAATCCTGCGTATTTATGAATATGAGAACGCGCTGACCAAAGCAACGGTAAACTTTGGTATGGCCAAAACAGTCGCGAAGGTGCAGGAGTGCAACCTGCTCGAGGAGTCATGCGGTGAGCCGCTGGCGCATAGCGGAAATGGCTTTGTCTTTACCATTCATCCTTACGAAATCAAATCGTATCGGGTGCTGTTCGCTGGGAGGTAATCTGAAAAACTGTGTGGAAGTGATAACAGAACGATGGATATGAAGGAAAAATTGGAGAGGTAGAGATTTCTGACAATGAGATTCTGTTTACCGATAAAGATGGTACGCAGGTTTATAAAACGGGAATCATGGATGATCCTAATCTGACAGAACGTCTGTATACGTCAGGCGCAACTTTTTCCAGTGAGATTGTGGAGGAAATGTCTCCGCTTTTAAGCTTTTTCCTGTACTGGATTCTTCCAATCCTGATTTTTATCGGAATCGGCCAGCTAATATCGAAACGGCTGATGAAGAATTATTCGGGCGGCGGTAATTCACTGATGTTTAATATGGGAAAGAGCAGCGCGAAGGTATATGTAAAATCTGCGGATGGAATTAAGTTTTCAGATGTAGCGGGCGAAGATGAAGCGAAAGAGAACCTGACGGAGATCGTGGACTATCTGCATAATCCGGATAAATATAAGGAAATTGGCGCGTCCATGCCCAAAGGAGTCCTGCTGGTTGGACCTCCAGGTACGGGCAAGACGATGCTTGCGAAAGCAGTCGCTGGTGAAGCAAATGTACCGTTCTTTTCCATGTCTGGTTCAGAATTTATAGAAATGTTTGTTGGAATGGGCGCGTCAAAGGTTCCTGACCTGTTTAAACAGGCAAAGGAAAAAGCGCCGTGCATCGTTTTTATAGACGAGATTGATGCGATTGGAAAGAAACGTGAGGGGCAATTTGGAGGTAATGATGAGCGTGAGCAGACGCTTAATCAGCTCCTTACAGAGATGGATGGCTTCCGGCATAGTAGAGGTAAAGGAGTCCTATCGTGTCTGCATCGAGGTCATTACTTAAGTCTCCGAACAGTTCAGCCATTTCCTCGGCAGTGTAGGTTTCTCCCCCGACAACGAGTGTGATCATGGACTGTGCGGTCAGGATTGAAGTCTGCGTCTCAGTGTCAAACATGGCTGAATATGTTTCATCTGCCAGAACATAGGTTACGAGGAAGTCAATAAAATCCTGTGGGGACATAGTGACGGAGGCAGCTGCGGTAGCGGCGGCTGCCGCTATAGCCGATTCGTCTTCCAGAGAAGGCAGAAATTGTAAAGGATACAAAAAATCAGATAATTCACAAATTTTTCACACAAAATTAGCACTCAACACTTGACATTGCTAACAATAGATGTTATAACTCTTATAGAACAAAGGAAAGAGATGGATAACAAAAGCAGATTCCATTTTGATCCGGTTCTAATGCAGATAAAAACAAAATTGTTGTGAATGATAAAAGGAGAGATGAGATATGTTGAGACCAAGTATTTACAGAGAAAATTTGTGGGATGAGTTTTTTGATGATTTCTTTAATGAGCCGTTTTACCGCACAAGCGCGTCCAGAGGGCAGACAGACCTGATGAGAACGGATGTGAAAGAGAGTGACAGCGATTATGAGCTGACGATGAATCTTCCGGGCATCAAAAAAGAGGATGTGAAGGCCGAACTGAAGGATGGATATATGACAATCCAGGCATCCACGAATACAAATAATGATCAGAAAGACAACAACGGTAAGTATGTTCGCCGGGAACGCTATGTTGGTACCTTCAGCAGATCCTTCTACGTGGGAGAGGATGTAAAACAGGAAGACATCAAGGCGAAGTTCGAGAATGGCACCCTGATCCTTACCGTGCCGAAGAAAGTTCAGCAACCGGTGGTTGAAGAGAATAAGTATATCGCCATTGAGTAATAGAATATGCAGCTGATAGCTGCAAATGATTTTCCTCTTCTCTGCGGTGTGACCATGAGCGGTTGCACCGCTTTTTTCGTATTCCGCGAACTTTTTTTGCTTTAACGGAGAAATCGTTCAAAGAAGTCAGTGTTGAATAGATAAGCTGAGCGTTGTAATTACTCTTGTGCTTGCTTTTGTCTTTTTGCACGAGGAATTTACAGTGAAATCCATTATTGGCTGTGTGCTGATTGGTGCCGGAACACTGTGCATGGTATTGTAATGGAGTAATAGTGTAAGCAGTAGATACTATTGTAATCATGATTGATGTGGATGGTGATGGAATTGCGGATGTTATAAAGCCTGTGTATCTCCCAAAGGGCTGCTGATCGTGCCAGATCAGCAAGGTGAAAGATGCGGTTTCCAACGTGGCGGAGACCATTAAGTCCTACCTGCATTTCTCCGTGCCAGATGAGGGGAACGGGAGAGCCGCGCATTAGAAATCGTGCTTCGCACGATGGGCGCGGCCTACGTCACCAATCCCTGCGGGATTGATGACAAGAAATGAGCAATGTGGAGGCGGATTCCGGCGGTAGCACTGCCCTGCGCGAAGCGCAATGGAATGGGCAGTGCGGCTTGCCGCCGAGCGAAGCGAGGGGCGTTTCTGCTGAGACCGAGGCCGGGACGACGCAGAGGGATGTGGTGCGGCTGGGCGTGCGGAGCATTGCGGTGAAATTCTCCAAGCGTTGCCCTGCGCGAAGCGCAATGGAATGGGCAACGCGACTTGTCGGTGAGCACGGAGATGTATATTGACAGTTATAAGGCAGTGAGAAAGGTAGATACGAGTTATAAGGGGCTGTGGGAAGTGAATTTCACGCTGAAAGAGTTTTAAAATCTGCTTTAACTGGGGAGCGGGATAAGATAGAATGAAA
>JAJBUL010000255.1:7897-21725 GCA_020860365.1 Clostridiales bacterium | reverse complement strand
CCGCCCAGCGCGACTGCCCACCCCAACCGCGAACCCCCGGAGGCAGCCGCTCCCCCGGGGGTTCTTGCTAGTTACGGTGAGCTGGAAAGGAACGACCATGCGAAAAGCAATCCTCGTCGGGGTGGACCTCGGCAATGATCCGAATTTTGATTATCATATGGAAGAACTTGCAGGCCTGGCTGAGGCCTGTGAGATGGAGGTCGTGGCGCGGGTGACGCAGAAGATGGCCGTGACGAATGCGGCTCTTTACGTCGGTACCGGCAAGGTGGAAGAGATCCGTCTGGCGGCGGAGACGGCAGAGGCGGACTGCACTGTCTTTGACAACTCTCTGAAGCCTTCCCAGCAGAGAAACCTGCAAAAGGAGCTGGATCTGCCCGTGCTTGACCGGACAAACCTGATCCTGGAGATTTTTGAAAAGCGGGCGCGGACAAAGGAAGCCAGGCTGCAGGTCGAGAGCGCGTCCCTCCAGTACATGCTGCCCCGTCTGGTCGGCATGCGGGAGGCTCTGTCACGGCAGGGCGGCGGCGCGGGCGCGGGCGGCGGTTCCGGTGCGGGCGGCGGCCTGGCGACCCGCGGTGCCGGAGAACAGCAGCGGGAGCTGGATCGCCGGAAGATCGAAAAGCGGATCAGCGAGCTGCGCCGGGAACTCGACGCCATCGAGCAGGACCGTGCGACCCAGCGGCAGAAGCGGCAGAAGAGTGAGCTGCCGTCTGTAGCCTTAGTGGGTTATACGAATGCTGGGAAATCTACCTTATTGAATACGATGCTTGACAAATACATGGGAGAGTCTTATCCGGATCGCGCGGGTAAAAGCACAGAGGATAAGAAGGTTCTGGAAAAAGATATGCTCTTTGCAACTTTGGATACAACGGTTCGCCGTATTTCCCCGGGGGACAACCGTGACTTTCTTCTGTCGGACACGGTCGGCTTCATTGATCAGCTGCCCCATACCCTGATCAAGGCCTTTCGCTCTACACTGGCTGAGGCCTGCGGCGCGGATCTGCTGTTACAGGTGGTCGACTACTCCGATCCGCATTACAGGGAGCAGATGGAGGTGACCGCGGATACGCTCCGTGAGTTGGGCGCGGAAAAAATCCCCTGCATTTTTGTGATGAACAAGGCCGATCGGATGATGGAAGCGCGCGACCTTCCAAAAGTCGTCGGTGATAAGATTTATATGTCCGCAAAAGAAGGAACCGGCCTGGAAGAATTGATGGAACTGATTCGGGAAAAGCTGTTTGCGGATTATATCAGCTGTGAAATGCTGATCCCGTACGCGGATGGTTCGGCGGTGGCTTATCTGAAAGAGCATGCGGTCGTTCATTCTCTGGAATATGGCGCGGACGGCGCCCTCCTGCGGCTTCTCTGCAAAAAAAGCGACGCGGGACGGTATGCGAAATACTGCGTGGAGGACCGATAGCACTCGAATCTTTACCGGAGTCCGCTGCTTGAGTCTGTATTTACAATGTTTTACTTGACATTTTCCATAAAAGGGTGTGAATTATGATAAAGAAAGCAAGGAGCACAGCTGTAAAATCGAGCGCATCCGAAAATAAAACGGAACTTTTCTCTTCTATATTTCATACAGTACATTGGAATTTGTTTCTGTATGGGAGAACGGTATGGCAAAGGTGATTCTGGACGCCGGGCACGGCGGTGTGGAACCGGGCGCGGTGCATGAGGGAAGACAGGAGAAGGACGATAATCTGCGCCTGACGCTGGCAGTTGGGGAGATTCTGGAAAATCAGGGAATAGAGGTGGCGTATACCCGGACAGAGGACGTTTATGATACGCCGCTGCAGAAAGCGCAGATCGCAAATGAGGAAGGCGGGGATTTTTTCATCTCGTTTCATCGGAATTCCAGTCCGGAAGCCAATCAGTATTCCGGCGTGGAGACGCTGGTGTATGATGGCTCAGGGTATAAGGCGGCTCTGGCGGAGGCGATCAATGCGGAGCTCGCGGAGGTTGGCTTTCGTGACCTGGGCGTGAATGAACGCACGGATCTGGTCGTGCTGAAGCGGACGCAGATGCCGGCCGTGCTGGTGGAGGTCGGTTTTCTGAATACGGATGTGGATAATCAGCTGTTTGATGCGCAGTTTGAGGCGGTTGCAGAGGCGATCGCGGGCGGGATTTTGAGTACGCTGGAAGAGATGGGGCTTTACTCGCCTGGAGCGATTGGAGCAGCGAATGGAGCTGCGCCGGGCGATGGAGAATCCACCGGATATGCAGCCGGAGGCGGAAGTGTGAATACAGGAAGCGCAGCGCAGCAAGCGACGTTGTACCGTGTGCAGACCGGCGCCTTCTCGAACCGCGCTTACGCGGAAGACCTGTTATTCCGGCTGCAGCAGCAGAATTATCCGGCCTTTTTGCTTTATTCGGACGGTCTGTACAAGGTGCAGGTGGGTGCATTTGCACAGCTGGAAAACGCGATTCGGATGGAGGCGGCCCTGCGGAAGGCGGGGTATTCGACCTTTATTACTGCGCAGTAAAGAATAGAAATGAATTGCTGCGAAAAATATACCTGGAATACACCTGGAGTAAAATCCAGGAGAATAATTGGAGACGAACGCATAAATAACGATGACTGACAGAGAGCTTTTGATACAGATACAGGAACCACTGCTAAAATGGTTTGAAGAAAATGCGCGGGTGCTTCCCTGGCGGGAGCATCCTTTTCCGGTTCTCGCGTGTTCTGCCGCTGCGCTTTTGCCAGGTCGAGATGCCGCGATGAAACCGACCGGACGAGCAGCCACAGAAGCACCGCCTGTGCAAGCTTACAAGACAGAACCGTCTGAGTGTGTTATGGCAGCGGAACGGCAGGAAAGTGTCTCTGCGCCCGTGAAGCCAGACCGTGCATATGCGGTCTGGGTATCAGAGATTATGCTGCAGCAGACGCGGGTGGAGGCGGTCAAACCATATTATATGCGCTTTATGGACGCACTGCCGGATATCCGGGCGCTCGCCAAATGTCCGGAGGATGCTCTTCTGAAGCTCTGGGAGGGGCTGGGGTATTACAGCCGCGTCCGGAATATGCAAAAAGCTGCGATTCTGGTGGTGGATAAATACGATGGCAGACTGCCGGCAAAATATGAAGAATTGCTCATGCTGCCGGGAATCGGCAGCTATACGGCAGGGGCGATTGCATCGATTGCGTATGGACAGGCAGTGCCCGCGGTGGATGGCAATGTGCTGCGCGTGATTACCCGCATCATGGAGGATGCCAGGGACATCTCAAAGCAGTCAGTGAAAAAAAGCGTGGAAGATGCGCTGAGAGCGGTGATGCCGCAGGCCTGTCCCGGTACCTTTAACCAGGCGCTGATGGAACTGGGCGCGCTGATCTGTGTTCCCAACGGCGCCCCGCTTTGTGAGAACTGTCCGGTGCGTCAGCTGTGCCGGGCCAATCTGGACGGCCGCCAGACGGAGTACCCGGTGAAAGCGGCGAAAAAGCCGCGCCGTATTGAGGAGCGCACGGTACTGGCGATTCGCGACAGCACGCATGCTGCTATTGGCCGCCGGCCGACGCACGGGCTGCTGGCTGGACTTTATGAGCTGCCGAATTATCTGGGTCATTTGACGCAGGAGGAGGTGGCAGAGCGCGTGGCCAGGAATGGATTTTCCCCGCTCCAGATCCGGCCGCTCCCGGAAGCAAAGCATATTTTCAGCCATGTGGAGTGGCATATGTGCGGGTATTTTGTGCTGGTGGAGGACATGGAAAAACCGCAGGAGAATCAGGGGAAGGAGCAGCTGATATTTGTTGAGCCGAAGACAATCCGCGAGAATTACTCGATACCGAGCGCGTTTGCGGCCTATCAAAGGTATTTTTCGGATGCATATGCCAGGAATGTAAAAAATGGCTTGTCAGAAAAGCTGTTTTGATATAAACTGATCAAAGCAAGGATTTTTACAACTGAGGAGACTGTGTTATGAAAATATTAACCGTAGCCATTCCGTGCTACAATTCTGCGGAATACATGGAAAAATGCATCCGCTCGATCCTCCCGGCAGGGGATGAGGTGGAGATTCTGATTATTGACGACGGGTCGACGAAGGATGAGACGCCCCAGATCGCGGATCGGTACGCGGCAAAGTACCCGCAGATTGTCCGCGCGATCCATCAGGAGAATGGAGGCCACGGAGAGGGCGTCAACAATGGCATTCGCCATGCCGCCGGTGTCTATTACAAGGTGGTGGACAGCGACGACTGGGTGAATACAAAAGGGCTGATCCGCATTGTGGAGAAGATGAAAGAGCTCGAGAAAGAAGGCGGCGTGGATATGCTGCTGGCGAATTTGGTATACGTTAAGGTCGGTGCCAGTCACAAGAGGCTGATGCGCTTTCCGAGGGTGTTCCCGCAGGATGTGAGCTTTGGCTGGGATGAGATGAATAAAATGCCGCAGACGCAGTATATTCTGATGCACAATATTTTCTATCGCACACAGATGCTGCGGGACTGTGGAATGGAGCTGCCGAAACATACCTTCTATGTGGACAATATTTTTGCGTTTCAGCCGCTGCCGTATGTGAAGCGCATTTGCTACATGGACGTGAACCTGTATCATTATTTTATCGGGCGCGAGGATCAGTCGGTCAATGAGAAAGTGATGATCGGGCGTATCGACCAGCAGATTCTGGTGAATAAGATCATGATTGATGTCATGGCGGCGGTGGACTTTTCGGATAAGAGCCCGAAGCTGAAAAAATATATGCTCAATTATCTTTCTAAGATTATGACGGTGACTTCGATTATGCTGATTCTTTCGGGTACGGAGGAAGCGCTTGCAAAGAAAGAGGACATCTGGAAGTATCTGAAAGAGAAGGATGCAGAGGATTATCGTTCCCTCCGGTACAATATGCTGGGGATTGGGATGAACCTGCCGGGCAAAATCGGCCGGAAAATCTCAGTAGAAGGGTACAAGCTGGCGCAGAAGCTGGTAGGATTTAACTGAAAGAAAAAAACGCTCCGCCGACAGATTTATAGCGGCAGGAGCGTTTTCTTTTATTTACTTTTCTTTTTCTTTCGTGACGTCCGGTATTTTTCCTCACAGTACAGGCAGCGGTAAATCTCTTCCTCCGGGTCGGCAAGGAAGAAGATGTGATCCAGCTCCTGCTCAATGGAGGTGATGCAGCGCGGGTTCCGGCACTTGATGATGTTGACCAGGCGCTCCGGAAGCTCCACGCGCCTTTTTTCGACAATCTGGCCGTCCCTGATGATATTGACGGTGATCCGGTGGTCGATGTAGCCGAGGACATTCAGGTCGAGCCGGTCAATGGGGCACTCGACTTTGATAATATCTTTTTTGCCCATTTTGTTGCTGTGCGCGTTTTTGATGATCGCGACGCAGCAGTCCATGCGGTCGAGCTTCAGATAGCGGTAGAGATCCATGCTTTTCCCGGCCTCAATGTGGTCGAGTACAACGCCTTCGTTCAGTGCTCCTACATTTAACATACTTCCACCTCCAACAATGTGAGAATCAGTGCCATACGGACATAGACGCCGTATTGTGCCTGCTTAAAATAGACGGCACGCGGGTCATCGTCAACCTCTGTGGAGATTTCATTGACGCGCGGCAGCGGGTGTAGCACCAGCATGTCCTCTTTTGCAAGCTTCATTTTTTCACGATCCAGAATATAAAAATCCTTCATGCGGATATAGTCTTCTTCATTGAAAAAGCGCTCTCTCTGTACGCGGGTCATGTAGAGCAGGTCAAGCTCCGGGATGGCGTCCTCCAGGCGCACCTCTTCGCGGAAATCCTGGTTGTTTTTGCGAAGCACTCCGTCGCGGATGTTGTCCGGGAGACGGAGCTCTTCAGGAGAAATCAGGACGAAACGGACATTCGGGTAGCGAATCAGCGCCTGAATCAGGGAGTGAACGGTGCGGCCGAACTTCAGGTCACCGCAGAGGCCGATGGTGAAATTGTCCAGTCGTCCTTTCAGGGAGCGGATGGTTAAAAGGTCGGTCAGCGTCTGGGTAGGGTGCTGGTGGCCGCCGTCGCCGGCATTGATGACCGGGATGGATGACTTCATGGAAGCAACCAGCGGCGCGCCCTCCTTTGGGTGGCGCATCGCGCAGATGTCCGCATAGCAGGAGATAATACGGATGGTATCAGAAACACTCTCGCCTTTGGCGGCGGAGCTGGAATCAGCCGAAGAAAAACCAAGTACGCTGCCGCCTAAATTCAACATCGCTGCTTCAAAACTGAGACGGGTGCGGGTACTTGGTTCATAAAATAAGGTAGCTAATTTTTTGCCCTCACAGGAATGGGCGTATCGGGAAGGGTTCGCCTCAATGTCGTTGGCGAGATTGAGAAGCCGGTCCAGCTCTTCAACTGACAAATCCAGCGGGCTCATCAAATGTCTCATGGGATCCTCCTTTTAACGAAAATACAGGGAACGGCCAAAGCCGCCTGAACGAATGTGGTTCCAACTGATTTGGAATCGGCCTGGTGGGAATGCTTTTTCACAACCCGACCTATCATACTCTATATCGGGCGGAAATTCAAGAGGAAAAATAAACGGGTTACGGATTGACTTCCGAAGGGATTTTCGATATGATGATACGAGGATTGCGGGCATGGGAAGCACGGAGCAATCCGTGGTATAAAAGATTTGCAATCGCTCAGATTGTTGTTTTTGGTGGTGTTGTTATATTATGGAAGAAAGTGAACGGTTTATTTTTACAAAGGAGGAGCTGACGGAACGGGTACAGGTTTCGCCTGTCGTGGAGTCGGATCTGAAGCAGATTATTACGGATCGGATGGAGCAGTGCGGTCTGTATTTTCGGGTGTTTTCGAGGATCAAGACTGCAGCCTCGATGGCACGCAAGTTCGAGCAGAAGGAATACGGCGGGGATCGCAGGGTTCAGGATCTGGTGGGCGTACGGATTAATCTGTATTTTGACGACGATGTGGAGATCTGCCGTCATATCATGGAGCAGACCTTTGAGGTGGTGGACTGGTCGACTTCCGAGCGCAGCGAAGATGAGTTTAAGCCAATCAAGCTGAATGGCGTGTTCCTCCTGCCGGAATATTTAAAGGATGAGATATCGGCAGATACCTGGGAGATGGGCATCGACGATACGTTTGAAGTGCAGATCAAGACGATGTTCTTCGAGGGATGGCATGAGATTGAGCATGATATGCGCTATAAGGGCGAGGAGCTGTGGGTCAATTATTCCGGCTTTTCCCGCTATCTGAACAGTATCCTGGCCACACTGGAGCTCTGTGATAAGTCGATGATGACTCTGTTTGAGGATCTGGGACATACTCTGTATAAGGATGGACGCTGGAGCGATATGATCAAAAGCCATTTTCGCTTAAAGATGAGCGACGCGTCACTTTACCCGGAGGTACAGGAGCTGCTGGATTCTGATTCTGAAAATGGGAATAAGCTTGCGAAAAAGATTTATAAAACAAGACGCATCGTGCTGATCGACCAGCTTCTGAAACGCAGCCGCCGGGTGCCGATCAATGTCAATACGATCATTGCCCTGCTGAATGATGAGGTGTTTCATGATGGTCGGCTGACGACGATTTTCCGCAAACGCGATGTGTACAACGATGGGCGTGAGGAGAGTCTGGCGGAATCCCGCCATTATGAGCTGCGCCCGTTGACCCGGCAGACCGTGTTTCAGATGTGTACTGAGGTGGACGGCAGCCGAATGAGGGGCATGGAGAAACCCCTGTCGACAGAAGCGTCCGCACGCGCAGGGGCTTCGGAACTCCCGCTTCCGATGGATTCCGACATGACTGCTGTGGACGCCGGAGAGATTTTTAAGGCCTGTGTGGAACAGATTTACGGCTGGATTGTGAAAAAATACGGCCCGCTTTTTAAGGATATGCCGCTGCAGCCGACGACTTACCATGCGGATATTCTCGCTTATCATGTGGCGGTGAATCTGGACATGCAGCGAAAGCGGATGAATATGCACGTGCGGCATATGGATCCGGATGTGGGTGGCCGGATCTGGTATTCGGAGGCGAGCCTGGAGATCAGGGAGACGCAGAGGGTGTATCTCAGTGTCTCAAATGGCTATGCGGAGGCGAAGCGGGACGACAGGCCGGAGCGTGAGGGCGCGGGTACCTTTTTCAGTTATCCGGGTTATTACAAGCTGATTGTGGATGGCATTGGTATTTTTAACAGCATCCCCTGTTCGAACCGCAGGCGGATCATCCGGGAGGACGGCCTGCCCATGCTGGAAGAGGCGATACAGGATCCGAACCGGAATTTTCCGATCGTCATGATTGTTTCCAGAGAGGATGACGACGGGATGATGGACGAGGACTGGCTGGGCGCGTTCCGGGTTTCCGACTTTACAAGGACGGTGTGGCGTTACGCGCATGTGCTGACCTGCTATGAGGACGTTGGGCGGGAGCTTCTTTCACGCCTGCGTCAGACTCCGGCTTTTGCGCCAGAGGCATTCTCTGCGTTTGATGAGGCGGATATTTCGCGGATGTATATTTTCTGGCCAGGCGGGGACGTCGATGACTTTGGTCCGGAGGATGTCCAAAACTGCAGTTTTGGCCGCCACCTGGAGGCGCGCAGCGATGCCCGTACTTATGACATTGTCCGCGGCGGGCAGGCATTTTACCACAAGATTGTGACTGACCTGCGCGACTGGAATGTGTCGGCGGATATGTGGGACGGATTTCAGCTGGAGATTATGACAGAGATTCCGGGTTGATGAATGACAGCTATAGGCCGCACCTGCAGAGGCTGAGAGAACGCAGAGCTGGACAGGTGTGATCTGCAAGCGTGAAAGGTATCGGTTGCGGCAGTCCAGGAAATGAGAGAAAAATGGAGGACTCGTTTTGAGTGATATTATAGAAGAGATAAGAAAACGGCGCACGTTCGCCATTATTTCCCATCCAGATGCGGGAAAGACGACGCTGACGGAGAAGTTTCTTCTCTACGGAGGTGCGATCAATCTCGCTGGCTCGGTGAAAGGAAAGGCGACGGCGCGCCACGCGGTTTCAGACTGGATGGAGATTGAAAAGGAGAGAGGTATTTCGGTGACCTCGTCAGTGCTGCAGTTCAACTACGGCGGCTATTGTATCAATATTCTGGATACGCCGGGGCACCAGGACTTTTCGGAAGACACTTACCGCACGCTGATGGCGGCGGATTCGGCGGTGATGGTGATTGATGCGTCGAAGGGCGTCGAGGCGCAGACCCGGAAGCTGTTTAAGGTCTGCGTGATGCGGCACATTCCGATTTTTACCTTTATCAATAAGCTCGACCGTGATGCCAACGATACGTTTGAGCTGCTCGACGAGATCGAGAAGGAGCTGGGTATCGCGACCTGCCCGATCAACTGGCCGATTGGCTCCGGAAAGAATTTTAAGGGCGTCTACGAGCGCGAGAGCCGCTCGGTGCTGACCTTTACCGATACCCAGAAGGGCACGAAGATGGGTGTGGAGAACCGGATTGCTGTCGACTCTCCCAAGCTGGAAGCGTTTATCGGCGCGGAGAATAAAGAGAAGCTGCTGGATGAGATCGAGCTCCTTGACGGGGCGTCCGCCGAGTTCGACCAGGAGCTGGTCAGCGCGGGGGAACTCTCCCCGGTCTTTTTCGGGTCGGCGCTGACGAACTTCGGGGTGGAGACCTTCCTGGAGCATTTTCTGAAAATGACTACTTCGCCGCTGCCGCGGAAGGCGGACTGCGGCCTCATCGACCCGATGGAAGAGGATTTCTCCGCATTTGTGTTCAAAATACAGGCGAACATGAACAAAATGCACCGCGACCGTGTCGCCTTCATGCGCATCTGTTCCGGAAAATTCGACGCGGGCATGGAGGTCTACCATGTGCAGGGCGACCGTACCCAGCGCCTCTCCCAGCCGCAGCAGATGATGGCGCAGGAGCGCCACGTTGTGCAGGAGGCTTACGCAGGAGATATCATTGGCGTCTTTGACCCGGGTATCTTTTCCATCGGCGACACGATCTGCATGCCAGGCAAAAAGTTTGCCTACGAGGGGATCCCGACCTTTGCGCCGGAGCATTTCGCCCGTGTGCGCCAGCTCGATACGATGAAGCGCAAGCAATTTGTCAAGGGCATCACCCAGATCGCCCAGGAGGGCGCGATCCAGATTTTCCAGGAATCCAGCATTGGTATGGAGGAGATCATCGTCGGCGTGGTCGGCGTCCTTCAGTTTGATGTGCTGAAATATCGCCTGGAAAATGAGTATAATGTAGATATTCGCCTGGAAATGCTTCCGTACGAGTACATCCGCTGGATCGAGAACGAGGATGTGGATATGGATCACCTGGTCGGCACCTCCGATATGAAGAAAATCCGCGACCTGAAAGGCCGCCCGCTGCTGCTGTTTGTCAACAGCTGGTCTGTGGGTATGGTGCTGGAGCGGAATAAGGGACTCGTTCTGGCAGAGTTTGGACGGTGAATTTAGCCTTGCAAATAAACAAGGTTCTGATATAATTTACTCTATACGTTTTCATATGTCCTGAATAATTACAAAGTATCTGCAATGGAAAGCTTCGGGGAAGCCTCATGCATGCCTGCATGGCAAAGTGTCAGGACACGGATGCGTTTTCCCATCGAGGCTGGTTTTCAGAGAACAGAATATGTTTCGGAGGTTATTTTATGGAGAATACAGAGGTTCATACCTATAAATTAGAAAATGACGAGCAGTTTGGTGAGGTGCGCATCGCGGATGAAGTCGTGGCAATCATCGCCGGGCTTGCGGCCTCAGAGGTGGATGGCGTCGCTTCCATGGCAGGTAATGTGACGCGTGATTTAATCAATAAGCTTAGCATGAAGAGTCTGTCGAAGGGCGTCCGGATCACGGTTGTGGATAAGACAGTGACGGTGGCACTGGCAATTAATATCCGCTATGGTTATAATGTGCCGACGACCTGTGCGCAGATTCAGGAAAAGGTGAAGACTGCGATTGAGACGATGACGGGCCTGACGGTAGCGGAGGTCAATGTGAAGATTGTCAATGTCCAGATGGAAGAAAATGCGTAGAACGATTCCGGTTCGCGAAACAATGAAACATGGATTTGTGAAACGCATGGACAGTTTTGGTGTGTAAAGGATCATACAGAATGATGAAAAGAAGTGAGATCAGAGAAAATGTATTCCGTCTGGTTTTCTGTGGGGATTTTCACGGAATGGATGAGCTGCCGGGGCAGGTAGACCGTTATTTTGAGGAGGTGTCCCTGCCGGACGAGGAGACTGGCTTCTGTCAGTTCAGTGAGGAAGAACAGGCACTGATTACAGAGAAATTCAATCAGATCAAGGACAGGGTACACGAGCTGGACGCGAAGATCGATGAGGTCGCCATGGGCTGGAAGACGAACCGTATGGGAAAGGCGGAGCTGGCGATCCTGCGGCTGGCTGTGTATGAGATGCTGTACGACGAAGAGGTTCCTGCAAAGGTGGCGATCAACGAGGCGGTGGAGCTTGCCAAAAAATATGGTGGAGACGATGCGTCGTCTTTTGTAAACGGGATTCTGGCGAAGCTCGCGTAGGAGAAACAAAAATGCAGCAAAAAGTCTATTCCGTTGGTCAGATTAACAGTTACATTAAAATGATGTTCACACAGGATTTTGTGCTGAACCGGGTCAGTATTTCGGGGGAAGTTTCCAACTGCAAATATCACACATCGGGGCACATTTACTTTTCCCTGAAGGATGATACGGGGACGATTGCCTGCGTGATGTTTGCCAGTGCCAGAAAGGGACTGGCTTTTCGACTTTCTGACGGAATGCAGGTGATTGCGGACGGAAGTGTCAGCGTTTATGAACGTGATGGCAAGTATCAGCTCTATGTATCACGGATGCGCAAAGATGGTGCGGGTCTTTTATATGAAAAATTTCTGGCTCTCAAGCAGGAGCTGGAAGATATGGGGATGTTCTCACCCGAATATAAACAGCCGATTCCATCCTTTGTGAGAAAACTTGGCGTGGTGACCGCGCCGACTGGGGCGGCCGTCCAGGATATTATCAATATCTCCAGGCGGCGCAGTCCGGGCATACAGATTATCCTTTACCCGGCGAAGGTACAGGGAGACGGGGCGGCTGAGAGTGTTGCGGACGGGATCCGGGCGCTGGATTCGCTGGGACTGGACGCGATGATTGTGGGACGAGGCGGCGGCTCGATCGAGGATTTGTGGGCATTTAACGAGGAGCCGGTCGCGCGGGCGATTTTTGAATGCCAGACGCCGGTGATTTCGGCGGTCGGCCATGAGACCGATACGACGATCGCGGATCTTGTCGCGGATCTGCGTGCGCCGACCCCGTCGGCGGCTGCGGAGCTGGCGGTACCGGACACAGTGGCGATCGCCGACCGGCTTCTTGCGCAGAAGGCGGCGATGGATCGGCAGATGCGCAGCCGGATCACAGAATACCGCCTGCGCCTGGAGCAGGAACAGACGCGTCTGAATTATGCGTCCCCCATACAGCGGGTTCGCGAACAGCGGCAGCGCCTCGCTGATCAGGAGGAATCGTTCGATCGTGCCATGAAGCAGCTTCTGGAGGCGAGAAAGCATGCGCTTGCGCTGTACGCGCAGAAGCTGAAAAATGGTTCTCCGCTGGAAAAGCTGGCGCAGGGGTATGCCTGTGTCACGGATGAGGCAGGCAGTAGAGTTTATTCGGTCGGACAGGTGGAGGCCGGGGATGCGATCCGCATATATGTATCCGATGGCTGTCTGGAGGCGGATGTGCGAAGGACAGAGAAGCTTTGAGGGAGAAATCTGAGAAAAGAGCAGCAAGAAAGATGGGAGGCGGATCATGGCCGGGACAAGTGCAAAAAAAAGACTGGAGACCAGTCCGGATGCAAAAGCAGATACTACAGCATCAGCAGCGGCGGGGATCAAAACGGACACAGAAAGGGATACAGCGGCGGGTTCCTCCGGGCGGGAGCTTTCCCTTGAGGAATCCTTCGAACAGCTGGATTCCCTCCTGGAGCGCATGGAGGATCGTGAGCTCCCGCTGGGGGAGGCTTTTTCCCTGTACCAGCAGGGACTGGAGCTCATGAAAAATTGCAACGAAAAAATTGATACCGTGGAAAAGCAAATTCTGGTTTTGAATGGAGATGGTAGCTTTGACGAATTTTGATGACCAGATGAAAAAACGAGTAACGGAGATTAAGAGCATCATTCAGAATTACCTCCCCGATGAGGAAGGCTATCAGCGTACGCTTCTGGAGGCAGTGGACTACAGTATGCTGGTCGGCGGAAAAAAATTGCGTCCGCTTCTGATGCAGCAGACCTTTGTCATGTTCGGCGGGACGTCGAAGGCGATTGGACCATTCCTGGCGGCGATCGAGATGATTCATACGCACTCGCTGATTCACGACGACCTTCCGGCGCTTGACAACGACGAATACCGCCGCGGCCAAAAGACGACGCATGTGGTGTATGGAGAGGCGATGGCGATTCTTGCCGGGGACGCACTCTTGAATCTGGCGTACGAGACTGCGGCAAAGGCGTTTACGGAGGATCCGGGAAACCCGGACGTGGCGCGCGCGCTGACAATTCTGGCGCATAAGACCGGGATTTACGGCATGCTCGGCGGCCAGTCAGTGGATGTGGAGAACGCAGGAAAGCCACTGACGGAAGAGCAGCTTCACTTTATCTATAGTCTGAAGACGGGTGCGCTGATTGAGGCGTCCATGATGGTCGGCGCCGTGCTCGCGGGCGCTTCGGAAGCGGAAGTGGAGCAGGTGGAGCAGGTGGCGCGGTGTGTTGGGCTGGCCTTTCAGATTCAGGATGACATCCTTGACGTAACCGGCAAGGAGGAAGATCTCGGTAAGCCCGTCAACAGCGATGAGCGGAACCAGAAGACGACCTGGGTGACGGTTCACGGCCTGGAA
>JAJBUL010000255.1:0-7887 GCA_020860365.1 Clostridiales bacterium | reverse complement strand
GAGGTGAAAAAATACTCCGAAGAGGCAGTTCGTCTGCTTGCGGAATTGCCATATGAAAATGAATTTTTAAATGAATTAATCCTGCATTTGATACATCGTACGATATGATGATAATTACCAGAGCACGAAGCAGGGAGTAATCCACGGTATCATGCAGCAGTTTTCTCAGAGATTGCTTTGAACGCTGCGGAATATGAGATTCACGCGTGGACACTGGACACAGGAGAAGGCCTGAAAGGAGGCGGTTTTTATTTTTCTGGAGCAGATTCAGGAAGCAAATGATATCAAAAAAATAGATCGCAATGACTTACCGGCTCTGGCGCAGGAAATACGGGATTTCCTGATTGGGAAAATCAGCGAGACCGGCGGTCATCTGGCCTCAAATCTGGGTGTGGTGGAGCTGACGATGGCGCTTCATTTGTCGCTGAACCTGCCGCAGGACAAGCTGATCTGGGATGTCGGGCATCAGTCTTATACGCATAAGATTCTGACCGGACGCAAGGAGGGCTTTGACTGTTTGCGCAAATACGGCGGTATGAGCGGCTTCCCGAAGCGCAAGGAGAGCGACTGTGACGCGTTCGACACCGGGCACAGCTCTACATCGATCTCTGCAGGGCTGGGCTATGTATGTGCCAGGGATATCCAGGGAGAGGATTATCAGGTCGTCTCGGTGATTGGGGACGGCACGCTGACAGGAGGCATGGCGTATGAGGCTCTGAACAATGCGGCACAGCTGAAAACCAATTTTATTATCGTTTTGAATGACAACAATATGTCGATTTCGGAAAACGTCGGCGGAATCTCTACCTATCTTGGCAACATCCGCACGGCGGAGTCTTATACCCGTTTCAAATCTGACCTGGAACAAAAGCTGAACCGGATCCCGGTTTACGGGGATCCACTGGTACGCGGCCTCCGCAGGACAAAACAGGGTCTCAAGCAGCTCATTGTGCCAGGGATGTTTTTTGAGGAGATGGGCATCACATATCTGGGTCCGATCGATGGGCACAACATCGCGCAGATGCAGCGTGTGCTGAATGACGCGAAGCGTACGAAGGGTGCGGTGCTGGTTCATGTGGTTACGAAAAAGGGCAAAGGCTACGAACCGGCGGAGCGGATGCCGGCGCGTTTTCACGGAACGGAGCCGTTTGACCCGGAGACCGGACTTCCGATTTCACGGAGAAAAAAGGCTGCCTATACAGACGTCTTCTCGACAGTTATGTGCAAAATGGGCGCCAGGGAACCAAAGCTGGTCGCGGTGACCGCGGCCATGCCGGATGGTACCGGTCTGAAGCGTTTCCGCAACATGTACAAAGACCGGTTTTTTGACGTCGGCATCGCGGAGGCACAGGCCGTGACGTTTGCGGCCGGCCTCGCGGCCGGTGGCCTGAAGCCGGTGGTCGCGGTATACTCCTCCTTTTTACAGCGTGCCTATGACCAGATCATCCATGACGTTTGTATTCAGAATCTGCCGGTCGTATTCGCCATCGACCGTGCCGGGCTGGTCGGCAGTGACGGGGAGACGCACCAGGGGATTTTTGATCTCTCTTATTTATCAGAAATGCCCAACATGTGCGTGATGGCGCCAAAAAACAAGTGGGAGCTCGCAGACATGCTGAAATATGCGATCGCCTATGAAGGTCCGATCGCGCTGCGTTACCCGCGCGGCGAAGCCTTTGACGGCCTGGCAGACTTCCGCGAGCCGATCGTTTACGGCAAAAGCGAAATCATATACGACGAATGCTCTCTTGCGCTTGTGGCAGTGGGCAGTATGGTGAAGACCGCACTGGAGGTGCGCAGGCTTCTGAAAGGGATCGGATATGCCTGTACCATTGTCAACGCCCGCTTTGTCAAACCGGTAGATGAGGAAATGCTTGCCTATCTCGCAAAGGATCATCACCTGGTTGTGACAATGGAAGAAAATGTGCGCAGCGGCGGATTCGGAGAGAAAGTACTGGAATACTACAGTGACACCTGTTCCGGCGTGCGCGTTATGCAGATCGCCCTCCCGAACGATTATATTGAGCACGGCAACGTAGAACTGCTGAAGGCAGAGACCTGCATTGATGCAGAGTCCATTTTCAAAAAAATCGTGGCGGAATATCTGCCGTAACCCGGATAAACGGGAGCAATCATTTTGTCACGGTTCACAGGGCCAGATGCCGTTACAGGGTATATCTGCAGAGATTGTAATAACCGGTATACAGCGATGGAACGCTACTATCATTCCTATAGAAAAGAGGATCAATGCCCCATGAAAGAACGCCTGGATATTTTGCTCGTGCAGCAGGGTCTCGCGCCCTCGCGGGAAAAAGCGAAAGCATTGATCATGGCCGGAGAAGTCCTGGTCGGCGGACAACGAGAGGACAAAGCCGGCACCATGATCGATACGACTGCCGAAATTACAGTAAAGGGTGGAAAACTCCGTTACGTGAGCCGCGGCGGTCTCAAGCTCGAAAAAGCGATGCAGACCTTTCCAGGCATCACACCGAAGGGGAAGATCTGCATGGACGTCGGTGCATCTACCGGAGGTTTTACCGACTGTATGCTGCAGAACGGCGCTGTAAAAGTATACGCCGTCGACGTCGGGCACGGGCAGCTTGACTGGGGGCTGCGCAACGACCCGCACGTCGTCTGCATGGAGCGGACCAATATCCGCTACGTTGTCCCGGAAGACATCGAAGACGCGCCTTCCTTCGTTTCCATTGACGTCTCCTTCATCTCACTGACAAAAGTCCTTGCGCCCGTGCAAGACCTGATGGCCGGGACTGGTGACATCGTCTGTCTGATCAAGCCTCAGTTCGAAGCCGGCCGTGAGAAAGTCGGCAAAAAAGGCGTCGTCCGTGACCCGGGTGTTCATGAAGAGGTCATTCGCAAAGTCATCGACTATGCTTCAACCATCGGGCTGCCGGCCATCGCTCTCACCTATTCTCCGGTCAAAGGGCCAGAGGGCAATATTGAATATCTGGTATGGCTGAGAAAGCATCGCAAACCGGAAGCACAGGAGGACATACAAACGGCAGTCTTGCCGGAAGCGCAGGATGACATACAAATGCCAGTTTTGCCGGAAGCGCAGGATGGCATACAAACGCCAGTTTTACCAGAATCGGATTCAAACACGCCCTTAAGCGATGACAGAATAAAGCAAACCGTGTCGGAAGCACACAGGACATTGGACAGAAGCTGATTGTTACATGTCGCACCTGCGCCATGCACTCCACTGTGAGGCGCGGAGAGAACGGGTAACAACTGATTTTCCGGAAAGGAGCTCTCGTGAATATTTTTTACGTCATCTCGAATGAGCAGAAGGATCCCGGAGCCGAGACCGCGAGGTTCATCTGTTCCTATCTCTCGGAGCAGGGAAAGATCTGTTACCTGCGGGAATGCTCCACCAGCATCGATCCTGGTCAGTGCCGCTACACGGACGCAAAGCAGATCCCGGAAGACGTTGAGTGTGTGCTGGTGCTCGGCGGCGACGGTACCCTGCTGCATGCGGCGCGAGACCTTGTGGAACGTCATTTGCCTCTTCTCGGCGTAAATATGGGAACGCTGGGCTATCTGGCGGAGGTGGAGCGGAAAAATCTTCCGGAGGTGCTGGATAAGCTGATCGCGGATGATTTTATGACAGAGGAACGGATGATGTTAAGCGGCGCGGCCTGGCATCAGAACCGTATCCTGATGAGTGATATCGCCCTGAATGATATCGTCATTTCCCACAACGGCCGGATGCGGGTTGTGGATATTAATATTTATGTCGATGGCGTTTTTCTCTACTCCTACGCTGCGGATGGGATTATCGTATCGACGCCTACCGGCTCGACCGGTTACAGCCTTTCTGCCGGGGGACCGATCGTAGAACCCGCGTCTTCCATGCTGCTTTTGACGCCGATTGCGCCTCATACCATGAATGCCCGGCCGATCGTCCTGCCGGACAACGTCGAGGTAGTCGTTGAGATTGGCTCTGGGCACGCGAGGGATATGGATGGGGCAGAAGCTACCTTTGACGGAGATACTTCGGTCAAGCTGCATTCCGGCGACCGCGTCGTCATTTCAAAGGCGGAGCAGGCGACCCGGCTGATAAAGATCAAAAATACCAGTTTTCTGGAGATACTGCGGGAAAAAATGAATAAATGACGGATGCCTGTGTCTGCAAAGGAAAGCCTGGAATGGTTTCGGCAGAAAGAACGGATCGCAATACCAGAGGCAGTAAGATAAGCTGGAGTGTGTTAACAGAGATAGTCAGGAGAGGTGTACATCATGAAGATCGGACGTCACGCAAAGATCATCGATCTGATCGGAAAATATGAAATAGAGACGCAGGAGGAGCTGGCGGACTATCTGAAAGCGGAGGGCTTTCAGGTGACACAGGCGACCGTATCGCGGGACATCCGTGAACTGAAGCTGACCAAGATCGCCCTGGCGGACGGCAGACAGAAATACGCCCTGATGCAGCCGCAGAACGCCGAGGCCGCGGAGCGCTACCTTCGTGTTTTAAAAGACGGATTTGTCTCGATGGAGATGGCGCAGAACATCCTGGTCGTAAAGACAGTTTCTGGTATGGCGATGGCGGTCGCTGCGGCGATCGATGCAATGCACTGGGCGGAGGTAGCCGGATGCATTGCCGGGGACGACACGATCATGTGCGCGAACCGCAGCACAGACGACACCCTGATTGTGATGGAAAAAATTCACCGGATTGTCGGAAAATGAAAATTTTTTGGAACAAAGAAAAACAAAATGGTCTGAAAAAGCGTTTCATTTCTTTGGATAGATATAAATCAGAAGATGGGGGAACACTATGCTGGCAAGCTTATATGTGAAAAATATGGCTCTGATCCGGGAAGCGGAGGTGGAATTCGGCCCCGGCCTGAACATCATGACTGGTGAGACCGGCGCAGGAAAGTCCATTGTCATCGGCTCGGTCAATATCGCGCTTGGCACGGGCAATTTCAGGGACTACGTGCCGGAGGACGCGGATTACGCGCTGGTAGAGCTGACGTTTACTACAGAGAATCCGCATGTCCTGGAGCTGCTGAAAGGGCAGGATCTGCCCTGCGAGGATGGCGTAATCGTATTGACGCGAAAGTACAAAAGCGGCAGAAGCACCAGCAAAATCAATGGAGAGACCGTACCGCTGTCTTTTGTGCGGCAGCTTTCCGCGGAACTGATCGACATCCACGGACAACACGAACACCAGTCGCTGTTGTACGCGAAAAATCATCTGACGATTCTGGATTCCTTCGCGAAAAAAGAGACCGCGCCGCTGCTTGCGGCCTGCAGGAAGCAGTACCATCACTACCAGAAGACAAAGCGGGAATGGGAGCAGGCCTCTGCTTCTGGCAGGGATCGGACGAAGGAACTGGATTTCCTGCAGTATGAGATTCAGGAAATTCAGTCCGCTGCACTGCATCCGGGAGAGGATGCGGATCTGGAAAACAGCTATCGCCTGATGGCTAACGGGCAGAAGATTATGGAAGCGCTCTCTGAGACTGGCTCCCTGACCGGCGCGGGAAGCTACGGGAGCGGCGCGGAGGACGAAATCGCGCGGGCCGCGCGGTCACTGGCGGCCGTGCGCGGGTATGACACATCCCTCGAAGAGCTGGGAAATACACTGGAGGACATTGAATCCCTGATCGGGGAATTCAACCGCAGCCTGTCCGAATACATGGATCACCTCGTTTTTGACCCGCAGGCGCTGCATGAGACAGAAGAGCGCCTGGATCTGATCAACCGCCTGAAATCCAAATATGGCAACTCGATCGAGGAAATCCTCGCCTCCTGCCGGGAAAAGGAACAGCGGGTAGAAGTCCTGATGGATTATGAGGGTTATCTGGAAAAACTGCGCCAGACGCTGGACGAAAGCCGCAGGCAGCTGCTTGCGACTGCGCGGAAGCTTTCAGATGTCCGCAAACGTTATGCACAGACCCTCGCGGAGCAGATTCGTGCCGCGCTGGTCGATCTGAATTTCCTGGATGTACGCTTTGAGATTGCTTTTGAAGAATTGTCCGAGCCGGCGGAGGACGGTCTGGATGCCATCTGTTTCCAGATATCCATGAACCCTGGTCTGCCGATGCGCCCGCTCGGAGCCGTGGCTTCCGGCGGCGAGCTTTCCCGTATCATGCTAGCGATCAAAGCAGTAATGGCAGACAAAGACAACATCGAAACTCTGATTTTTGACGAGATTGACACCGGCATCAGCGGCCGTACAGCCCAGAAGGTCTCCGAAAAAATGGCAGTGATCGCGGCCAGCCATCAGGTGCTGTGTATCACACACCTCGCCCAGATCGCGGCCATGGCAGACCGCCATTACATCATAGAAAAAAAGCCGGCCGACAGCAAGACCGTGACCAACATCGGACTGCTCTCGGAGGAAGAAAGCGTCGAAGAACTTGCAAGAATCCTCGGTGGGGCGAAGATCACCGACGCAGTGCTTGAAAACGCGCGGGAGATGAAAGAGCTGGCGGCGAAAATGAAATTGGGCGGCTCCGTTTGTTGATTTTGTTAGTAATTATCACCCGGCTGCGTACTTGCTGCGCGGTCACTATTGTGTGAATTTTCAAGATTTTGGAAACCCTCACAACAAAATACCAGTGTGAATTACAAAAAAAGTTCGCATACTGACAGCAGAGATCAAAATTGGTCTTGGCCAGACCGTGGCGCGGTCATGCAGCATGGTCTGGCAAAAGCTTGTCGTGTGCGTTTTTTTGTTCAATCGAAAATTGCGCCCGACGCATCTGGAAAGATTGTGAGGTGCAAAAGATGAATGTCAGGAAAAAGTACAGAAGGTTTGTCTGCACACTTTTGTTTTTCAGTGTATTCGCCCTGGCACTTTGCGGAATGGCGGTGTTCCGGAACATGACGCTGGCGGATCGTCAGGTAGAGAGCAGTGCATCCGTGGCGGAGAGAAAGAAGGTCTACGTGGGCGGCACGCCGATCGGGATTTATCTGGAGACGGACGGTGTGTTTGTCGTAGATACCGGAACCATCACGGCAGAGGACGGCAGCACCTGCTGCCCGGCGGAAAACATTGTGCAGACCGGTGATTACATTCAGGCGGTGAATGGAGCGTCCGTCAATACCAAAGAGGAGCTGATTGCCTGCATTCTGGAATCAGATGGGGAAGCACTGGTTATGGACGTTGACCGTCAGGGTGAGCAGATCTGTTTAAAAGTGATCCCTGTCAAAGACGCAGAGGGTGCGTATAAAGCCGGAATCTGGGTGCGCAACGATACACAGGGAATCGGGACGCTTACCTATGTCGATGAGGACGGCTATTTTGGAGCGCTCGGTCATGGTATCAGCGACGTCGATACGGCGGAGCTTCTGAACATCCAGAATGGTACACTCTACGATGCGGAAGTCATCTCTGTGGTCAAGGGGGAAGCTGGCCTGCCTGGAGAGCTATCCGGAATTATTCACTACAGTGACAGCTATCAGATCGGCGTCATTGAAGAGAACAGCGAGAATGGGATCTTTGGGCGAATGACTGGATTTTCGCTGGCCATAGAGGATCAGACCCTCTATGAGACCGCCCTCAAACAGGAAGTGGAACTGGGCGCGGCGACCATTCTTTGCACGGTCGATGGTACCTGTCAGGAATATGAGGTCCAGATCAAAGAGATCCGTTTAAACGGCAACGACATCAACAAAGGAATGGTCATCGAAGTGACCGATCCCGCGCTCCTTGCCAAAACCGGCGGCATCGTGCAGGGAATGTCCGGATCACCGATTCTGCAAAATGGCCGTCTTATCGGTGCGGTGACACATGTGTTTGTCAACGATCCGACAAAAGGCTATGGGATCTTTATAGAGAATATGCTGGAAAATGATTGAGTGACGAAGCGGTCCGGAGCTTATTTGACTAGAAAAAAGTCCCATCGGGGGGGT
>JAJBUL010000250.1 GCA_020860365.1 Clostridiales bacterium | reverse complement strand
AAGATGAGGAACCAAACACCTTAGATATCATCCCCACCCCGTGAATAGTAACTTGAAACTTTCTTCGGCAATTTTGCAATATCAGCACCCAGATCCGTTACCAGGGCATATGCTGTCAATGCCCCGTAACCGCTGTCGCGTAAAGGGAACCGCTTGCCGTTGACTGAGAGTAGTCAATCGTGGCTGTAATATACAGCCCTTCCGTCAATCCACTGGAATTCAGCGAAGCGTTCGCATAGTTGATGGAGTATGTAACGCCGTCATCCCCGGCAATCAAAAGCGTATCCGACGTCACTGCTGTAATCGTCCCGCTGACAACGCCTGTGGTAGAAGTCGAAGTCGAAGAGGAGCTGGTGGATTCCGTGCTCTCCGCAGCCTCCGTCGTTGCCGTCTGCGTCGAAGAGACATAAGCCTTTGAGATATAACCACTCACCCCGTCTACTGTCACAATATACCAGTTGTCCGTCTCACCGGTCACCGTCACAGCCGCTCCGGCGGCCACCGTGCCAGTCACACTGCTGCTCGTACTCGGCTGAGAGCGCAGGTTCACAGCTGTCGTCGTATAAAAAGTATAAGAAGAGCCATATGTGATCTCGCTTCCCAGTTCAGCCGAAGTCACCGCAGACTCCGTGCTTTCCGTCTCGTCCTCATCCGCAGTCGTCTCAGGCGCAGTACTCACCAGGTATGCCTTGTTGATATATCCAACGGAACCGCTCACACTGACACGAAACCATTGCGACGTCTCGCCAGTCACTGTTACCTGGCTGCCCGACGTCAGTGATCCGATCCGGTCTGCCTCTGTACTCGGATACTGACGGATGTTCACATTTGCTGAAGCGTAGAGAGTTACATTTGTTGAATAAGCACTCAATGTAGCCAGTTCCTCGCTCCAGGCCTCATCATCTTCCTCCTCTTCCCCGTCATCATCCGCTTCTGTCTCAGATTCAGACTCAGAAGTATCATTGTTCTCCACAACTCCCGGCAGCACACTGAAAATACTGGTGCGGTCCAATACCGTAAAGCTTTCCACCGCATCCTGCACTTCAGAAAGCAGCGACAGGTCGTCTTCTGCCACCGTACCACAGATGACATAAGCGGAGTCTCCCTCCACAGATAAAAGCGCATAGGTAACAGAATAAGACCACATACTTGCAGAATACTTGTACTGCACTACATACTCATACGTGATCACGGTAGACGAACTGCGCTCATCAAACATCAGAATTTCAAATGCGTCTTCTTCCGGATACTGGTTCGACAATGACTCCTCCAGCTCTTCCTCTGACTCCGAAACGGAGATATTCCTCATCGAGTCCTCATCCGAAGCATGTACAATATTGATCATCGCGTCCGAGCCGGAAGCAAATACCCGCATCTCATCGATATCCTGCGTCACTTTCCAGGTACTGTCCGGCAATATAATCCGAATCGACACATCCTCAGATATATAGACAACATCCGTCTCAAACTCCGTCTCAGTTTCTGTCTCCGTTTCCGTCTCTGACTCTGTCTCAGATTCCGTCTCAGATTCCGTCTCACTGTTTTTTTCCAGAAGCTGACAGCCTGATGTAAATACAGCGATCGCCAGGGCAAATACCAGGCAGATCAACACTGTTCTCTTTCTTCTGTCTAACATTTTATTCCTCCAATCGGAAATGGGAGATCCTCTTCTTCTGCGCAACAGATGAATTATGAATGACCTGTAGCTCTGCGCAGGACAAAATTCAAAGCCATACCGGGTTCTATCATACCACGACCTTTCAACTTCTGCAAGTCACACTCCCGCAAATCCACCAATATTATCAGAAACGTAAAATTTTCGTAATATTTCTTTTTGTCAATGGCACCACCCGGAAATGAGAAAAACGGGAGTCAACGCCCCCGTTCCGACTCTTAATAGCACTTGCGTATCCGCATAAAATCCCTGACCTCTACAGCTCGTTGCAAATCCGTATCGCCGCGTCAGTGAAAATTTTCGCACTCATTACGAGTGTGTCAATCACCATAAATTCATCATCCCCATGCATATGGTTGTCAACATCCGGTAAACCACAGCCAAAAGCTACGCCTCGTTCCAGCCCATGCACATAGGTTCCGCCACCGGTCGAGAGTGGCTCTCCTTTTACGCCAGAGTACTTTTCATAGCTCTCCAGAAGGATCTGAACAAATTCCGAATCGCCCGGCACACAGTGAGGCTTCGACATCGGCGTATCCTCCATCTCCAGTCCGGCTGCAGCCAGAGCTTTCATGAGCGGCAGCCTGGTATTCTCTTCCGTACAGCCGATCGGCAGGCGCGCGTCAAAGGTTCCGTTTAACTGCTCTGGTGTGTAGTCCAGGACACTGAAGCACAGCGTCACAGCGCCCGAGAGCGCATCCTCACGGAAGACACCGGCTGTTCTGCCGCAGGTGTCCTCATAGGGAAACAGCTTCTCCAATGCCAGAAGGATGCCTGTGCCAGCGTCTGTTCCCATTTCACGGGATGCCCCGCCAAACAGCTTCGATACCAGGCGAAGCGATGCGGTCAGCGCGTTTTTTCCTTCCTGTGGGGTCGAAGCGTGCGCGGAAGCTCCGCGGGCGTCTATTCGCAGGAAACTCCCGGCCGCCTTTTCCATTTGACCGGACTTGTCCCTGTCCATCGAAGAAGCATCGGTTTTTACCGTTTCCCGGGATTTGCTGATTTCAAAAGCAACTCCCGTCTCTTTCGTCGTCTCCTCAGCGGCCAGGCGTACCGTCTCTTCTTCCAGTCCTTCCAGCTCAAGCACGGCCCGACCTGGAACGACATTCGCCTTATCTCCGCTTTTCATGCGCAGAACACGCGGCGATACCTCCCTGTCCGGAGCTTCGCCTTCCTTTTCTGATATCTGTATTTCTCCGGTTCCCGCTTTCTTCCCGGATTCCAGGCGTCTATCACAAAATTCCGCGTGAAAGCCCGCCGCCAGACGCCCTTTTTCAATATTGATCACCGGAAACTCTGCATCCGGTGTAAAAGTATATGGCGCCTCTTTTTCGATTCCATAATAGTATGCGAGGTCGCTCGAACCACATTCCTCATCCGACCCCAGCACCAGGCGTATGCCCTTTTTCATTGGAATATGAAGCTCCCGGATCGCACGCAGCGCGTACAAAGCTGCGATTGCCGGTCCCTTATCATCCGACGTGCCCCGCCCATAAATCCGGCCGTCCACTACCTTTGGTTCAAATGGCTGCGTCACCGTCCAGTCCTCTGTCACCGGCACGACATCCAGATGTGCCAGGATATCCAGGCCCTTTTCTCCCTGAGGAAAACCGCCTGCTCCCTCTGACGCCTGTTCCTCCGATATCGCATCCGCAGCTGTCGCGGCCAGGTCTCCGGTCACCACATAATTCTCATAATTTTTCACATCCAGACCGTAGCGCTGCATCAGTTCCTGCGCTGCAGCAATCGCCGCCGCCGGTCCGGCTCCAAACGGCTTCCCTTCTTCCGCCTCGCCCTTCTGACTGTCAATCCGCACCAGCGTCTTTAAGTCTTCCAGCATTTCATCTTTTTTGCCGTCCATATAGGCATCTATCTGTTCCCTGTACGAATTCATCCTATCATCACTCCTGTACCATTCTATTCCTGCCAGTCTGTGCCACAAACGCCTCAACCTCATCTCGCGTCGGAAGTGCCGGAATGCCGCCCATCTTCTGCACGCACAGGCCGCCCGAAGCATTCGCGTAGATGAGCGCCTCAAGAACCAGCTCTTCTGTCAGATCAGAAACCGTAGCCACGCCACCGAGCAGCAATCTGGAAAGAAAACCGCCCCAGGAAGCATCGCCTGCTCCGGTTGCATCAATCGCTTTCACCTTGTGCCCGGCGACCGTACCAGTCTTTCCGTCAAAGAAATAACGCGCTCCTTTGGATCCGAGCGTCTCAATCACTACGGAAATTCCCTGCTCTTTCATCAGCTTCGGAATGTTTGCCTCCCCGCCGACAAAATCCAGCTCCTCATCGGATACCTTCAGCAGATCCACATACGGAAGCACACGGCCTACCACTGCTTTCGCGTCCTCAAAGCTCCAGATCATCGGGCGGTAATTGATATCATAGCTGACCAGCTTTCCGTTCTTCTTTGCCAGATCCATGGCGTGAAAATGCGCGTCCCGGCTGGGGTTCGCCGACATTCCAAAGGAACCGCAGTGCAGAATCTTTGTGTTTTCGATCACTTCTTCATCAATATCCGATGCTTCCAGCAAAATATCTGCGCCCGGCTTGCGCACAAAAGTAAACGACCGCTCACCGCCCTCATAGAGCGTCACGAACGCCAGCGTCGTGACCGCCTCGTCCGTCAGCCCGGGCAGCAGGACTTCTACCTGATTTTCTTCCAGCGTAGTTTTCAGAAGCTTTCCGAAATCATCATTGCCCAGGCGTCCAAGAAAACCAGTCTTCAATCCATTCCGCGCAATCGCGATGCATGCATTCGCCGGCGCGCCGCCCGGATTGCAGACATAACTGCGTTCTTCTTTGCCCGGTGTAAAATCGATCAGCATTTCTCCCATACAAATGATATCCATATTGGTTCCTCCTCATTTATATATTTCCGTTCGTGCACGGTTTTCCCATTTTATGCGTTCTGCATCGAAGTGTAACTCTTTTTTATTTCTCATACCGCTCCCGCGGCACATTTTTCGTATTTTTTGCGTTCTCCAGATTCGTCTGACGGCGGTTCTTCACTTCCTCGCTCATCGGCTGAATCTCGCCTGCCGCCTTCAGCGACATCTTCGTCAGTAACGGGCCGACCAGCTCATAAATCAGGATGGCAAACAAGGTGATATTGCGGATCAGGGTTCCCTGCTCCCCTAGCTGCTGCGCCGTCACGCACATGCCAAGCGCCACACCGGCCTGTGGCAGCAGCGTAATACCAAGATATTTGCAGATGGTATCGCTGCAGTGTGTCCCTTTGCAGAAAGATACGCACCGAGATATTTTCCCGCGGAACGCGTAATAATATAGATCACGCCGATCAGCACAATCAATCCATCCCCAAAGACGGAAAGCTCCAGCTCCGCGCCCGAAATCACAAAGAACGCGGCAAACAGCGGGCTTGTCCAGCTGTCCGTCTTTGACATAATTTCATCGGAAAGCGGACAGAGATTGCAGAACACCGTTCCCAGCATCATGCACACCAGCAGCGAGGAAAAGCCGATCGTGACTGGTCCAGCTTCAAACTCCAGCATGGAAAGCGCTGTGGTCAGAAACACAAACGCGATGGACATATTCAAACGGTTCGTATTTGAATTAAACAGCTTCTCCAGCTGCGTCAACAGCCAGCCCATCAGCGCACCAAGGGCCAGAGAGCAAACAATCTCCAGAATCGGATTGACAAAAATAGAGACAAAATCAAATGTGCCGCTCACCATCGCCCGCGCGATACCAAAGCTTACGGCAAATACCACCAGACCAACTGCGTCATCCAATGCTACAATCGGCAGCAACAGATCGACCAGAGGCCCCTTCGCCTTATACTGCCGCACGACCATCAGGGTAGCCGCTGGGGCAGTCGCAGTAGCGATAGCGCCAAGTGTAATCGCCTGCGCTGGAGTCAGCTTGCCATTCGTCGCCGCACTGACAGCCAGCAGCGCCACATCCACAAATAACGTTGCCGTCAGCGCCTGCACGATACCTATCACCGTCGCATGCTTCGCGGTCTTTTTCAGCTGAGACAGCCGGAACTCATTGCCGATCGCAAAAGCAATAAATCCAAGCGCCACATCCGAAACCAGGCTCAAGTCTTCTACGCTCTCCATCGTCGTAAAGCCAAGACCCGTAATATTAACGCGCCCAAGGCAATACGGTCCAATCAATACGCCCGCCACCAGATACGCCGTCACCGACGGCAGCTTCAAAGGCTTTAGCACACGGGTCATCAAAAGCCCTGCCAGAATCGCAACCGAAATCGACAGCAATGTGTAAACCATTTTTCCAACTCTCCTTCATCCCAAAATCCCGGGATATGCTCTCTTTCTCTTTTCAGAATGCGCGGGGTACCATACCACAGCTCTGCTGCAATTTCTTTCCGCGCAGCCATACGGAAATTATTCTTCCGTCCCGACCTTTGTCTTTAATGCCTCATTCGCAATCCGCTCACACAGATCTTCAAATGAAATCCCCACCGCTTCTGCTTCCTGCGGCAAAAGGCTGGTCTGCGTCATTCCCGGAAGTGTATTGATTTCAATAAACCAGATTTTCCCGGCTTTATCGATAATAAAATCCGCCCGCGAATAGACGCGAAGGTTCAGGGCATGCGCCACCTTCAGCAGCATTTCTCCCATCTCTTTTTCCTCTGATGGCAGGATATCCGCCGGAGTGCGCTCGTAAGCAAGACCCTTCTGGTATTTATTTTCATAATTGTAGAATTCTTTTTCTACAATGATCTCAATCGAAGGCAGCGCCTGGTCATTCAGAAATCCCATCTGAATCTCGCGCCCCTCAATATACTGCTCAAAGATCAGCCGCGCGCCGCGGTTGCTCTCAAGAACAGCCCGCAGCTCGGCGGGGTGTTTTACAATATAGACTCCAATCGAAGAGCCGCCGTTTGGCACCTTTACGACAATCGGAAGCGTAGCTTCGCGCATAGCCGCCTCAATGGCTTCGTCATTCGTGATTTCACGAATCTTCCAGTCCGGAACCGCCACGCCTGCCGCTTTAGCCAGCACCTTAGTCAGGTGCTTATCCATAGCGATACCGCTGCCCAGATAATCCGAGCCGGTATAGTGTACGCCCATCAGATCAAGCGCTGCCGGGATTCGCCCATCCTCGCCGCTGCCGCCGTGCAGAGCCAGAAAAACCACGTCCACCTCGCGGCAGAGCCGCAGGACATTTGGTCCAAGCAGGCGGTTTCTGCACTCCGGGTGCGCTGCTTTCAGAGCTTTCAGATCCGGCACTTCCGTCGAGATCCGTTTCCAGTCCTCACAGATTTCTTCCCGGTATAACTGGTCAATGTCAGCATCCGCGTCCGCGACTCCGATATAAGAATCAATAATCGCCACCTGATGCCCTATCTTTCGCAGAGCGCCCGCGATCATCGCGCCTGAGCTCAGCGAAACATTGCGTTCAGGACTGTAGCCGCCCGCAAGAACCAGAATATTCATGATGCATCCTCCATTTTTTACCGGTAGATAATATCCTCTCTCGCCGGTCCATTGGAAACCATTGTGATCGGGAAACCGATCTGCTTCTCAATAAATTCCACATATTTGCGGCAGTTTTCCGGCAGGTCCTCGAATTTGCGGATACCGCGGATGTCGCACTTCCAGCCCGGAAGCGTCTCCAGCACCGGCTTCGCCTTTTCGAGCTTCACCGTCGTTGGGAAGTCTGTCGTCACCTCGCCGTCAATCTCATAGCCGACACAGACCGGAATCTCATCCAGATAGCCAAGTGCATCGAGAACCGTAAATGCTACTTCGGTCGCGCCCTGCATCTGGCAGCCGTATTTGGAGGCGACACAGTCAAACCAGCCCATTCTCCTCGGACGCCCGGTCGTCGCGCCATACTCGCCGCCATCGCCGCCGTGATTGCGCATCCGGTCGGCCTCTTCGCCAAAGATTTCGCTGACAAACGCGCCCGCGCCGACTGCGCTGGAGTAAGCCTTGCTGACTGCTACGATCCGCTTGATCTCATACGGCGGCACGCCTGCGCCTACCGCACCGTAACCGGCCAGAGTCGAAGAAGACGTCACCATTGGATAGATGCCGTGATCCGGATCCTTCAGCGTACCGAGCTGTCCCTCCAGTAAAATCGTTTTACCTTCCTTGAGGGCTTTGGCCAAGAACGCGCCCGTATCGCCGACAAACGGAGAAATCTGGTCGCGGTAGCCGCGCAGCTCCGCAAGAATCCCTTCTACCGTCAAAAGCGGCTTATGGTACAGATGCTCCAGCAGCGGATTCTTCAATTCACAGATGCGCTGTGCCTTTTCTTTGAGCGTATCCTCATCGAAAAGCTCGCTCACCTGGAAACCAACCTTGGCAAATTTATCCGAATGAAACGGCGCGATGCCGGATTTGGTCGAACCAAACGACTTGCCCGCGAGGCGTTCCTCCTCATAGGCGTCAAGCAGGATATGATAAGACATCACAATCTGCGCACGGTCTGATACCAGAATATGCGGCATCGGAACGCCGCGGTCCACCAGATTCTGAATCTCTTTGATCAGAAGCGGAATATTCAACGCAACGCCATTGCCAATGACGCTCGTCGTGTGGTCATAGAACACGCCGGACGGCAGCGTATGCAGCGCAAATTTGCCGTAATTATTGATGATCGTGTGCCCGGCGTTTGCCCCGCCCTGGAAACGCACGACAATGTCGGCCTTTTCCGCCAGCATATCTGTAATCTTTCCCTTTCCTTCGTCTCCCCAGTTTGCTCCTACGACTGCCTGTACCATATAAATTTACCGCCTTTCCGTGAAACCATGTTCAAAACCATACGTTTCACAGTTTTTATCAATGATTTCATCTGTGTTTTTATTTTTCTGTATACCTGGCTCGTCCGCACTCTAACGCCCATCGCCATTTTTGCGCTCCCTGCGTACTCTATGAGTAACGACAGGGCGATTGTAATCTATTTCTGCGCGAAGCACGCGGAATTTTACACATGAATCTCTGCCTTCACGCCAAGCAGCTCCTTATTCTCGTCAAGAACCGGCTGCACAACATCCCTGGCAAACCGCTCCACCTGCTCTTTCGAGCGCCCGATATAGCGGGACGGTTCCATGGATTTCTGCAAATCCTCCAGCGAAAGGTTGAACGCCGGGTCGGCCGCGATCAGTTCCAGAAGGTTATTGTCCTTGCCCTCTTCCTTGACGGTTCTGCCCGCTTCCATCGACAGCTCCCTGATTTTCTCATGGAGCTCCTGCCGGTCTCCGCCAGCCTTGACGGCATCCATCATGATGTTTTCTGTCGCCATGAACGGCAGCTCCGCCATCAGATGCTTCTCGATTACCTTCGGATAAACCTTCAGGCCATCGGTGACATTCAGGCAGAGATCCAGAATCCCGTCTACCGCCAGAAACCCCTCCGGGATCGACAGCCGCTTGTTTGCGGAATCGTCCAGCGTGCGCTCAAACCACTGGCAGGACGAGGTCACCGCCGGATTCAGCGCGTCGCAAAGAACGTAACGCGACAGCGAAGCAATGCGCTCGCTGCGCATCGGATTGCGCTTGTATGCCATCGCCGAAGAACCGATCTGTGTCTTTTCAAATGGCTCCTCGACCTCTTTCAGATGCTGCAGCAGACGGATGTCATTTGACATCTTATGCGCACTCGCCGCGATCCCGGCAAGCACATTCAACACCCTCGTATCCGTCTTACGCGAATAGGTCTGCCCGGAGACAGCCACACACGAGGAAAAGCCCATCTTTTCGGCAATCATCGGATCGATCTGGTCGATCTTTTCCTGATCGCCGTCGAACAGCTCCAGGAAGCTTGCCTGGGTACCAGTCGTTCCCTTGGAACCAAGCAGCTTCATCGTAGAAAGTACATAGTCCAGATCCTCCAGATCCATCAGAAATTCCTGCGTCCAGAGCGTCGCCCGCTTGCCTACGGTCGTCGGCTGCGCCGGCTGAAAATGCGTAAACGCAAGGGTCGGAAGATCCTTATATTTTAACGCAAAATCCTTCAGCTGTGCAATGACATTGACCAGCTTTTTCTTCACAAGCTGCAAGGCCTCTGTCATAACAATAATGTCCGTGTTGTCTCCCACATAGCAGGACGTCGCGCCGAGATGAATGATCGGTTTCGCCTTCGGGCACTGTACCCCGTAAGCATATACATGAGACATGACGTCATGGCGGACAACCTTCTCCCGCTCCTTCGCCACCTCATAATTGATATCATCCTGATGCGCCTTCATCTGGGCAATCTGCTCATCCGTAATAGCAAGGCCAAGCGCCTGCTCCGTCTCCGCCAGGGCGATCCACAGCCGCCTCCAGGTGCGGAACTTCTTATCCGGCGAGAAAATATACTGCATTTCCCGGCTTGCGTACCGCTCCGAGAGCGGACTCTGATAAATATCTGTACTCATTGTAAAATCTCCTTGTTCATGTAGGTTTTCACCATGCCCAGTACAGCAGCTGCTCTGGACTGTTAATGTATATAGTCCCCACGGATGTCCTCACTCGGTGGATCCATCGGGTATTTCCCGGTAAAGCACCCGTTGCAGATCGGCAGCCCGGCGGTCAGCTCCGGCAGCCGTTCCAGACTCAGATAAGCCAGGCTGTCCGCGCCGATGATGCGGCGGATGTCTTCGATCTCTCGGTTATAAGCGATCAGCTGCTCCCGCGCCGGCACGTCCGTGCCAAAATAGCACGGATAAAGGAACGGCGGTGAGCTGACACGCATATGGACTTCTTTCGCCCCGGCGTCGCGCAGCATCCGCACGATCCGGTCGCTGGTTGTGCCGCGGACAATCGAGTCGTCGATCATAATGACACGCTTGCCTTCGACCGCTTCCCGCAGCACATTCAGCTTCACACGCACACTCGATTCACGGCTGCTCTGTCCGGGTTTGATAAAGGTCCGTCCCACATAACTGTTTTTCATAAACGCCATCCCATAGGGGATGCCGGATTCCAGCGAATAACCAAGGGCCGCGACATTGCCGGACTCCGGTACGCCAACCACCAGATCCGCCTCCACCGGAGAATCCTTCGCCAGATAACGCCCCGCGCGGATGCGGGAATCATAAACGCTGACGCCGTCCAGGTAGCTGTCCGCCCTGCCAAAGTAAATATATTCAAACACACACCGTGCCGTCTCGCATTGCCGTTCCGGCGGGAAACACATCGTACGATTTGAAGCAATGGCAGCTTCTGTATCCGGAGCATCGCTCGCGGAAGATATTGCCTCAGAAGCGCGGCTTTCCGCAGGGTTTTCTCCCCCAGGCAAGCCTCCCTGTACCATAAATGTCTCTAATGAAGACTTTACCTGATTCTTCGGTGTAATCGTCACAATCTCGCCCGGCTCCACATCGCGGACATACTCCGCTCCAATCGTATCCAGCGCGCAGGTCTCTGACGCCAGAATGTAGGCATGATCCCGCTTTCCGATACAAAGCGGCCGGAATCCATAAGGATCCCGCGCGCCGATCAGCTTGCGCGGAGACATGATAATAAGCGAATACGCGCCTTTCAGCTTCTTCATCGCATTCGCTACCGCTTCTTCTACATTTCTTGTCCGCACACGCTCCCGCGCGATATGATAGGCAATCACTTCGGTATCAATCGTCGTCTGGAAAATCGCTCCGCCAAGCTCCAGTTCTCTGCGCAGCTCCGGCGTGTTGACCAGATTGCCATTGTGCGCCAGCGCCAGAGTTCCTTTTACATAATTCAGAACCAGCGGCTGCGCATTTTCCCGGGTACTGCCACCCGCTGTCGAATAGCGAACGTGCCCTACGCCAATGTCGCCCTTCATCTGCGCGAGATGCTCCCCGGTAAATACTTCATTCACCAGGCCCATGCCCTTATGGGAAAGTACCTTACCCTTGGGTCCGTTCGTATCGCTGACCGCGATGCCGCAACTCTCCTGACCGCGGTGCTGCAGCGCAAACAGCCCGTAATAAATCGTGGAAGCGACATCCTCTCCTGAAAAATCATATATGCCAAATACACCGCACTCCTCGCGCAGCTCATCCATCGGTTCCTGTTGCTCGTAAATCGGTTCTGTCTGTCCAAGATTCATCCGTCTCACCTCATCCTGCCATCCGAAAATGCCCTTCGACATTATATATGATATCGTCAGGGTAAGTCAATAAAAAAGTGGATACGGCCGCGCCTGACAAAAGCAGATGAACTGAAAACCATGGAAGATCATCGGATGTACATTACACATTTAGTGGGGGCAGACCCCAATGTCGCAAAAGTTAACCTCTATAATGTCGGTGAACATCTAATCAAAATGTTCAGATAAATCCAATCATATATAAAGGCAGCGTAAGAATGCGATCCTCGCTCTCACCTATATTGCCATCTGCAAACTTATATCCAAAGCAAATATCTTTGTGATTTTTCATAAATGACTTTAGCGAACTTGCCCGTGTATTTCCGCTCTTAATCTCAATTGGAAGAATGTTTCCGTCTTTTTGGATGATTACATCAATTTCTTTTTTTGTAGTCTCATTTTTATAAAAATATAACGGATACCCTTTTTTATAAAGTGCATCTGCTGCTGCACATTCAAATATTCCCCCTTTGGTATTTCCGGCCATGGTATTTTCTACAATATGCTGTTTTAACGAAAAGTCTTTCATCGCCATCAGCAATGACAAATCGGTTGTATAAGCTCTGAAAAAATCATCTCTTGCATAATCATCTAAATCAAACCTGACATCTGTCACAAGTTTGCATAAATGCACTATATCTGCACGAAGCAGCCACTCAATACTCGAAAAATATTTTTGTGCCCTGCCGCCATGCTCAACTTCTTTATATTGAAATTTATGGTTTTCTTTATCCAACAGCTGCTTTGCAAGAGAAAGATAGCATTTCTCTGCTTTTACTTTTTCTTCCGCCGTCGCATAATGTGCTATGTCATACAGATATCCCTGCAAGAGGCTCCTTTGGATCCGGTCAACTTCCCTGAAATCCTTTGTATCTTCATATCTTTGTACCACTTCCGGCATACCGTCCGTTGCTACATACTGTCTGTAATAGCTCATCATTTGAGAATGAATTGCCTCCGGGATTACCGTTTTTGAATGAAAATAACCGCAAAGGCTCCCAATCATATCTTCCGATATCCCCATACCCCAAAGAAATTCTTCAAAATCAAGTCCGAACATCCTCAGATAATCAACATATCCAACCGGATAAGACGATGCGCGTTTATAGTCTATTCCCAGAAGTGATCCTGATGCAATCACATCGAATCGGTTATCAATCGCCCAAAACTTGAGTGATGTAATGGCTTCCCGGCATTCCTGAATCTCATCGAGAAAAATCATCGTTTTCCCGGGAATGATTTTCTTTTCGGGAAATCGAAAACGCATAGACAGAATCATATTGTCTACCGTAAGATCACCGGCAAAAATATCCATTGCAGAAGGCATCTGCTTAAAATTGATTTCAACAAGTTCCTCATAGTTCTCTTCTGCAAATCGTTCAATAATGTATGTTTTTCCAGTTTGTCTGGCACCCTGGACGATCAGACATTTCTTTTCTTTTGAACCGATCCATTTTTTAATATCATCTGTCACTTTTCTTTTCAGCATAAAGCACCTCAGATTGACATAATATATTCTGCTATCGTGTTTAATCAACATTTTGGGATTCTAAAATGTTGATTAAATCAACATTTCGTATATTATATCATCAACCTAAGAACATTTCCAGTTTTTTCTGAAAGGTTTTTGCCGAATTTTATTGCAATATCCCTCAAAAGTCAACTTATATCCGCAGTTTATATATGATATTATCCGTGTAAGTCAATAAAAAAGTGGTTCCGCTAACAAAAAGTCAGGCAGACACACCCTTTAGAAGTATGCTTACCTGACTATTCTCCGCTTCTTTTATTCCTTATTTTTCCGTAAACGCCGCAAACGCCTCGTAATCCGCATCCGCGTTATAGAGTTTCAGCACCTGCAGCATATCGGTCGCGCTGTAGGTATTCTCGTATGCGCTGATGGACTGTGCGTACAGCTCGTTAAACTCTTCCGTGCCGGCTGCGTACCAGTAGGTCTGATATAAGCGGAACGCGCTTCCGTCCTCGGTGCGGAACTGTTCCGCATATCCGGCATAAGCGTTGCACATCGCTACAAAGGATGGCCCGACAATCGCGCCATATTTTCCGACGAGACAGTTCAGCTTTGAATCGCCGTTCACATCTGTCTCATTAAAAAACGCATAATTCTGATCTGTAAAGCAGTCCACCATGCCGACCTTAATGTCATAACCATTGGCTTCCTCCGCGTTGCAGATGTTTGTGATTGCGTTGGCAATGGTCATCGCGGAAATCACCATCGTATACGCTCCGCCTTCCACTGCTTCCCCGACCTCGCCGCCGTCCACAAGATATCCTGGAAAGAGTGTAATCCGAACATCCGTCCCGGTCTCGATCTCAGTGACTTCCGTAATCTCAGCCAGTTCTTCTACCGTCATTTCATAGGTCAGCCCGTAGATTTCCTGCAGTTTCGAGAGAATCCCCACCGTCCGCAGGCGGTGCATCTCATTTCCAATGCCGCTGCCGCCGGTCACGACAAGATAGCTTGCGTCCCCGCTCTCATCAAGCGCCGCCAGATTTTCAGCCAGAGTTTCTCCCGCCGTCTGCTCATCCTCTGTCGTAGGGCCGATCGTACCAAGGAAATAAGGATTGTCCTTTACATTCTCATACACTTCATCGGAAATCGTTCCGGAGCCGAGGATGTAATACATCCCATACTCCTCACACACCGGGAGAACGTCCTCAATATAAGTAGAAAGGAACGAAATAATGCCCTTTACCCCCGCCTCGTGAAGCTCCTCCACAAACGCGATTTCATCCTCTGCGGTATCTATCCGCTCTGCGTTATAATAAAAAGAAGCGTTGAAGGCCGTTCCCAGATAATCCTCGAAATAATTTCTAAATGCGATCGTCTCCCAGTCCTCCGGATCGTAGACCGAAACGCCAATCGTATAGCCCGCGGCCATTTCCTCTTCTGCGGAAAGAGACTCTGCTTCTGACTCCTCCTCTGCCGCCGACACGGCTACACCTAGCGACAAGAACGCGGTCAAAATCATCCCCCATATCCATAAAATCCGTGATTTTTTCATAAATCTGTTCCTTCCTGATATCTTTTCCCAGCGTACGACTATTACGCGACTACAGGATACCTTCCTTTCCTGTTCCACTCCAGAAACAACTTACAGACGGAACTGCATCCTCCCCTGTACAACGCAATTTACAGTAGTACCACTTTCCACTCAAAACAAGTGGCACGCCACCTGATGTCCTTCCTCTATCTCTTTCAAAACCGGCTTTTCCCTCCTGCAGATCTCCTTGCAGCGGTCGCAGCGGTTCTGGAATGGACAGCCTGGAGGCGCGTCTACCGGGCTGGGCGCCTCGCTCTCGATACTCTCGATCTTTTTGTCAAAATCCATGTGCGTGGAAAAGATCGCGCCAAGCATGGCCTGCGTATAGGGATGCTGCGCATTGTGCGCCACCTGATTTCCCGGAAGCACCTCGACGATATTCCCAAGATACATAACGGCCAGCTGATGGGCAAAGGACTGTACAAGCGCCATATCGTGACAGATAAATACAAAAGAAATACCCTTTTCCTTCTGAAGCTTTACCAGCAGCTCGATGATACGGTCCTGCACAGACACATCCAGTGCTGAGGTTGCCTCATCACAGACGATAATTTCCGGTTCCAGCGCAAGAGCCCGCGCAATGCCGACTCTCTGCCGCTGCCCGCCGCTCATATTGTGCGGATAACGGTACACAAAATCCTCGGGCAGCTCCACCATCCGCAGCAGCTCCTTCGCCTTCGCCTCTCGCTCCGAGCGTTTGATCAGTTTAAAATTCATCAATGGCTCGGTGATGATGTCAATAATTTTCATTTTGGGGCTGAACGCCGCTGCCGGATCCTGAAAGACCATCTGAATTTTTTTCCGGCTCTGACGCAGCTCCTCGCCCTTGAGTTTTGTGATGTCTTTCCCATCGAAAAGGATTTCTCCTTCAGTCGGCTGAAACATCTGAACGATCATTTTCACAAACGTCGATTTGCCGCAGCCGCTCTCACCGACGATTCCCAGTGTCCGGCCGCGGTAGACCGTCAGATTGATATCATTGCATGCTTTCAGCGTCCGGCCGCCTGATGCAGGAAATTGCTTTGTGACGTGTCTGGCCTCAAGGATTGGTTCCAGTTCCAGATTCGTCTTTTCTGCCTCTGCTGCCATTTTCCCGGCAAAGCCAGCTTTCTTTTTTTCATTCTCAGGAGACATAGCGCTTGCCCTCCATTTCCGGCACGGCGGCCAGCAGATTTTTTGTATAATCACTGGTCGGGTGCTTCATGACCTCGTCTCTGGTACCCGCGTCCACCACTTTTCCGTGCTGCATGACCACCAGCTGGTCTGCCATATAGGCAGCCACGCCGATGTTATGTGTCACGATAATGACCGATGTATGGAACTCATCGCGCAACTCCATAATCTGGCGCACGATCTGCGCCTGTGTCGTCACATCGAGCGCACTCGTCGGCTCATCCGCCAGCAGCAGCTTCGGAGAAAAGGTCATCGCCATGGCGATACCGACTCTCTGCCGCATGCCGCCGGAGAGCTGGAACGGATAGCTGTTCATTATATTCCGGCCATCCGGCAGGCGCATCCGCTCCAGCATGGTTACGCCTTTTTCAAAAGCGACCTTTTTGGATATTTTCTCATGCGTCCGTATGTACTCTACATACTGTGACCCGATTTTCCGGATCGGATTGATCATGGCGCCGGAATCCTGAAAAATCATGGATATCTTTGACCCACGCAGTTCCCGCCATTCTGTTTTCGAAAGCTTCAGAAGGGAGCGATCCTCAAACAGGATATCCCCAGCCTCCACCGCGCCTCCGCCAGGGAGCAGCCCCAGCACCGCGCGGATTACGGTAGTCTTCCCGCTGCCGCTCTCGCCCACAACGCTGACTACTTCCCCTTCCTTCATTGAAAGAGAAAAGTGTTCAATCGTCGGCTTCGGATTATCCCCGTACCTGACGGTAATATCCTGTATTTTCAGTAAATCCATGTCCGATCCTCCCATGTTATGTACGGTTTCCTCTCCGGATAGCATCCTGCCCAGAGGGCAGGATATTCCCTCGCCAGGTGATTTTTATATAGCAAGGTTTTGCGTATCATATCCCGGTTTGTTTCCTCATTCTCAGCCCACAGGCTTGATATCCGTATTCAGCCAGTAATAATCGAAGGTCGCGATCTCCGCTCCGGTTACCTTCGAAGCGTTGCTGATCATCGTTGAATTGTAATACCCGTGCAGCAGCACCGCAACATCGTTCACCAGCACCTGCTCCATTTCTACAACCAGAGCATTTCTCTCATCCGTATCTGTTGAGGCGGTGAACTGCTCATACAGGGCGTCAAACTCGTCGCTGTCATAATTGCAGTAATTGGTGCCGGCCGGGTTATCCGAGCTGTAAGCGTTGGAACCGTCCGTGCCGCCATACCAGTTCAGAAGGAAGGCAGTCGGATCGCCCGTACCTACGGTCGTCCAGTTGGAATCGCAGAGATCATATTCTCCGGCCTGCATCAGCATCCACTCGGTATCGCTGTCAGTGCTGTTTACTGACACACCGATGCCGATCGAAGTCAGAGAAACCTGGATGGCCTGTGCAAAATCTGACAGGCAGCGGTTGTTATAGGTAATATAAGTCAGATTAATCGGCTCCCCGTCCAGTTCACGGATACCGTCGCCGTCGGAATCCACAATGCCAGCCTCATCGAGCAGCGCAACCGCAGCATCCATATCGTAAGCGTACGGATTGTCCAGATTTTCGTCCTCATAAATCAGGGAAGAAGGAAGAATGCCGACACCGGCCGTATACATACCGCCTACCGTGATATTGCACATTGTCTCACTGTCGATCGCCATGTGAACTGCCTGACGCAGCGCATCATTGGCCAGCACACCGTCAAAATTAATATAGGCAAAACCGCTTCTTAAACTGGAAGACTTTGACACATAATAAGCATCCGACGCTTCGAGGGTCGCCAGGTCGCTGGAGGTCGTCACATTCTCCGTCAGGTCAATCAGACCGCTCATCAGAGAGAGCGCCTTGGTCGAGTCATCCTCAATAAAGGTCACATTCACCGTGCTGTACGGAACCTCACCGTTCCAGTAATTCTCATTTGCCACCATGCTGCCGCTCTTCGTCGTCGCGTCAAAAGAGGAAAGCGCATACGGACCAGTCGCGATCACGGTAGTCGCGTAGCCGCCCGCGTGATCCGCGTCTGTGGTATCGCCATACACATCAATAATCGAATAAAATGGGAAGCAAAGGGTCGCGGTCAGATCCGCTACGGCCGTATTCGTCACGATCGTCACCGTATTCGCATCCGTGTCCGCCTCAATGCTCGCCATATCAATATAGCCTGCCGGAGTAGAACTGTAATCGTCACTGTTTGCGCAAACATAAAACAGACGGTTCAGGGAATCCGCCACTGCCTGCGCGTCGCAGACATCCCCATTTGAAAACAACACACCGTCACGGACGTGGAACGTCCAGGTCATTTTATCATCCGATACCTCATAGGTATCGCAGAGCAAGGGCTCTACACTCATATCATCATTAAACTTAAACAAACACTCCGTAATGCCCCAGCGCACGCCCTGCCATGCCGCGTTCTGATACGCTGCCGGATCGAATGAAGTCGAATACACATAGCACCCGAAATTCAATGTATCCCCTGAAGCCGCCTCCGTAACAACCGGTGAAACACTTACCGCCATGGCAGCCGACAGCGCGGCAGCCGCTGAACCTCTTAAAAAATCTCTTCTGCTTATTCTTTTCATCTTTTCCTGCTCCTTTTTTTCTATTCCTTCCGCAAGTTTGTAAACGCGTGATCCTCACAGACCACCCTTCTCTCACGCAGCTGCAACGGCCAAAGCATTTTGCAGCATGTGCACAGAATCTTTATTCGCCGCAAACGGCTTGCCGTCTACGCCGCGCCGACCGCATTCGCACAGTAAAACTGCCGTTTGCAATCTTGCGCATCAATCTCTGGGATCCAGGACGTCCCGCAGACTGTCTCCTAAGAGGTTGAATACCACAACAGTAACAAGTATTGCCAGACCAGGGTAAAGCATCATCCAGGGTGCCGCCATCATGTAGCTGCGCCCCTCACTCAGCATCAGTCCCCATTCCGCCTGCGGCGCCTGCGCGCCAAAGCCCAGGAAAGAAAGCCCTGCCAGCTCCAGCATCATGCTGCCGATATCCGTGAACGCCGTCACCAGAAGGGTCGGCATCACATTCGGAAACAGGTAAACACTGAGAATATGGGAGGTGGTAGACCCGGTCACCCGCGCCGCCGCGATATAATCGCAGTTTTTAATCTTCAGCACCAGGCTGCGCGCCAGCCTCGCGTATTTGGTCCAGCTTACCGCGGTAATTGCAATTACCGCGTTGGTAATACTCGCCCCCAAAATACCGGCAATCGCGATCGCCAGTACCATGCCCGGAAACGAAATCATCATATCCGCAATCCGCATGATCACCGCGTCGATCCAGCCGCCGAAATATCCGGCCAGGATGCCAAGCACCGAACCGACCACAAAGATACACGCCACGAGGATCAGCGCCGAAGAAAGCGAAATCCGGCTGCCATAAATCACTCTCGAAAATAAATCTCTGCCCAGCTTGTCCGTACCAAACCAGTGGGTGCTGCTCGGCGCCTGCAGGGCATCCGTCAGGATTGCCTCGTAAGGATCGTAGGGAGCAATTTTATCCGCAAAAATAGCTACCAGTGCGAGGGCAATTGCCAGTATGGCGAATAGGGTAAATGATTTATGCTTTTTGATAAAATCCATTTTCTTTTGCATGCTTCCCTCTTTTCTCAACCCTGCTGCACACTGGGCGTACCAGTCGTTGTTTCACTTGTTTTCGCCGGCCGCGGCGCGATCATATTCTTTTTCATCCGCGGATCTATCAGATTATAGGAAAGGTCAACCACCAGATTGACGACCATATAAATCAGGGCAATCCAGAGCACATAGCCCTGTATCAGCGGATAGTCCATGGAGGAAATCGCTGACACCGCCAGGCTTCCCAGTCCCGGATAAGAAAAAATCACTTCCACTACCGCCGTACCGCCGAGCAGAGAACCGAGAGACAGCCCCAGCATCGTGATCAGTGGCAGCAGCGAATTTGGAAACACATGCATCCATAGGATTTTGCTCTCTTTAATCCCGCGTGCCCGCGCTCCGGTCACATAGTCCTGATTGAGCTCCTCCAGCACAGCCGTGCGCACCTGACGCGCATATTTTGAAGACATCGGAAAGGCCAGCGTCAGCGCCGGGAGGATCATCGGCTTTATTCCCGTACCGATTGAAATCACCGGCAGCCAGCCCAGCACCATACCGATATAATAGGCCAACAGCAGGCCGACCCAGAAATTCGGCATCGACACGCCCAGGAAGGTATATCCCCGGACGATATAGTCAAGAACACTTCCCTTATAAACCGCCGAAAGCATCCCCAGGGGAACCGCGATCACCAGCATCATCACCAGCGAGAGCAACGCCAGCTTCAGCGTCGGCAGCAGCCGCGATGACAGAAGTGTCAGTACCGGTGTCTTCAGCGAATACGACGTGCCAAAATCCCCGTGCAGGCAGCCGGACAGCCAGTTCCAGTACTGCACCAGCAGCGGGTCATTGAGCCCCATCTCCTCTCTGGTCGCCTCCAGCACCGCCTCGCTTGGTATCGTGCCATTAACTGCGTACATCGAGCGCACCGGATCCCCCGGCGCCAGGTACGTCAGCGCAAATGTCAGAAAACTGATCCCTATCAGTACAATTACAATCTGCAGGAATCGTCCGCCGAGCTGTTTTTTGCTCATCGCATTTCCCTCCTCAATCTGTCCACATCTGGCACAGCAAAATATAGACAATAAATAATTGCCATATGAGAAACCTCAGAAATTTCCCATAATCGAGTAGGAGGCAGCCTTCTGACTCCTACTCGCCGCGCGGGTTGGGTGCGACATAAGTCGCAAAACTCCTTACCCGACCCTGTGTATAACAAAAAAAGCGCCCACTTATAGGCGCACTTCAAGACATGAATTTCTTTAAGTCTTTCCTATCCACCGTAAGAATAAACCAATCCTCAGACGCAAGCAGGTCTCCTGACTTAAGATCATCATCCTCTATCGCCTTCCCGCTCAACATTTGTCTCGCAGTGACATATTATAATAGAAGACTCCCTATCACAGTGACGGGATCGTACCGGATTTGCACCGGTTTCTCTTTTAATCCCCGATTAAGGGGAACATGCATCCTCTATTCAGTTTTAAAACATCTAAGCTGTATAACTTTATCACTCTTGTCAGAATTTGTCTATAGTTTTTTCATACATCCGATAATTGTTTTTCACAGAATTCTTTTAATGCCGGAATATCATGCAACGCTGTTTCCCAGATAATTTCTCGACTCATGCTGCCATAATTATGCGCCACCAGATTACGCATTCCTCTGATAGCAGGCCACGGAATGCTTTCTGCCGTTGCTGCCCTATAGTCTGATGACAAACCTCCACTCAGCTCGCCAATTTGCAAAATGCAAAAAGAAACCGATCTCTGATAGTCGGCATCCTTATCGAAAACTTCGAAAGAGCGGCCATACCGTTCTATTGTTTTTTCTATTTCTCGACAATAATCAAGAATATGATTCAACCTCTGCATATCAGGCGACCGCATATAAATCCACCTTCTCTTTCCAAATCTGATCTCTAAATTGAATCTCACTTGCCATCATTGCTGTCTGCTGTAAGGATTGTACTGTGATCACATCCACATCCTTTTCTAATGCTGATTCTAAATCGCAATATAGAGATCCCAAAGAAAAAAGTCCTTTTATAGAAGTTCCTGTTGTATCAACAATCAAATCTATATCACTGCTTTCCGTGGCAGTTCCACGCGCATATGAGCCAAACAGGTAAACTGCCGGGAGCTGGTATTTTTCCACTACAGGCTTTATTCGTCTCACTATCTCTTCAATCGTATAAATCACAAGCCTTCACCTCCGCTGCCTTATTATCTATCTACATTATATTATATTTCATGGAGATTACAACCTTTTTTCAATACCACAAGTAGGATTTTGCATTTTTTCCTATACTTAACTCTATAATACACAGTTACTATTCACAGCCGTTTTAAAAGCACGCCAAGAACCCAGAGCCTTTTCTCT
>JAJBUL010000145.1 GCA_020860365.1 Clostridiales bacterium | reverse complement strand
GTTACCTGCTTTTATGTCGCGGTTTCAAAAACCAAAGAAAAATATCTACACCCCTCCGTAATCTTCAAAAGCGCGTCGCCTTCTGAAACCACCTGACCGACTGCCACATAAATCTCTTCGACCTCCAGGGCTGTCGAACTGGAACCGGAAGAAGAGCTGTCAGAGCTCATAGACATACTGGACATCCCGGAACTGCCCGAACTGCCTGAACTGGAAGAGGAAGTCACCTCCGCCACCTCAAAGGTCTGATCCGCCGTCCCGTAAGTCACCGTTCCGCTTTCTGTAACACCGGTGATAACCGAGCCGTATTTCACCGTCTCCTGCCGGTAAGAAGTTGTATCCACCGTCTCCGTTTCCTGCTGGTCCTGATAGACCACCCAGGCTCCCACTCCCGCTGCTACAACAATCGCCAGAAGAAGAAAATTTCTAAGAAAATGATGTTTTTTCTTTCTCTTTTTCACGCTGCCGCTCATAATATCCCCTCATCTCCTTACTCTGCTGTCTCATTATCTGTGCCGTTATTCTCTGTCACAGCTGCTGTCTCTGCTTCTATCACTTCTCTCTCTTTGTCTGTATCAAAAGTATTTTCTTCTTCGCCTGTATCCAGGCTCACATCATCACCCGAACTGTCAGTATCCGTATTTTCGGCACTATCCTCCACCGTGATGATAATCGTCGCTCCGGTTCCGGCACTCAGCCGTCCTCTGCTGTTATCAACAGAAACCACCACATCATAAATAACCGTTGTCCGTGAGGTGCCATCCACTGGCTCCGTATCCTTCTCGGAAATGGTTCCCTCCACGGTGCCAGAGCCGGAAAGCGTAACGCTCACCGTATCGCCGACTGCCATTTTTGCGATATCCTCCTGGGAAACCTCAATTGTAATTGTAACAACATCTGTATCATAAATACTGTAAAGAGCCGTTGCGGAGCTCAACGTATCATCTGCGGAATAATTGACCGCCGAGAGCGTACCTGATGCCGTAGCTGTTACCGTACCATCCTCCAGGCTTTCCAGCAATTCCAGCGCTTCCTCAAGCTCTGTCAGGGCATCTTCATAGGATTGAAGCGTTTCCTCCAGAGACTCAACCGTCTGCTGATACGTAATCTCCGCCAGCTCCGCCTCAAGCATAGTTGTATCATATTCGTACTGAATATCCAGCTCTGTCGGTGTTTTGATCCGCATCAGTTCTTCATATTGAAGCTGCACGTCCTCCAGCACCTCATAAAGCTGTTTCAAAACCTCCTCCGCCTCATCCGAGTCCGTCGCGGTCAGTTCCAAAGCACTCTCTGCCTCAGAAAGATCATACGAGTTCCCAAACAAACTGCTGCTGCTCCCGCCCGATCCGCCGGAACCGGAAGAACTCATAGAGCTTCCAGATGAAGAACCAGTCACAGATGATCCGGAAGAAGACGAAGACATTGCCGCACTGCTTCCAGACGAAGAAGACACACTTCCGGATGAAGAAGAAAATCCAGATGCGCTTCCAGACGAAGAAGAGTGACTGGACGAGCCAGAGCTGCTCCCCGATGAAGAGGAAGCTGCCGACGCCAGGGCCGACATTGCTGACGACAAATCTGAAGAATCTGCATCTTCCGAAGAAGCACTGCCTGTTAAATCACTGCTCTGAGTTGAACCATCCGTACCGTCTGTATCTGTTGCATCACTGCTACCCGCTGAAGCTCCTTCGTTTGTCGCAGTATCTGTTCTGTTACTGCTTCCAGCCATATCGCTGCTATCCGTCGTACTATCCGTGCCCGTCATGCCGTTGCCATCTGCTGCGTCATCCGTTCCTTCAATTGATGCCGCCGTCAGCTGCTCCAGCTGCTGTGTGAGCGTCTCAATCTGCGCTTCCAGTTTTTCCTCCGCATGAATTGTCTCATAATATTGATTATACAGATCCTGCCGCGTCTCCTCCAACGCGTACAAATCCGCAAGCAGTGTCTCCAGCGTCTCCTCTGTCTCTGACTCCGTCTCACTTTCCGATTCGGTCTCAGAATCTGCATCCTCTGCTGTATCGGAAGAATCAGTCTCCTCCAGAGCACTCGTCTCAGTTGTGATCTCTTCTATAATCACATCCCCTTCGGTCGCTGTCTGCGCTTCCGTTGTCTCCGCCGATGTCTCTGTCGCAGTTGTCTGTGCCTCCGTCGTGCTCGTCTGCGCTTCTGTAGCCGCTTCCGTCGCGCTCGTCTGTGCTTCTGTGACGGTTTCTTCTGTCGCAGTGGTCTGTGCCTCGGTCGCTTCTGTTGCGCTCACCTGCGCTTCTGTTGATGCTTCCGAATCCACAGCCGTCTCCTGCGGCAAATCCTCATTCGAAGAATTTGTCATCTGAGAAATATTCTCTATCAAATTTGCACTGGTCTCCGATTCCGTTTCAGATTCTGTCTCTTCCTCCGTATCCAGAACCAAATGTGCCGCCCCGGCCAGGACAGATGTATCATAACCGGCCAGCGTGTACATTTTTTCCAGGATTTCGTTATAATCCTCATTTCTTTCCTCTATTTCGGATTCCAGCTCTGCCTCTGTCTGTGAAAGGACTGCCGCCTCACTCTCCAAGACCGCAAGCTCCGATTCCAGTACCGCCGCCGGGTCTTCCGTCTCTGTTTCCGTCTCCGTCTCTGTCTCTGTTTCTGATTCACTTTCCGTTTCTGTTTCCGTCTCGCTCTCTATTTCTTCTTCCTCTTCTGATGAGGAAGAAGAAACACTCGACGAACTGCCGGAGGAACTTGAACTGCTCGAAGAAGAAGAATCGTCATCATCGTCGTCATACTCCCCGTTTTCCAACGCTTCGATCCGCTCCTCCAGCTCAGTCAGCATCTCCTCGTGTTCCTCGACCGTATCCTCCAGCTCCGCTTCCGACTGCGATCGGACAAACTCTGCCTGATCCGCTTCCGCCTGTGCCAGCTCCAGCGTATATTCTGCCGATTGCATTCCCTGCGTATAAGTTAACATTTCGTCTGTCAGGTTATTTTCCGCACGGATAATCGCAGCATTATAATAGGAAATCGCGCTCTGATAACTGTCATCCGTAATCTTTAAAATGCTGGTACCTTCCTGCACATAAGAGCCGGAAGATACATAAACTTCCTCCACGATGAGTTCCACCGCTGTAGTGTCAAAATCCGCGTAATAATCCGTCGAGGAAATCTGAGTCGTCCCCTCATACTCCAGTTCCTCTGTATCCGCCAGAACTACCGCACAGTCCACAATCAGCCCACAAAAAACAGCCAGCGACAAAAAACAGCCCAACACTGCCCTCTTTCCTGACTGTATCCTCTTTCGTCTGTACTTTTTGTCCCTTATCCAATTACCTGCCATATTACTGCCTCCCGCCTGAACAAATCTGTCAGATTTTTACTACTTTGCCAAGAGCATACTGACTTTGTGTGTTCATTTATAGAGGAAAAAATGAAAAAAATGTGAAATGACAGGCAATCGGTTGATTTGTCCCGGCTCCGTGCAATCCGCGCCAGATGCGTATTGCGAAGCAGTAAAATACCCTGCGCATTTGTGCACATACATTTTAATCCAACAGAAAAGTTCAGAAAACTCTCCTATTGAAAAAAACGGCCAGGGGAAATACTCATTCCCCTGACCGATAAAATTTCGTAACATTTCTGAACAGTTACCAATTTATACTAATTTGTCGCTTCCGGCTGCTCTGTCGAAGCCTGACCTCCAGACTGTTCCGGTATCGGATCCTGCCTTCCCGACTGCTGTTCCACCGATGTCTGACTCTGATCCGAAGACGAAACATCGACCGAAACATCCGAACCAGCGTCCGGTGTATCTGTACCGGCGCCCGAACCAGCGTCTGGTACATCCGAATCAACGTCCACCGCCGACTGATCGGTAAGCACTTCTACTACCCGGTCCGAGATGCGCGCTCCCAGCTTCTCGGTATTGTTTCCTTCGCCTTCACACTGGTGGAAAATTTCCATAAATTCCTTACCTGTGATCGTCTCTTTCTCAATCAGAAATTCCGCGATCTTATCCATCGTCCTGCGATGCTCCGTGAGCAGGCGCTTCGCCTCATCATAAGAGTCTTTCAGGATCTGCATGACTTCCTTATCGACTTCCGCGGCGGTCGCGTCCGAACAATTCATCACCGGACGGTTATCCAGGTACTGGGATGCTGTCACCTCAAGTCCAATCAGGCCGAATTTCTTCGACATACCATACTGCGTCACCATTGAGCGTGCTATACGGGTCGCTTTTTCGATATCATTCGCTGCACCGGTCGTCACCGTGTCAAACACAATCTCCTCTGCCGCGCGTCCGGCCACGAACTCAACCAGCATTGCGCGAATCTCTTTCTCTGTGTTGAGGTATTTCTCCTCCTCTGGCACATTCATCACATAACCGAGCGCACCCATCGTGCGCGGTACAATCGTAATCTTCTGCACCGGCTCAGAATCCTTCTGCAATGCACTTACCAAGGCATGTCCGACCTCATGGTAGGAAACAATGCGCCGCTCCTCTTTGCTGAGTACGCGGTTTTTCTTTTCCTGTCCGACCAGGACAACCTCCACAGCCTCAAACAAATCCTGCTGAGATACCGCTTTGCGCCCTTTCTTGACTGCGAGAATCGCCGCTTCATTGATCATATTCGCCAGCTCAGAACCCACAGCACCCGAAGTTGCCAGTGCAATCGCGTCCAGATCGACGGTCTCATCCATGCTGACATTCTTAGAATGTACTTTCAATGTCTCAACACGGCCCTTCAGATCCGGCTTATCTACTACTACCCGACGGTCAAAACGTCCCGGCCGCAGCAATGCCTGATCCAGTACCTCCGGACTGTTCGTCGCAGCCAGAACCATCAGTACTTATTACGGCTCAAATCCATCCATCTCCGCGAGCAGCTGGTCCAATGTCTGCTCCCGCTCGTCATTTCCACCGCCGAAACGGGTATCACGGCTCTTCGCGACCGCATCAATCTCGTCGATAAAAATAATACACGGTGTATTCTTCTTCGCCTCTTCAAACAGGTCTCGAACCCGGGACGCGCCGACACCGACAAACATCTCCACGAAATCTGAACCTGACAGGGAGAAAAACAGACACTTCGCCTCGCCGGCGATCGCTCTCGCCAGCAGGGTCTTGCCAGTACCCGGAGGGCCGACAAGCAGGGCGCCTTTCGGCAGCTTTGCACCAATCTCTGTATACTTCTGCGGATTTTCCAGAAAGTCTACAACCTCCTGCAACGATTCCTTTGCCTCATCCTGACCAGCTACATCCTTAAAAGTCACGCCAGTCTCTTTCTGGATATAGACCTTTGCCTTACTCTTGCCAACGCCCATGACACCGCCGCTGCCATTGGTCATACGGCGCATCGCAAACGCGAAAATCACCCAGATAATGATCAGCGGTGTAAAGCTGATAATCATGCTCCAGATCAGACTTGACGTCGTATCCGGAATGTTCTGCGTAAATTCCACTCCTGCCTGGTCAAGACGCGCCACCAGGCTGGGGTCATCCGGGTTCCCTGTATAATAAGTCACACTCCCCGAGGAAGTTCCTAAATAGTCCGAAAGTGCGTCGCTTTGCAGCGTAATCTCCAGCTCGTCATCATAAATAACGACAGAACTCACTTTTCCTTCGTCAAGCAGTTCGAGGAACTCATTATAAGTAATTTCCACGGAGGACGTACTGCTGCTCAGGCTATTGTTCAGCAAAGCCATAACCAGCAGGGTAACCAGAGTGACCGCCAGAAAAATGATAAAAGTATTACTGTTTCTGCCGGGACGATTTGGTCCCTGGTCCCCGCCATTGCGGCGGTTATCGTTTTGATTGTTATCCATTCGTGTGCCTCCTGATTTTTCCATATATATGCCGTATCATAATATAATGCAAGGAACAAAATGTCATGAATGGATTGCCTGTATTCCGATTCATACCCCTTTGTCACTCCAATCATAATATGCTCAATGGCATATGACGGAAACCGACCTGCGGCATACACACTGGCAATGGAGATATCTGCTACTTTCATGCCGTCATACCCGCATACATTATATATAGAAGAAACGCGACACGTTACAAACTATCGCAATATATAAACGATTTCCGGTTCTCTCCATTATAATTGGCTATCCATTATAAATCAATACCGCGATTCTAAACATTTTGTGAAAAAATTGTCCGAAATGACGAAACCAGGGAGCCTATCATCTCAAATATTTCAAAAATCCAAAATCGAATTCTTTGAAAAAAGAATAGCTTTTCCTGAGAGGAGGTTGTATAATGGAGGTCATTATAACTGATAGACATACAGACAGACAGGAGAAACTGATACAGGTCACACCCTGACCAGATTTACGTTATTTCCACCTCTACAGGTGTGAACTATAACGGGAAACTTCTCCTGTCCAATTATTTACCAGGAGGACACCATGTCAGTAAAATACGTTTTCGTCACAGGCGGCGTCGTTTCCGGACTTGGAAAAGGCATTACCGCGGCATCTCTCGGCCGCCTTTTAAAAGCCAGAGGCTACAAGGTCACCATGCAAAAGCTAGATCCTTATATTAATATCGACCCAGGAACGATGAACCCGATCCAGCACGGGGAAGTATTTGTCACCGACGATGGTGCAGAGACCGATCTTGACCTGGGACACTACGAGCGTTTTATCGACGAGAGTCTGAATAAAAATTCCAATGTAACCACCGGAAAAATTTACTGGACCGTCCTTCAGAAAGAACGCCGCGGGGACTACGGCGGCGGCACAGTGCAGGTGATTCCACATATCACAAACGAAATCAAGAGCCGCTTTTTCCGTGATTTCACCACTGATGAGACACAGATCGCCATTATTGAAGTCGGCGGCACAGTCGGCGATATCGAAAGCCAGCCGTTTCTGGAAGCAATCCGTCAGTTCCAGCACGAAATCGGCCATGAAAACGCAATCCTGATCCATGTCACGCTCATCCCATACCTGCGTGCCTCCGGAGAAATGAAGACCAAACCGACACAGGCCAGCGTGAAGGAATTACAGGGCATGGGAATCTGGCCGGATGTGATTGTCTGCCGTTCCGAGCACCCACTAGGCAAGCAGATTAAGGAAAAAATCGCATTGTTTTGCAATGTGCCAAGCTCCCATGTCCTTCAGAACCTGGATGTCGATTACCTTTATGAGGCGCCGCTGGCGATGGAAGAGGAAAATCTGGCGCAGGTGGCCTGTGAATGTCTTCACCTTGACTGTCCAGAACCAGATCTTACGGACTGGAAAGAAATGGTAAATGCTCTGCGTACGCCTACACATAAGGTAGAGATTGCACTCGTTGGCAAATATATTCAACTCCATGACGCATACATCAGTGTAGTGGAAGCGCTCAAACACGGAGGAATCGCGACACGTGCAATCGTCAACATCCGCTGGATCAATTCCGAGGATGTTACACGGGAAAACGCTGCCGAACTGCTTGCTGATGTAGACGGCATCCTGGTGCCCGGCGGCTTCGGCGACCGCGGCATTGAAGGCAAGATCGAAGCGATCCGTTACGCACGCATGAACAACATCCCGTACCTCGGTCTCTGTCTCGGCCTGCAGCTGGCGATCGTAGAGTATGCACGCAATGTGATAGGCCTGGAGGGCGCACACAGCATCGAGCTGGATCCGCAGACCAAATATCCGGTCATCGCCCTGATGCCGGACCAGAACGGTGTCGAGGACATTGGCGGTACCCTGCGCCTCGGCTCCTACCCCTGCGTACTGGATAAAACAACAAAAGCTTATGAGCTCTATGGCAGGGAGGAAATCCATGAGCGCCATCGCCATCGCTACGAGGTCAACAATGACTTCCGCCAGAATCTTGAGCAAAACGGTATGACACTCTCCGGGCTCTCTCCGGACCGCCGTATCGTTGAGATGATCGAGCTGAAAAATCATCCGTTCTTCCTCGCGACCCAGGCACACCCGGAGTTCAAGTCCCGACCGAACCGCCCGCATCCGCTGTTCCGTGGATTTGTGAAAGCGGCCAGCGAGTATAGTGCCAGAAAAGCTGAAAACTGAGAAGTACTTTTATCAGAATAGGAACTCAGAAATAGAAAACATCGAATCAGATTATAATTTTCGCATTGAAAAAGCAGCCGCTCCGGCTGCTTTTTCTTCGTCATATAAGTGCTAATCATCATTCTTTGAGCGTCCTCAATCAAGGAGAAAGATTTTTCTTCTTCTCGCTGCGTGAGGCGGATCCGACGCCAGTTGGAAAAATTTCTATGCGACACTGCGCATTAAAAACTCTCGAATGACGCTGCGCACCTCTTCACTCCAGAAATTCCCCTCATGTACACCGCCGTCAATCTGATATGCCTCCGCTGGAACACCGCTCTCCAGCAGCTTATGATAGAAACCTACCATTTCTGAAAAACGCACCACCGGATCCGCATCCCCGTGAAGAAGCAAAAATGGCGGATATGCCGCATCCTTATGTACATGGCAGATGGGACTCATCTCACAGATTCTCTCCTGCCATTTTTCCGAATCTGGCCCGTACAGTCCTCTAAGCATAGCCGGCATCGTCGGATCTTCCTTATACTGATCCACGATATCCTGCATATCGGTCGGCCCAAAACAACTCACCACCGCACAGACCGCATCGGAATAACCCGCATACTCCGATGTCTCATAGCGCGGATCCCCTGCAGTCAATCCCACCAGAAGCGCCGTATTTCCCCCCGAAGAGGTACCCCAGATCGCCACGCGCTCCGGGTCAATGCCATACTGATCCGCATTTTTCCGCAGATAGCGAATCGCACATTTGACATCCTGCAGATAGGCCGGGAACGGATGGCCGTTCTGGTAATTGCGATGCCCGACCGTAGCGACCACAAAACCCTCTCTTGCGTAAGCAGAAAGCTGCGGTATCTCATTTTCCCGATCCGGCGTCGTCCAGGCACTGCCCTGAACAAATACAATCAGAGGGTATCGCTTCGATGAAAGCTCCGGCTCCCTCACACTCCACGGAAGCAGAAGATCCATCGTCAGCTCCTCACCGGATTCCGTGGAATAAACAATGCCACTTTTCAAAAAAGCCATTCCTTCTAAAGATGGATTATTTTTCAGATGTTGTATTTCTGGATAATTGTTCATGTCGATTTCTCCTCTTTTCCATTTCCTCATGTTTTATAGCAGCGTACTTGTAATTTATAGTAAACGACGTAAGTCGTTTTACTTTCATAAAGTCTAAAGCACTATAGTTTTTTCTTAAACATAATATAGTAGCAATTCAATTCAAATTCTGTACATTCTCTTTTTTCTTCAGGAAGGCACTGCAATAGCTTCGCCTTTACCTCCGGATCTTTTAATTCTTCCCGCAAAGAATCCTGTATTCCATTTACCTCCATAAACTTTTTGACCTCAATCATTGCCCGGTCAAGTTTTCTTTTTTCCACAAGAAAATCCATATTATAACGGGTTTCCGTTTCCCATTCACTCAGCATTTCCGCATGGTCGTCCAGCCATTCCGTCACAATCAGATTTGCTCCGTTATTAGAAATCATTGCGATCAATTTACTGATTTTATGAGAGTATAGTACTGTCACACCCACACATTCCAATGCACCTTTTAAAATCTTTTCCACCGTCTGATGTAAATGATACGCAGCATTATTCAGAATCATCTCATCATTCATCTGCGCCCGCCATACCATTTCTGCCGTTCGGTAATCCATCCTGGCACTCCGAAATAATCGAATATCACACATAAAATCACCTCTTTTCATACAAAGTAAAACGACTTACGTCGTTTACTATAATTAAGCAGAAATCTATCTACCTTTCAAACAACAATAATCCAGTTCTGTCAATTTCCTGATACAGTCTGGAATCCGACGGCAAATCTGTAATCACATTCACTTCACAATCCAGTTCCGGGAAATTTCCAATTTTCTTATCTTTATCATATTTTTCTATATAAAGGTCAATATCACTGTAGCTGTTGCACCGAAATTCCAGTGAGCTTCCAAATAATACCAGATTGCGAATATTATCATCCTTTTTCAGAGCGGAAATAAGCACATCAACTCTTCTTTGCATAAGCGGGTGAACACGGTTTGCATTTACAAAAGAAACTCCTTCGATTACAGGGAAATCCCACATATTATTGAAATTATTCATCCTAACCCCTCCTCATGCACCTATACGCATATTTTAACATACTTTATTCCGCATGAACATTGTTTCTTCACATCGTATCATACAAAGGCTGTATCCGCTCATAAATCTGCGCGAAATCCACCTCACATTCTCCCTGATAAATCCCAAGAGGCACTTTATCCTCAAATCCATAGATTCTGGGAAAATCACTCTTTTCAAACTCATAAACAAAAACTCTCTTTTTGTCCGGATCTACAATCCAGTATTCGCGCACCCCTGCGTTTCTGTATTTTACCAGCTTCAGTCTGCGATCCCTGGAAGATGTCGATTTTGATAATACCTCCACCACCATATCAGGAGCCCCAAATATACGTCCTTTTTGGAATTTTGATCGTTCACAGACAATCATCACGTCTGGCTGCACGACCGTCCTGTCATCACAATCCAATTGCACATCCACCGGAGCGATAAATGTATAACAGGGTCCTTTCTTTTTATCAATATAGTCTAAAAAATAGTTGCCAATCCTCTGGGAAACCGCCTGATGAATATAGGTCGGTGCCGCCATATCGTAAATCACACCATCAATCAGCTCCACGCGCTGTTCATCCGGCAGTGCCAGGTAATCCTCCAACGTGTACTCACCCTGCCGCTTTACTTTCGCATATTCTGCCAATGCTTCTGAGACAAAACAAGGTTCATTTTCCTCGAAAGAATACCCTTTTATGCCGTTCCTTTTATCCGCCATACAAAGTACCTCTCTTCCTGTTTTCAACACCTTACCTCTGTGTTTTAAAAATCTGTGTTCCCCATTGCGAAACCATTCTTTCACGAGCTTTTATTTATTATACTATTTTCATCTCATACTTTCAACTATTTTCTCTTATTGTTTATGTTATAAATATAACTATATTCATTTCGTCATCCAATCATTTTTTTTGCATCTTTTCTTATCAACTGTAGGGAATGGCTGGATCCATTGGTATATCTGCTTAAGAAAAACGGAGACTCTGAGCTTTGTAAAAAGGCAGAACGGGATTTAATGGAACCCAGATAATTATATGAAAAAACAGTTGACGATTCGAACCTTTTCGTTGTATGATAAGAAAAGTTCAAACAAAGGCGTTTTGCATACTTGCATTGCGCCTTTTTTGCGCACTGCCGTATAAAGAGAATTTTCTACAAAGCATGCAGCCCTTTCGAATGACCGGGCGGGTTTCCCGCCTGATTGGATAGGAGAACACACTTCTCCCTGTCCGACGCTGCACCAGGCGAGTGTGGTTTTTATCCCATCCAAAGGACAAAGATGCCATAGAGCGAGTGTAAGCGAAAAATAGCAACAAGTATTTCAGGAAAGAGAGGGGTTTTTATGCAGGAGATGGATCTCTACCGCCACACAGACACCGTCAATGAGCTGCTGGCGCGGTACGGCGTAAAATTCGGTATTTACAAAAACAACGAATTCAAAGAACAGCTGTTTCCATTTGACGCGATCCCGCGCGTAATCGAAGCAGAGGAATTCACGTATCTGGAAAAGGGCTTAAAGCAGCGTGTGACGGCGCTGAATCTGTTCATCAAAGATATTTACAGTGAAAAAAAATCATCCGCGACAAAATCGTGCCAGAGGAATTCATTTACGCGTCAAGCGGTTATCTGGCGCAGTGTGAGGGCGTTATGCCGCCGAAAGGTGTCTATGCGCACATTGCCGGGATTGACCTGGTGCAGGGCAAGGATAAAGAATGGTACATACTCGAGGACAATCTGCGTGTGCCGTCAGGCGCTTCCTATCCAATGATCGCGCGGGAGCTCTGCCGCAGAAGCAGTCCGCTGACCTTTCAGCAGACACACATTGCAGACAACCGCAATTACGCGGAGCTGCTGCGCCGGACGATGGATTATGTCAATACGGGTGGCCACACGGTTATCCTGACTCCAGGACGTTACAATTCCGCGTATTTTGAATATTCCTACCTGGCGGAAAAGACAGGGGCACACCTCGTCGCCGGGAGTGAACTGCTTGTGGAAAACGATCATCTGTATTTCATTGATTATTCCGGGCGCAAAGAGCCGGTCGGCGCGGTATACCGCCGTATCTCGGACGAGTACCTGGATCCGATGAATTTCTACGAGGGATCACTGATCGGCATCCCACACCTGTATGATATTTTCCGCAAGGGCAATGTCGCGCTTCTGAACGCACCGGGCAACGGTGTGGCGGATGACAAAGGCATTTACTACTTCGTGCCGAAGATGATCAAATACTACCTCGGCGAAGAACCGATCCTGCACAATGCGCCGACCTACCTGCCTTTATATAAGGAAGATATGGATTATGTTCTGGAGCATTTTGATGACCTGGTGCTCAAAGATGTGGCAGAAGCCGGCGGCTATGGCGTCCAGTTCGGCAACAAGATGACAAAACAGGAAAAAGAAGACTTCATTGCGCTTCTGAAACGGGAGCCGCGGCGCTTTATCGCGCAGGAGGTCATTGATTTCCTTGATATTGATATTTTTGAAAACGGAGAATGCGTACCACGCAAAGCGGATCTGCGCGCATTCGTACTGATGGCGGATGAACCGCTGGTATGGAAGAGCGGACTGACCCGCTTCTCCCGCAACCCGGATTCCTTCATCGTCAATTCATCTCAGGGAGGAGGATTTAAAGACACATGGGTATTATCTCAGTAGAAAACACAGACCGGCTGTTCTGGCTCGGGCGGTACAGCGAACGCGTCTATACCACTATCAAGCTGTTTGCAGAAAGCTTCGATACCATGATCGATATAGATGAAATGGGCAGCCTGGACGGCTTTTGCAAAAAACTGGAAATTCCGAACATCTACACATCCGGAGAGGATTTTGTCGGCCGTTATTGCTTCGACCCGGAGGATCCGAACTCCATCTACTCCAACCTGACCCGCGCCTACGACAACTGCATCGTACTGCGCGAGGAAATTGGCAGCGATACCATTTCCTATATTCAGCTTGCGATGTACGAGATGAATAAGGCAAGACTTTCCCCATCGCCGCTGATTGAGCTGCAGCACGTACTCGATGACATTCTCGCATTCTGGGGCATCGTAGACGACGAAATTGACAGTGAAAACGTCCGCAACATCATCAAGGTCGGCAAGCGCGTCGAACGGCTCGACCTGTACGCGCGCCTGCATATGTCCCGCGAGGAGCTAAAGCGCGAGGTAGACCGGCTTTCCGGCCGGATCTGGCGCACCTGCCTGAAATACCGGCAGTCCTATCTCGACGAGCTGAGTCGCCTTGTCGACGCTCCGCGGATTGATTACATCACGATTGTACAGAAGACGGAAGCATTGCTGGAGGATTAATGGTTCCTTACGGCTCTGGCTGCCAGACACATCACAAGGTCAAATACCAGGATGCTGATATCAGGGTATTTGACCTTGCGAGGATAACGTATTCTGAACAGCAGGCCGCAGACCGCCTGCAATGCAGGCTATATGCCGCTAACGCGTCATATGTCTGTGGCTGATGGGCGTTCCGCCCATCCCGAAATGAAAAGACAGCCCTTAGCAGGTAAACCTGCACAGTCTGTCTTTTCATTTCGATGCTGTTCTGAACTGTTACAAACAAAAACAGACTCCGGAGGATTCACGCATGAAAGATCTGCTCTTTGAGTACGACATGCACCTGGATTTTGCACCGCCGGTCGAAGAACATCGCTTTACCCTGAAATGCATCCCTTTGACAGATGAACGACAATTGATCAATCGACTCGACGTGGAGGTATACCCGAAGGAGTTTTTGTCTACTGATAAAGACTCCTTTGGCAACTACAGCATTTACGGCTACACAAAGGGAAAACACGACCGTTTTTTTGCCCGCGTCCGCGGACAGGCACGCACCGGGCTTGTGCCATACCTAACTGCCAAAGAAGAACATCAGATTGGTCTGTTTAAATATCAGACCGACTACACTAGGCCCGGATCTGCTATTTTAAACTTTGCAAAACAATTTGAAAGCTCTGCGGAAAAGTATCAAAAATCTTGTGAAGCCCTGAATGATCCGACTGCTCCTATTGCTTACACTATAGGGAGTGTCGAAGATCGAACTTGTTTCCATGGGCAGAAAATAATTTCTACAGGCGCCACGACATCCGCATTGTACCTTGCTATCACACTCATGCACGGCCTTTATGAACATTTTACTTATGTACAGGGCGTCACGGACGTCCGCACCACTGTGGAGGAGGCGATGGTGCTCGGCAAAGGCGTCTGCCAGGATTATTCCCATATCCTGCTTTCTCTGTGCCGGATCTGGAAAATTCCCTGCCGCTATGTGGTCGGCATGCTGATCGGCGAAGGCCTGAGCCACGCCTGGGTCGAAATCTGTAGCGGTGGCTGCTGGTATGCGCTCGACCCGACAAATAACCTGATCGTTGACGACCAGCACATCAAAATCTCCGCCGGACGCGATTACCGTGACTGTATCGTCAGTCAGGGCGTCTTTGTAGGACGCACCACGCAGACACAGACGGTCGCGGTGCGGGTGAAGGAAATTAATCTGTAACTGTATTTTCACAATATCCGGAACAGACAGTTACGTAAGCATACCTTATAAAAAATAATACCATTGACACAAGAGAGGGTATCCTATGATACAGACAATTGCAAAAACCAATATGCCGGTAGATGAGGTGCTGCGCATCCGCAAAAACCACATTCAACCCGAAAACATCTCTTCCTCAAAGCGCATCAGCATTGTCACCGGTATTCACGGCGACGAACTGGAGGGACAGTATGTCTGCTATGAAATTGCGCGCAGAATAGAAGAACATCCAGAATGCCTGAAAGGGACGGTCGACATCTACCCCGCCCTGAATCCGTTCGGCATTGATTCTGTGACTCGGGGCATCCCGGCCTTTGACCTCGATATGAATCGCATTTTCCCGGGAAATACAGACGGAGACATGAACGAATACCTCGCGGCAGAAATCATTCGCGACCTGCAGGGCTCCGACCTCTGCCTTGATATCCATGCAAGCAACATTTACCTAACGGAAATTCCACAGATCCGTATCAACGAGCTGCACACGGAAACTCTGCTGCCCTGGGCAAAGCTCGCCAACGTCGATTTTATCTGGGTACACGGCACAAGCACGGTTCTTGAATCCACGCTCGCGTTCAGCCTGAACAGCCGAAATGTTCCAACCCTGGTAGTTGAGATGGGTGTCGGTATGCGCATCACAAAAGAATACGGCGACCAGCTCACAGACGGCATCTTCCGTCTGATGAAGGAAATGGGGATCTGGAGCGGTCCGGCACCAGATGTGCGCACACCCATCATATCCGAAAATCAGAATGACGTCGCTTTTCTGAATGCGCCGGTTTCCGGTATCTTCATCAAGACACGTTCTCATGGAAGTATGCTGAAAACAGACGATGAGATTGGCCGGATCGTAGATCCGCTGCGCGGTACCCTGCTTAGCGTCATCACCGCCCCGGTCGATGGATGGCTTTTTACCGTACGGGAATATCCAGTCGTAGACGAAGGATCTCTGCTTGCAAGGATTTTGCAGAATGTATAGAGATTCCGGACACCGACCGAAGCGTAAACCTGCGGTCTGCTGTTCTGAATCGTTATCTTTTTTACGACTACAAATAAGAATGCTGCTTCCTTTTTCAAACCAGAACAGAAATACACCAGCTCACAGAGGAGATTATTCATGAAACAATCCGTTTTATTTGAGATAAAAGCACTTTACCGTGACAATTTCCGCGTCACTGGCTTCACCTTCGGTGAAGGTGAAGAATCCATCTGCATCGTCGGAAGCATGCGCGGCAACGAAAATCAGCAGCTCTACGCCTGCTCCCGTCTGATCCGCAAGCTGACCGAGTTAGAAGAGCGCGGGCGCATTCTGCCCGGAAAACAGATTCTCGTCATTCCCTGCGTAAATCCCTACTCCATGAACATCAAAAAGCGTTTCTGGACGATTGACAACACGGACATCAACCGCATGTTCCCCGGTTATGATCAGGGTGAGACCACACAGCGCATCGCAGCCGGTGTATTCAATGCCATCCAGAACTACAAATTTGGCGTCCAGTTTGCTTCCTTTTATATGCCGGGTGCCTTTGTACCCCATGTACGCATGATGAAAACCGGATTCGAAAGCGTCGATCTGGCGCAGCAATTCGGTCTTCCCTACATTGTCCTGCACGACCCGCGCCCGTTCGACACTACAACGCTAAATTACAACTGGCAGATCTGGGAAACAAACGCATTTTCCATCTAAACCACCAACACCCAGCGCATCGACCGGGAAAGCGCAAAGCAGGCCGAGGAAGCCATCCTGAACTTCATGGAAAAACAGGGCATCATCCGCTACCGCGGTTACAGTGGCTATCATTCCCGCGTCATCGAAAGCCGCGACTTCATCCCCGTCCGCGCGGAGGATTCCGGCTTTTTCGAAGCCCTGGTTCACCCCGGCGAGGAGGCTGATGAGGGACAGTTGCTCGCCCGGATTTACGACCCGTATCTCGGTACCGTCCGCTGCACCCTGCATGCGCCCGCCCACAGCACTATAGCCTTCGTCCACGACGAAGCCATGACCTACCAGAGCACCGCAGTGCTCAAGCTCATTCGGGAAGAAGATTATTAAAAAACGCAAAAAATTGCTATCTGCTCCGCTGTTTCGCGGAAATGAAAAAGCCAGAAATCCTTTTCTATGGATTTCTGGTATGAGGACGATCAACTGGCTGATAACCGCCGGCACAGCCAGCGTAGAAATGCTAATCAGAATCAGCGGAAGGAAAAATTTCTTCGTTCTCATCTAACGAAAAAATTTTTCCTTCCGCATTTTTATGACACGTCCCTGGCGGGATTCGAACCCACGGCCTTCCGCTTAGGAGGCGGACGCTCTATCCTACTGAGCTACAGAGACTTACACCCGCTCAGTATACTACATTCAACCTGAAATTACAAGCCGACTTTTTACAAATAACAAATTTTACATTCAAAACATTCTCGCTCAAGGATAACTACAGCTTCATTCAAACTGAATCTTCCCCTGCAGCCAGATATTCCCTTTAAATCTGCGTCCAACCTCCGGCTCGCCAAGCAAGTCTTTTTCGTTGATGCAGACGTCAAACAGAAGATCATTGCACTCGATATTCATCAGATAGATTTTCTCACCAGTGGATGAATTTTCTACCTTTTTACAGTATTCAATGTTACCCATAATTTGATACTGGTCGCACTCGATCCCATATGGCATGAAAAAAGTGTCAACGATGGAATAAACATCCTCGTTATACATACGCCTGGATATCATGGAATAGGTATCCATATCTTCTATCGTAAGGCTTTCAATTGCTTCTTCGTCCCCATTTTTTGCGGCAGATATCAGCTTACTGTGCTTTTCAGTTGTGATATGCTGTTGATTCAGCTGGTGGTTGTCCTTCTGAACCGGAAAAAGTACCATACCGCTGCTGGACAGACCAGCCAGAGTAGCAGTCACTTTTTTCTTAAAAATCTGATTCAAAACACCCTCTCGCTGATACTCCGCTGTATTTTGAAGATAAAAGATAATCGAGACACCTATATGGCTGTCCTCACAGACGCCGGCATAAGAGACGCCATCCACGCGTCTCTCCAGTGTCACATCTTCCACAGGAGTGACTTTTGCTCCATTAAAGTAAGGAAAGTAGTACTGCCTGTGAAATCCATTTTCATCCAATGTGCCACAGATTGTAATTCCCATATCTGTAGCATATTCTTTTTTCATCTGAATGAAAACGGTTTTATTCTCTCCTTTGGCGATCTCCCGCTCCGTGTAATCGTGGAAAACCTCGTCCAGAAGTTTTTCCATGTCTGTTTCATTATTTATTTCACTGAATCCGATTGCCTTTAAATATGAATGCATATTTGCTCCCCAATAATGCCTCTTTCGGCTGTATGATCGTTTTCTGAATTTTTCTTTCGTTTAATCAAACGTAACTGTTCAGTACCTTCACAGTTACCAACATTCACCTCTTTATCAGCAGGTTATTTTACAGCAATCAGTTCTTTCCCGCCCATATACATACGCAGCGCTTCCGGAATCCGCACGGAACCATCCTCGTTCAGATTGTTCTCAAGGAAGGCGATTAGCATTCTTGGAGGCGCAACACAGGTGTTATTCAGAGTATGTGCCAGGTATTTTCCATTTTTCCCGTTTACGCGGATTTTCAGTCGCCTTGCCTGCGCGTCTCCAAGGTTTGAGCAGCTTCCCACCTCAAAATACTTTTTCTGACGCGGTGACCAGGCTTCTACGTCAACAGATTTTACTTTTAAGTCAGCCAGATCACCGGAGCAACACTCAAGCGTACGAACCGGAATGTCCAGTGTACGGAAAAAGTCTACGGTATTCTTCCAGAGACGATCATACCACATCATACTGTCTTCCGGTTTGCATACCACAATCATTTCCTGTTTTTCAAACTGATGAATGCGGTATACACCACGCTCCTCAATGCCATGTGCACCTTTTTCCTTGCGGAAGCATGGCGAATAGCTGGTCAGCGTATACGGCAGGTTTTCTTCCGGAATAATCTGATCAATAAACTTACCAATCATTGAATGCTCGCTCGTACCAATCAAATACAAGTCTTCGCCTTCAATTTTATACATCATGGCATCCATTTCTGCAAAGCTCATTACGCCAGTCACTACATTGCTGCGAATCATATAAGGCGGAATGCAGTAAGTAAAACCACGGTCAATCATAAAATCGCGCGCATAAGAAAGCACTGCGGAATGCAGTCTCGCCACATCACCCATCAGGTAATAGAATCCATTTCCAGCTACTCTCCCGGCTGCGTCCATATCAATACCATTCAGCTTTTCCATAATTTCCGTATGATATGGAATTTCAAAATCCGGTACAAAGGGTTCACCAAAACGCTCCAACTCTACATTTTCACTATCGTCTTTTCCAATCGGAACAGACGGATCAATGATATTCGGAATAATCAGCATGATCTCACGAATTTTTGTTTCTACCTCTTTTTCCTGCGCGTCAAGCTCTTCCATGCGTTGAGAATTCTGCGTCACCTGGCGTTTGATCTCTTCTGCCTCTTCTTTCTTTCCCTGTGCCATCAGAGCACCAATCTGTTTGGATATCTTATTCCGGTTTGCGCGAAGAGCCTCTACCTCCTGCTTGATATCACGATTTTTTTGATCCAGCTCCAACACTTCATCTACAAGCGGTAGCTTATTATCCTGGAATTTGTTGCGAATATTCTGTTTCACTACTTCAGGATTCTCTCTTACAAATTTGATGTCTAACATTTTATTGTCCTCCATTCATATCACTAAAATAGGCTACCGCCTGACGTAATGCTTCCTTCTCTTCCGGTCCGAGCACGATGTAGGATTCCCCTTTTACAATCTCCTTTACATAGGTATAACATCCGTCTCTTCCATGTATCGTATTTAACACAAAGCCAGAATCACTTTCATCCAGCATAGCCAACGCAAAACTAAGCCGCCCTCCGACATCCGGAAAAGCATCGTACTTCACAATACCAATTTTGTTTGCAGACCGCTTCTGTATTTCTTTCATCCTGTGTATTTCATCTCCGTGAAGTCTGCTCATCTCGGTAAGCTTGTCTACCTCAAGAAATTTCTGTGTAAATGCTTTTTCCAATGAAGCCGCATCTTTTCCCTTCATAAAAATACGATATTTTTTCAAAAACCTGGTCATCTTCATTGAAACATGAACCATATACAGCAGAACCAGAATCAATATACCCATCATGGCAATGATCAGTATACCTGGATCTACGCCAAGTGAATCTAATATACTACTTTCCATTTCGTTTTCCCCTTATTACTTATACCAGACGTTTCTTCATAAAACAATTCTTTTTTCGCATGTATTACCATTTAATTAATATATTTTCTATTCGCATACGGTTATACTGTGCTGTCCATGGATAACGACTGAAAAAGGTCCATCAGTCTCTCCAGATCTTCATTTGAGTAGTAATCAATAACAATTTTCCCCTTATTGTTTTTCTTATGCTCAATTGAGACCTTTGTTCCCAGCAAAACCTTCATTTTATCTGCCATATCCTGATAGATAAATGCATTTGCACTATTTTGTTTTATTTTTTCTTCTTTTTTCTCACCATAGGATTTAACCATACGTTCTACATCGCGTACACTCATCTTTTCGTCAAAAACCTTCATGGCGAATTTATATTGAAGTTCCTGATCCGTTATTGCAAGCAGAGCCCTGGCATGACCTGTCGTTATCATTTCGTCAATCACCATCTGTTGCACACGCTCATCTAATTTTAATAAACGCATCGAGTTTGTCACCGCAGTCCGGCTCTTTGATACTCGCTCTGCCACTTCATCTTGCTTTAGTTCAAACTCCGTCAGCAATCTTTTGTACGCAACTGCTTCCTCAATCGGATTCAGATTTTCTCTCTGAATATTTTCAATCAATGAAATTTCCACCGCTTGCTGTTCAGAAAATTCCCTTATAATCACAGGAACTTCCTTCAGACCAGCCATTTTAGCTGCCCGCCATCTGCGCTCTCCGGCAATTATTTCATAATAATCTCCTCTTTTCTGAACAATCAATGGCTGTAAAACTCCAAATTGTCGAATAGAATCTGCCAGTTCAATAAGAGTATCTTCATCAAACTTTTTTCGTGGCTGTTCTCTGTTCGGTTCAATCTCAGTCAGTTTTAACTTTACTTCTTCATTTTTAATAATCGTTTTTTCCTGCACTGGAATAGAGTCTTTTTCGAGTGCCTGTTTTGGAGTAATCAGCGAGTCAAGACCCTTCCCTAATCCTGTTTTTTTTACTGCCATTCTTCATCTCCCCTATGTACTACTTCTTCCGCCAATAAACGATAGGCTTCCGCTCCAGATGATTTCGTGTCATATTCAATCACTGGCAATCCATAACTTGGCGCTTCAGCAAGTCTGACATTTCTTGGAATAATACTTTTATAAATATTCTGATGAAGATTTTCCTTCACATTTTCTACTACCTGTAGTGAAAGATTTGTTCTCGCATCATACATTGTAAATACGACACCTTCTATTTCTATTTCCGGATTTAGTCGTTCTTTAACCAGGTCAATTGTATGTATCAACTGACTTAACCCTTCCAATGCATAGTATTCACATTGGATTGGGACAAGAACCGTATCTCCTGCACACATAGAATTGATTGTCAGCATATTTAAAGACGGAGGGCAGTCGATCAGAATATAATCATAAGAAGACTTTACTTTGTCGAGTGCATTTTTTAATAAAAATTCCTTATTTTCAATACCGATCAGTTCTATTTCCGCACCAGATAAATTTATATTTGAAGGAAGAAGTGTAAGATCCTTATATACGTTTTCACACTTACATTCTTCAAATGTATTTTCCTCCAAAAGCATTTCATATACTGTCTTCTCTACCTGGTCTTTCTCTACTCCAAATCCACTTGTCGTATTTCCCTGCGGATCCATATCTACTACGAGCACTTTTTTCCCCATTTCTGTAAGTGCCGCTGACAGATTGATTGTCGTAGTGGTTTTTCCTACTCCACCCTTTTGATTTGCAACCACTATCGTTCGCCCCATTTAATTATCATCCCCCTTTATTTTCGCGAAACAGCGAGCCAAGTAGATGCGCTTGCGCGGATATTTGCTACAAGACTACTATCCATGCCTGCATAGCTGCAGTATTTCTTTTCTTAGTATACCACCATTTTTTTATAAATGCCACCGAAATTGTTTCACGTGAAACATTCCTCTGTTTTCCACAAAAAAACTATATAATATCGTTATTTTTCACCTTTTTTTCATACGATCTTATTAAAGATAATATACCTTTGAGTTCAGTCTTACAA
>JAJBUL010000304.1 GCA_020860365.1 Clostridiales bacterium | reverse complement strand
CTCACGAAAGTTCAAAATCTCAGTCCGTCTTCTCCACCCCGTGAATAGTAACAGTTTCAATTTCCGGTTTATTTTCTACCGGGAAGGAAACTTGACTTTTGAAAAGTTTCTTCTTATAATATGGATTGAACCGAGTGGCATAAGGTTCCAATTCACAGCGTGAATCGAGAACATGAAGAAAGAGCGTAAAACCGGGTTTTTGGGTTTGCGCTCTTTTTTTCTTTGCTTTCTTTCCGCGAAGCCTGGCTTCGGGTGGTGTGGCGGAATTTCACCCGGTTTACCTGCGGATGGGGAAATGCTGCCTCGTCTGAAATCAATATATTTTTAAGAAAAGGAAGGATTATTTATGTCTGAAAAGAAAACGGGCGAGTTGGATCTGACGACCGCCCCGATTGGGAAAACGATGCTGAATTATGCGATTCCGTGTATTATTTCGCTGCTGGTAGCGGCCCTTTACAATATCGTCGACCAGATTTATATCGGCTGGGGTGTCGGCGCGGAAGGGAACGGCGCGACCTCGATCGTTTTTCCGCTGACCGTCCTGGCGCTGGCGATTGCGACCATGATCGGCGATGGTGCCTGTTCTTATGTAAGCATCAGCCTGGGCAGCGGGGATAAGGATCGGGCGCACCGCACCGTTGGCAACGCGATTGTGCTGACAGTGATTTCCAGCATCGTCCTGATGCTTATTTATCTGATTTTTATGACCCCGATTCTGCGTATGTTTGGTGCTACGGATGCGGTTTCCGAGCTGACCAGGAATTACGCGAAACGGTACTTTACCTGGATTGCCATTGGCATTCCGTTCTATATGTTCGGGCAGGCGATGAATCCGATCATCCGTTCCGATGGCAGCCCGAAGATCGCTATGGCCGCGACATTGGCGGGTGCGATTGCGAATATCATCCTCGATCCGGTAGCGATTTTTATCCTGAAATGGGATGTTATGGGTGCCGCGGTTGCTACAGTGGCCGGACAGGTAATCACGGCGGTGATTTCGATTGTATATCTGTGTAAGATGAAAGAGATCACGCTTTCGAAGATCAGCTTTAAGCTTAAGGCTTCTCTTATGAAGAATTTTATCCCGCTTGGGTTTACGAGCTTTTTAAGCCAGTTTTCACTGGTGCTGTCCATGGCGGCGATGAACAATATGGTTTCCAAATACGGCGCGCTTTCCCGTTTCGGAGAAGGCGGGACAGGTGATACGCCGATGGCGGTGGTCGGTATTGTCATGAAATTCTTCCAGATCATGATTTCGGTCGTGGTCGGAATGTCCGCCGGCTGCATCCCGGTCAGCGGGTTCAACTATGGAGCGCACCGATTTGACCGTGTCCGCGAGCTGATGAGACGACTGCTGACGTATGAATTCCTGGTAGGCGTGGTATTCCTGCTGATTTTCGAACTCTTCCCGGTGCAGCTGATCAAGATGTTCGGCAACAGCTATTCGCAGACCTATTATGATTTCGCGAAGGTGGCATTCCGGATTTACCTCTGCGCGGTTCCCCTGGACTGTGTGTGCAAGGCGTCCTTTATTTTCCTGCAGTCGCTCGGAAAACCGGTGCAGTCTACGCTGCTCTCTCTGCTCCGTGAGGTTGTTCTGGCGGTTCCGCTTACCATTATCCTGCCCTGGGTATTTACACAGCTGTTTGGCTCCGAGAACGGAATTTACGGTATCCTGATTTCCATGCCTACGGCAGTCGTGGTTACCTTCATTGTGGCGATCATCATTGACCTGCGGATGTACCGCAAGCTGAAAGCAATGGAGGGCAACAGAGATTCGATCCTGTAACCGCGCAAAGGTATATTGATGGGTCAGGCGGTGTAAGCGGCATATGTGATTTACTGTTGCTTCCGGATTCTGCCAGGCTGCCCGTTTTTCACTGCCGAAGCATATGTGTATGCAATCTTGCTGCGGTTCGGCAAATTGCATAAAAATAACGCGGAAAAAGGCCGCAAAATTGCTGAAAATGCATTCTTATCTGAAAAATTACTTACGTAAACCAGATTTTTCTGGTAGAATAGTACCAGCGATTGTCTGGTTTCGAAGGTTTAAAGGAGTGAACAGAATGTATTCAGTAGGAGATTATGTAGTAAAGGCCAACAATGGCGTTTGCCGTGTGGAGGATATTGTGCATCTGGATATGTCAAATGCGAAGAAGGATCGATTGTATTATCTGCTGGTTCCGCAGGCAGATCAGGGCGCGAAGCTGTATGTTCCGGTGGACACGAACAGCACATCGATCCGCAGCGTGCTGAGTGAAGAGAAGGCATGGCAGGTGATCGAGAAAATTCCGGATATTGATGAGGCCTGGATTGCAAATGATAAGCTGCGTGAGCAGGAATACAAGGAAGCGCTCAAAAGCTGCGACCCGGAGTTACTGGTCAGTATTATTAAGAATATTTATCTGAGAAAAAAGAAACGCCTCTCCGAAGGGAAAAAGAGTACTTCTGTGGATGACCGTTACTTTAAGATGGCGGAGGAGGCTTTATATTCCGAGCTGGCTTTCGCGATCGGGCGCGCTCCGGAAGAGATCAACGTGATTATACAGGACAGAATCAATAAAAAATAATGTTCTGGAACCAGTGCAGGGAGCGCGGCTGGCTGCACAGAATATGGACAAAGAATACAGGAACAAATTGGGGGATTCTCAGGTGAGGATTCCCCTTTTTTTATGCGCAGAGCCGGGTAAGGAGTTTTGTACATAGATATGCAGAGCCGGAAAAATCGCGACAGAAAGGCGAATTTGTCTGTGGAAAAGGAGCCCGCATCGTGTTATACTAAGCGCGATCAAAAGGTGAATGCAAGGGAAAACGACTTGCGTCGTTTACTATTTTCAGGAAAGGAAGCGACAGTATGGAACTTTTTAAGAAAATTCGGGTGAACATGACGGTAAACGCTGTTTTGACGATTGTGATTGGAATCCTGTTTGTATTGAATCCAGGCGGGACGGGCAGTACAATTGCGCTGATTGCGGGGATTGCGATTCTGCTTTCCGGAATCAGCGATATCATCCGTTATAGCATCGACCGGTAATATGGATTTCTGGTGAGCGGCAGCCTCTTCGGCGGCGTGATTAAATGTGTTCTCGGTCTGTTTGCCGTGACTCATACAGGAACCATTATTACCCTGCTTACCTACATTCTGAGCGTATTCGTCATTATCGGCGGTGTGAACTGCCTGGAAAGCTCTATGCAGCTAAAAAAGGCACATGTTTCCGCCTGGGGTATAAATATGGCTCTTTCTGCGGTGATTCTCGCGGCGGGGATTTTTATGCTGTTTTTCCCGTTTGACGCGGCTTCCACAGCGATCATCATTGTAGGTGTGATTCTGATCGCAGACGGGTTGAATGAGCTCTTTACCTCCTGGCGGCTGAAGAAGATCGGCAAAGAGTTCGGGAAGACGATCAAAGAGATAAAGGACGAGATAGACGGCAATATCATTGATATGTGAAAATAGTATTCCACTGTATTTCTGCGGCAAAAGAACGCCAAAAACAATGGGAGCCGGGGAAATGCGTTTCCACAAAGCAGAAGGACAGGGGTGCGGGGAAGGGAGTCTGTGAGTTGGATAGACGATGTTTTATTGTTGGCGCGGGGGAGTTTGAGGGCTTTCCGGGCTTTGCCGCGCCAGGTGAGGGTGATCTGCTTATTGCGGCAGACGGTGGTTACCGTTATCTGAAAAATATGGGCATGGAACCAGATGTGCTGCTGGGGGATTTTGATTCCCTGGAGGTGGTGCCGGAGCATCGTCATCTGATCCGGCACTCACCGATCAAAGACGATACGGATATGGCTCTGGCGGTTGCCTATGCGGAGAAAGAAGGCTTTCAGACATTTTTCCTTTACGGCGGACTTGGGGGAAGGCTGGATCATACGCTGGCGAATTTACAGCTTCTGACGCAGATGGCGCGGAAGGGGCAGGAAGCCTGGCTGATCGGGCAGGGGATCGTTCTGACTGCGGTTACCAATGGAAGGCTGCTTTTTCCGGAGCAGGCGAGCGGAATGCTCTCCGTTTTCTGCCAGGGAGAACAGGCAAGAGGCGTTTCTGAACGCGGCCTGAAATATGAGCTGGAGGACGCGGTTCTAACCTGTGACCGGGCGCTCGGTGTGAGCAATGAGTTTATCGGGGGAAGCAGCAGCATTGCGGTGAAGGATGGAACTCTTCTGGTGCTGTGGGACGCGGCAAATGGGCTGCCACAGCGAGAACTGTTGCTTCTTCAATGAAATGGAGAGCGGTATATGAAGAAAATACGAATGATATATGGCGTCTGGCTGGCAGCGCTGGCCGTACTGCTGGCGGTGTGTTCGCTGGAATATATGCAGATTTCGAACCTGGGAAGCGTCCAGACCATGTGCTTTATGCTCTTTGGAATGGCAGATTTGCTCTGCGCACTGATGCTTCTGACCGGACGTCCCCCTTTTGAGAGAGATGCTTCTGCCGGGACGGCGCAGCCACCGAAAGGCGTTTCACAATGGACAGAGCCGAAAAAGTATACCTGGTTCGCCCTGCGGCAGCTACTGATGTTCGGGGGAGCTACCGCATTGTATGCGGTTTATTGTTTTTGCCTGGATGGGCTTCCACATACAGGCAGTACGACGGACGCACTGGTGGCAGGTGGCCTGCTCTGCGCGGCGGCAGTTTTTTCCGTTGGATAATTATTTTCGAAATAATCATAAGCTTTGAAGGAAAGAGCCGGAACCCTGGTAATGACAGGGTTCCGGTTCTTTTTTATCCAATAGGAAAGTTCTATATTTTACACACAGGCGAATGCGGAAATTTGCGGTCTGCGCCACATCTGCCTGATGCTGCAACGGATAGTGGAAAAAATGTTCCCCGATCCCAAATTGCAATATTGAGCATATCAGCAGTTTTTAATGTGGACGTGCAACCACATATTTAGGAATCGACAAAAGGACGAAAAATACATATAATGAAAAAATAGTTGGACATGATTTTTAAAGAAGAACCTCAAAAAAAGTGTGGCAGATAAGCAAATTTGACAAAACTGTGATGATAGATTGAGATGTATTCTGTTTTGGCTTATCTGATATGAAGTATAAAAAGTCATGATCAAGGGGTGAAACAGATATGGTTACCAGAAAGGATATTGCCCAGGCGGCGGGAGTTTCTGTATCGGTAGTTTCGCGGGCGCTTAACAACAGCGGGTATGTAGATGCCAAAAAGAAGGAACGGATCTTAGAGATTGCAAAGGAGTTGGAATATAGACCGAATCCAATGGCGATCTCGCTGACGACACACCAGACAAAGCACCTGATCTTTTTTAATAAGGATATGCGAAATGCCTTTAATATTGAATTATATGAGGGCATGCGCAGAGTGGCTGAAAGGAAGGGCTTCCTAGTTGCGATTTGTGGTTCTCTGAGTTTTAGCAATATTAAGAAAATTATGGCGGACGGATTGATTTTGCCAAATGACGCGGTGGCGGAAAGGTATCTGAAAAATGAAGGCAAGCATTATTTTCTGCCTGTGGTAGCGGCAACTTATGGGGTACAGAAAACCTATGCCAGGTCGATTCCGATCGTTGACTGCGACTTGTGGGAAGGAGCGAACAAACTGTTTCATTACCTTATACAACGAGGGCACCACAAGATTGCGTTTGTTTCCCCATATGCGTTTGATAACCGGGATGCACGATTTTGTGTCTGGAAAGATCACATGAGATACGAAGTTGGCGACCAGGTGATGGAGTACTTTTACGGAATTACCAGAAGCTGCATGAAACAGGATCCGCGGATTTTAAACTTCCCGGAAGAACAGGGAGAGTATGACGGGTTATTGGAAGATAATTACTTTGACAAGGGAAAATTAGCGGCGGATGTATTTCAGAAGAGAAACAGAGACGCGACAGCGGTGCTTTGTTTTAATGATGAGATGGCGTATGGATTCTACAAAGGGTTGCAGGAAACAGGGATTCGCGTTCCTGAGGACGTATCGGTTGTAGGAATTGATGGCTCCAGTGCCAGCCGGTATTCGGATCATCCAGTCACAACTCTGAAGATAGATGCAATTGATCAGGGGAGTAAATGTGTGGAAGTACTTCTCGATATGATTGAGGGGAAGCCGTTCAAATATAAGACGGAAATTTCAACCAAAATTCTCGAATACGGAACAGTTGCCAGCAGAAGATAACTGTATTTCATAGGTTTTAATTGTAAAATACCTTTGAAAATGTCTGCGCAGACAGAGGGATTTTAATAAACAGCAACATGTCACTAGGTAACATCGTTAAAAATTTAGGAGGATTTCGACCATGAAAAAAATTTCAAGACGTGATTTTCTGAAGGGATCAGCTGGTGCTCTGGCGACAGCCGCATTGGGTTCTACGTTTGGTGTATCGGCATTGGCGGATGAGGTTTCTGATATTTCCGGTACAATCGAAGTAGGAGGATGGCCGTCTGGAGACGACGCGTTTGAAGCAGCTCTGGAAGGATTTAATGCACTTTATCCGAACATTGAAGTAGAATTGGTTTTCACTGACACGACTTCCCATCATCAGGCACTTCAGACCTCTCTGGCGGCTGGCGCTGGAGCTTCTGATGTAGCTATGGTTGAGGGTGCTTATATCGCGCAGTATCGTAATAGTACTGCTCTGGCTAATCTTTATGATCTGGGCGCGGATGCTTATGCCGATGATTTTGTAGAGTTCAAGTGGAATCAGGCGATTTCCGATGACGGCACGCGGCTGGTAGCGATTCCGTGGGATATTGGCCCTACACTTTTCTATTACAGAACAGATATTTTTGAAGAGTGCGGACTTCCGACTGACCCGGATGAGGTTGCAGAATTACTGAGTACCTGGGACGGCGTTCTGCAGGCAGCTGAGGCAGTTTCGATCGAGAATCAGAGATGGTTCCTTCCGTCCGCGATTTATCCGTATGAGTGGCTCTTTATCAACCGTGACTATTATGATGAAAATCTGAATCTGATTCTTGAGCGTGACGGCGACCTTGAGTGTCTGGAGGCTTGCATAAAGATTCGTGAAAATGGTTGGGATATGAATGTGGATATGTGGTCGACCGAGGCTTACGCGGCATATGAGGCGGGCACCTGCGTATGTGTGGCTTCAGGCGTATGGTTCTCTGGATTCCTTAAGACAGACATTGACCCGAATGGCGCTGGTCATTGGGGAGCTACGGTTCTGCCGGCAGGGATGCCTTCCACAAACTGGGGCGGTTCCTTCCTAGTGATTCCGGAGCAGAGCGAGAACAAGGAAGCGGCATGGGCATTCGTGGAATATATGATGTGCACATCGGAAGCACAGAACGCGATGTTTGGAGCAGTCGATTACTTCCCGGCATACAAGCCGGCATGGGATGACGCACCAGAGCTTTACTCAGATCCGGATGACTACTTTGGCGGACAAGCGCCAAACGCGATCGCTACGCAGGTAGCGGATGAGATTCCGACGGATATCTTCAATACCATTATGGACACGACAGCAGAAGGCTGCATTTACAGTTCTGTCAATGCCGGACTGGAAGCGGGCGAGACCGCGGAAGAAATCCGTGCAAGACTGGGAAGTGATATTGAGGCTGCGTGCGCGGAGCTGAAAGAGCAGCAGATTCAGACCCTGAAAGACGCAGGCGTATGGAGCGGAGATTGATTATCGTCCATGTTCATCCGTAGATTTCAGGTTTGGGTGTGAGCCAATTGTGCTTATACGGTTAAAATCAAATGGCCGGAATTTTCTCCGGCCATTTTTTAAAGGATGGTGAAATGAATGAGTGTGAAAAAAAGAAAAGGATTGCTGGGCACTCTGTATTCCTACCGGGTTGCGTATGCATATATTGCCCCGTTTTTCATATTGTTTGCGATTTTTAATCTGTATCCAATCGCTTATGGATTCTATCTGAGCTTTTTCCGCTGGGATGGTCTCTCGCAGATGCACTTTATTGCGATAGACAACTATAAAAATCTTTTGAATGATGTTTTGTTCTGGAAGGCTCTGAAAAACACGCTGTTTATTGGAATCATTGCGCATATACCAATTTTGCTTGGCGGGTTGACCCTGGCTTATATTCTGAATTCCAAGATGGTCAAGGGACAGAATATTTTTAAGACGATTTATTTCATGCCGATGGTTACAAGCTCGGTAGCTATTTCGATCATTTTTATGAATATGTTTGGCTACAATTATGGATATATCAACTATTTCCTGAGTCTGTTTGGGATCTCCAATGTGAACTGGCTGGGAGGCGACGGCTCGCTGATTAAGGTTGCCGTGATTGTGATGTTTGCCTGGAAATGGATCGGCTGGAACATGGTCATCTATCTGGCCGGCATGCAGGGAATCAGCAACGATATCTATGAGGCGGCGGCGATCGATGGCGCGAGTAAACCGCGTATCATGTTTAATATTATGATTCCGCTGCTGAAGCCGATCATTCTGTTTACTCTGATTCAGTCGACGATCGGTATGTTCAACCTGTTCACAGAGCCGTATATTCTGACCAGCAATAGCTGGACAGGCGGCGTCAACAATGGCGGACTGACGCTGATGATGTATTTGCTGAATAAAGCTCCTCAGGGTGGTACCGCTTATGGGTATGCTTCTGCAGTCGCTTATGTGATTACGCTGATGATTATGGTGATCTCCCTGTTTCTGAACAAAGTGATGGGAGACAATGAACCGAAACCGAAGAAGGAAAGGAGGGGCAGGAAATGATAAAATTAATCTGTTTCTTATGTGCGATCATAGCGTTTTTCGTTATTATTTCCATTGCTCACCCAACGGGAAGAAAGATTACGCTGTACGCGGTTCTGATTGTGGTCGCGCTGATTATGCTGTTACCGTTCTATCTGATGTTTGTCATGTCGACGCTGTCGACCAACCAGATTTATTCCTTCCCGCCGATTCTGGTGTTTGACTCGAATCTGATTACGAATTTCAAAAATATGGTGGAAGCGGTAAACCTGCCAAGAGCTTTTCTGAACAGCTGCATTGTTACCTTTTCCTATGTCTTCCTGGTGCTGTTCTTCTGCTCAATCGGCGGTTACGCGTTCAGCGTGTATGAATTTCCGGGGAAGAACGCGCTCTTCTCGATTCTGCTTGTGACGATGATGATTCCGGCGACGGCTGGTATTATCCCCTGGTTCATCATGATGAGTAAATTTGGCTGGCTGAATGATTATAAGGCTCTGATTATTCCAGGATGTGCAAATGCGTTTGGCATCTTCTGGATGAGACAATACTGTCAGAATAATGTACCCAAAGAACTGATGGAGGCGGCTCGTATCGACGGCTGCAGTGAGTGGCTGATTTTCTTCCGCGTGATTGCCCCGATCCTGAAGCCGGCCTATGCGTCGCTTGGTATTATGCAGTTTGTAAACCAGTGGAATGAGTTTACGCAGGCGTTGATGATTCTGAGAAAGGAGAAATATTACACACTGCCGCTGCTGCTGAAGACGATGGTGTCCGACCGGGGTACCGATTATGGCGCGATGATGCTGGCCAGCACCTGCGCGGTACTGCCGCTGCTGATCTGCTTCCTGTGTGCTTCTAAATTCTTTATGGATGGCCTGACAGCAGGCGCTGTAAAACAGTAAAATGACCTGCAAACATATGAGAAAGGGGGAACATTTGCTATGATCAAAACACGATTGAATGATGGCTGGACGTTTACCCTCGGGGGAGGATCTTCGCTGGAAAGCCTTTTTGGGGGGTGAGAACACGGCGAAGCAGGTGAACCTGCCGCATGACGCGTCGATTGCGCGCCCGAGGAACCCGCAGGAACCCAATGGCAGCGGGAACGGTTTTTTCCGTGAGGAAAACTACACCTACACAAAAGAGCTGGTGTTCCCGGATGATGTGAAGGAGAAGGAGGTATTTCTGGAGTTTGAGGGCGTGTACCAGAGTGCCTTTGTCTATATCAATGGGGCGTTTGCCGGGAAACATCCGTATGGCTATGGCAATTTCTATATCAACGCGACGCCGTATCTGGTGTGTGGAAAGAAGAATCAGATCAAGGTGGTTGTAAAAAATGGCGTGCCGAGCGGCCGCTGGTATACAGGCGGCGGGATCTACCGGGATGTGAACCTGCTGATCGGAGACCGGCTGCATCTGACGCCGGATCAGGTGCATCTCGCGGTGACAGATCTGGAGGACGGCTTGGCTGTGGTGAAGGTGGACGCCACCATTGCGTACAGCGGGATCGGAACAAGAGATGTTTTCCTTCAGATTCAGCTTGTTGACGCGGACGGCGCGGTCGTAGCGGAGGATCGCATGCCGGTGACGGTTCTGGAACACACCGAGCAGGCGTACACACAGAGGATTTATGTAGAGAACCCAAGACTGTGGGATCCGGATTCCCCTTATCTGTATCAGTATCGTGCAGCTCTTCTGGAGGGTGACGCGGTCATTGACGAGGAGAAGGGGACGGTTGGTCTGCGTCTGCTGCAGATGGACATCAGACATGGCCTGCGCATCAACGGAAAAGAAGTAAAGCTGCGCGGCGGCTGTATTCATCATGACAATGGTGTGACTGGCACGGCGGAATTTCCCCATGCGGCGGAGTTTCGTGTGCGTGGCCTGAAGGAGGCCGGTTATAATGCGATCCGCAGCTCGCACTATCCGATGAGTCGTCGGCTGCTGGAGGCCTGCGACCGGATTGGCATGCTGGTTATGGATGAGTTCGCGGATGTCTGGACGAGCACGAAGGTAGACTTTGATTACGGTACGCATATGTCAGATTGGTGGGAGCTGGATCTGAAAAATCAGGTCAATAAGGATTATAATCATCCCTGCGTGATTCTTTATTCGATCGGCAATGAGATCCCGGAGACGGGCAATAAATTTGATGTGCAGTGGGGAAAGAAGCTGGCGGATAAATACCGTGAGCTGGATCCGAGCCGTTTTGTGACAGACAGCCTGAATCTGATGCTGAGCGTGATGGGGCAGATGAATGAGATCATGCCGGAGCTGATGAAAGAGATCGGGACGAATGCTTCGGGAGAAAATGGAACCGAGGGAGTCGAGGCGATCGAAGGAATCGGAGAAAACCAGGAGATCAACAGCCTGATGTCCAGTCTGGGGGAGCAGATGGATCTGCTTTCCTGCAGCAATACAGTAGGGAAGATGGTAGAGGAAGCCTGCAGTCAGGTGGATGTCGCCGGGTACAATTATGCGGCTGGCCGCTATGAGAAGGATCTGGAGCAGTATCCGAACCGGATTCTGGTGGGATCGGAGACCTATCCCCGCGATCTGGATGTAAACTGGGCACTGGTGAAGAAGCATCCCCGTATTATCGGAGATTTTTCCTGGACGGCCTGGGACTATCTGGGTGAGGCAGGGATCGGAAAGATTACGTATGGCACAGAACAGGGGCCGGGCTTTTCTTTCTATGCGCCATATCCATGCAAGGCCGCTTACTGCGGGGACATCAACCTGATCGGCGACCGTCGGCCGATTTCTTACTGGCGGGAAATCATCTGGGGACTGCGTAAAGCGCCGTATCTGTCGGTACAGCCGCCACAGTATTATGGGATCGAAAAGCAGATGACAAGCTGGTCAATGACAGACGCTGTCCGCAGCTGGAACTGGGGCGGTTATGAGGGCAAACCGGTGACTGTAGAGGTCTACGCGGACGCGGAAAAGGCAGCCCTTTATCTGAACGGTGAGCTGCTGGAGGAGAAAACGATCGGAACGCAAAAGAGCTGTCAGGTGTTGTTTGATACCGTCTATACCCCAGGTACGCTTGAGGTTGTCGTATATGCCGACGGAGAGGAATGCGGACGTGACCAGATCCGGACAGCGAGTGACCAGGTAGAGCTTTGTATACAGACTGACCGAGAGTACATCCCCTGTGACGGCAGTGACATTTGCTATGTGGAGCTTGCTGTACAGGATAAGGATGGCAATCTGAATATGGAAGTCGTGCGGCCGGTGACTGTGTCGGTGGAAGGGTCCGGGCAGATCATCGGGTTCGGAAGCGCGGATCCGGAATCGGAGGAGGATTATTTCTCCCTGACGGCAAAGCCCTATGAGGGCCGCCTGCGCGCCGCGGTGCGGGGAACCGGAGAAAAAGGGAAGATTCGTGTCTCATGCTCTGCGGAAGGAATCTCCGCGCAGAGCGTGGAGATTGAAGCAGTGTGATGCTGTCAGGGCTAAAAGTCAGGAATGGGGCCGCTCGCGTCCCGTTCCTGGCTCAGTGACCTGTGGGAATCTGTTTCTTTGTCATACGAAAAGGATTGGAAAGCCTCGTCAGTGAAAATCACTTTGCGATGGCGAGGCCTGCATCTACGATTTGCGATGCAAATCATGAACATATAATGGAAAATGAGGAGGACTTTATGTCAACTATAGCTGAACAGATACTCGATGGATCCGGGCTGGTTCTTGGCACCTGTTATTACCCGGAACACTGGCCAAAGAAAATGTGGGCGGAGGATCTGGACCGCATGCTGGCAAGTGGGATTGAGGTGATCCGCATTGCGGAGTTTGCCTGGAGTAAGGTGGAGCCGGAGGAAGGAAGGTTTACCTACGAATTTTTTGATGAATTTTTAGACGTTGCCGATGAGAAGGGGATGAAGGTGATTTTCTGTACTCCTACGGCGACGCCTCCGGCCTGGCTGACGGAGAAATACCCGGAGGCGCTCAATGCACGTATGGATGGTGTACTGCTTCGGCACGGTGCGCGCAGACACTATAATTATAATTCCCCTGTATACCAGGAGCTCTCCGCGCGCATCACAGGGAAATTCGCAGAGCATTATGGAAGCCGGAAATGTGTGATCGGATGGCAGATTGACAATGAGCTGAACTGCGAGGTGAATGAGTTTTATTCAGAGAGTGATACGGTGGCTTTCCGGGAGTTCCTGAAGGAAAAATACAGGACGATCGACGCGCTGAACGCCGCATGGGGCACCGCGTTCTGGAACCAGACATACTCCTCCTGGAAGGAAGTATATGTGCCGCGCACGACGATCAGCAATTCTACGAATCCACATGAGGTGCTGGATTATACCAGGTTTATTTCTGCGAGTGCGCGCCGGTTCGCGAAAATGCAGAGCGACATCATCCGCTGCTATCTGAAGCCGGGCGATTTTATTACCACGAACGGTCTGTTCGGAAATCTGGATAATCACGCCATGACCAGGGAAAGTCTGGACTTTATCACGTATGACTCGTACCCGAATTTCGCTTATTGCCTGGATGCATACTCAGACGCGCCGAAGGAGATGCGGGATCGCAAATGGAGCCGCAATCTGACAGAAGTGCGTTCTATCTCGCCAATTTTTGGCATTATGGAACAGCAGTCCGGCGCGAACGGATGGAATACCCGTATGGAGGCGCCGACTCCGCGTCCCGGGCAGATGACCCTCTGGACGATGCAGTCGATCGCGCATGGGGCGGACTATGTGAGCTACTTCCGCTGGAGGACCTGCACGATGGGGACGGAGATTTACTGGCACGGTATCCTGGACTATTCTGGCAGAGAAAATCGCCGAATCCGGGAAGTACGGCAGATCCGCGAAAAGCTGGACGGGATGCGTGAGGTAGCCGGAGCACGGTATGAGGCAGAGGTTGGCGTGCTGAAGGATTATGACAATATCTGGGATGCGCAGCTTGACGTGTGGCATCAGAGAGTCGATCGTACGAGCCAGAAGGCACTGTTTGAGGCGGCGCAAAGAACCCATACGCCGCTGGATTATGTATACCTGACCGCAGATACTACTGCAGAAGAACTGGGAAAATACAAAGTGCTGATCTATCCGCATATGACCATCGTCACCGAAGCGCAGGCAGAAATCCTGAAAGCCTATGTCGCGGAAGGCGGCGTACTGGTGATTGGCTGCAGAAGCGGTTACAAAAATGTGAACGGACAGTGTGTGACAGACTACCTGCCGGGACTCCTCCGTGAACTTACCGGCGCGGATATCCCGGAATACTCCTTTATCGCTCCGGACGCCGGAAAAGTGACCGTGGACTGGGATGGGACCAGGATGGAGGCCGAAACCTTCGCCGATCTGCTTGAGCCGCTGGAGGGAGCGCACCTGGAAGCGAAGTATACCTCCGATTATTATGCCGGTGCGGGCACGCTTGTTTCAAATACATATGGGAAAGGTACCGCGTACTATTACGGCAGCGCGTTTAATGAAGCTTCTGCCACTGTTTTCCTGGAAAAGCTCGGGGTGATTTCCCCATACAGTGAACTGGTAGAGGTTCCGGAATGCTGCGAGATTGCGGTGCGGACGAAAGGAGATGCGCGTTTCCTGTTTATTTTAAATTATGACAAAGCGCAGGCAGAGATCCTTTTGCGTCAGGAAGGACTGGATCTGTACACGCAAAATAAGGTATCCGGCAGAAAAACGCTGGATGGTTATGGAACGATGGTAATAAGATTTTAAACAAAGCTCTTGTTTCGTGTTTGGGGTGCGCAAGGCAGAACGATTGCCTGGCGCACCCTGAATTTTGCCTCAATCCGATAAAGGATACTTGACACAAAGATTAGACTAATTTACAATATAAATACAAAATAGTCGGGCTGGAGGCAGAATATGTACAAAAAAAGAGCAATAGAGTCGTTGATTCAGAAAACTGCCGGAGGGTTTAAAGGCATTCTGGTGACTGGTCCCAGACAGGTGGGGAAGTCTACGGTACTGCAGCATTTATACGGGGACAGAAAGTACATCTCCTTTGATGATCCGGTGCTTCTTTATGAGACAAAATCGGAACCTGGCCTGTTTTTCCGAAACAACCGGCCACCGATCATTCTGGACGAAGTGCAGTATATTGCGGAATTATTTCCATATATTAAGATGGAGTGTGATAAGAGCGATGAAAAAGGGCGCTTTTTGCTCACTGGTTCACAGCAATACCATCTGATGAAAAATGTTTCAGAGTCTTTGGCGGGGAGGATTGCAGTTCTGGAACTGAACGGGCTTTCCATGAGAGAGCTTACCGGATGTTCTTTCGACGCCCCCTTTGTTCCGTCAGAGAAATATATTTTAGACAGAGAATCGTCTTTTCGTCGCATTGAGGATATCTGGAAGATGATTCACAGGGGTGGCTATCCGGCACTTATTGACGAAAAAGTGGACTGGCAGATCTTTTATTCCTCCTACGTTCAGACTTATATTGATAGGGATATTAATGCGCTTGGAAATGTGAAGGATAAAATGAAATTCACACAGTTTATGACTGCCATGGCCGCGCGAACCGGGCAGATGCTGAATTATTCATCGGTAGCGGATCAGATTGAGGTCTCCGTGGGTACGGTAAAAGAATGGACTTCGTTGCTGGAAGCATCCGGGATTATTTATCTTTTACAGCCTTTTTCTAATTCTGCGTTGTCACGTGCAATAAAAACTCCGAAACTATATTTTCGCGATACGGGTCTGGTTTGTTATCTGACCAGATACCAGACGGCTCAGACCGCGATGAACGGTGCTATGGCAGGAGAATTGTTTGAAACATTTGTGGTCTCGGAGATCCTGAAATCTTACTCGAACGCAGGTCTGGATTACCGCATGTATGTATCCTGGTATCGTGGAAAAGATAAACGCAGAATCCTGGAAAACGGCCAGACCAGCAGCCGCGAAAATGAGATTGATCTGCTGATTGAACAGGGTGATACCATTTATCCGGTAGAAATTAAAATGTCAGCGAATCCAAAGCTTTCCATGACGAACGCGTTTGATGTTCTGGATCGTATTCCTGGAAAAAAGCGGGGGATTGGTGCGATCCTGTGTATGTATGACTCTGTGTTATGGCTGAAGGATAATATCGTTGCACTGCCGGTGGAGTTTATCTGAGCCCATCGGGTGGCGCGTCATATGGATTTTTTGCATAAAAATTTGTATTTTGGCGCAATTTCCGCTTGCTAAATCCTCCAAAAACGTTATAATGAATAAAAATGCATCAAAATCTATCATTATTCATGGCGCCGGTTTGGGGCCGGAAAAGGAGGAGCATTATGAAAAAAAGAATTGCAGCGATGGTATTGTCCGCATGTATGGTCATGTCTATGGCGGTGCCTGCTTTTGCGGAGGAAGAGACGGAGTCTTCGGTTGACCTTTCTGCAGTGGAGACGGTCACAGAAGGGGTATTGACAGTCGCGACCAGCCCAGACTTCGCGCCATATGAATTTTACGCAATTGATGAGGATGGGAACGCGACGCTGGCCGGATTTGATATCGCGCTTGCGCAGTACATAGCGGATTACATCGGACTGGAGTTGGAGATTGTGACGGTGGATTTTGACGGCGTGCTCAGCGAGCTGCAGACGAAGTCTGTTGATCTTGGTATAGCGGGACTTTCTCCGGATCCGGATCGTGAGTCGATTATGGATTTCTCGGATTATTATTACTACGGCGGCCAGTCGTTCGTAACAGTGAAAGGAAAAGAAGATCTGTTCACCTCTCTGGAGGACACAAATAATCCTTCTTATTCCATCGGTGTACAGACTGGTTCGATTCAGGTTGATCTGGCGAATGAGTATTCCCCGGACGCAGATATCGTATCGCTTCCGAAGGTGACGGATATCATTACGGATCTGCTGACCGGAAATCTGGATGGCGCTTATATTGAGACGGATGTTGCGAAGAGCTATGCGACAAATTACGAAGACCTTGTGCTTGTGCTGGATGTACCGTATGACGTAGAAGGCGGGGCTATCGGTGTCAGCAAGGGTAATGAGACTCTTCTTGCGGCCGTCAACGAGGCAATCGCCGCTGCGCTGGAGGATGGTTCTATGGATCGGTTTGTCGCAGAGGCAAATGAACTGGCTACCGGTGAAAAATATGAGGGCCTGCTGGAAGATGAGACCGAGACAGAAACGCTCACGGAGTAAAGAAGCGATGTCTGTTGTGAATAAATGGTGCTGCAGCAGGGGGGGTGAACTGTGATGGAAACGCAGATGACGATCCTTCCCATTGCTGCAGATGATTACAATTGAACAGATTGCAAAGACGCAAGGAGCTTCCGCACGACAGACACCACTGCGATATGCGGCGGCTCCTTGTTCTGTACATAGGTGTGGCTGTTATGCCTAACCGTAATTGATTTTATGAATGATGCCTGCGCCCTGTGTTTTTCGGGAAGAACGGGACATAGGGCTGAGCGGGAAGAGGGAGTTTTTTCATGAGCATTTTTCAATTAAGTAATTTTGCTAAAATCGTGCCTTACTGGCAGCTGTTCGCGCAGGGTGTGGTGGTGACAGTTCTGATGTCGCTGTTTACCGTCGTGATCGGATTTGTCCTTGCGCTGGCACTTGCGCTGATGCGCCTTTCGAATGTCCGGCCACTGCGTTTTCTGGGGATTGGGTCGGACGGACATGAAAAACAGGGCGGAGCGCTTTTGAAGATCAGCCGTTTCAATCCACTGAATTTTATCGCGACGGCTTATGTAGAAGTCCTGCGCTCTACCCCGGTCGTGGTGCAGGTGTTCATCATTTACTATGTGGTGTTCAGTGCGATCAGCCTTCCTTCGTTTAAACTGTTTGGTTTTATCAAATTTAACCGCTTCTTCCCTGGCGTGGTGGCTCTGGGCATGAACTCAGGCGCGTATCTGTGCGAGATTATCCGTTCCGGTATTCAGTCTATTGACGGCGGACAGACGGAAGCGGCGCGTTCTCTTGGCATGTCGCAGGTACAGAATATGCGCTACATCATTTTGCCGCAGGCGCTGAAAAATATCCTTCCGGCCATCGCAAATGAGTTTGTCGTGATTATCAAGGAATCCGCGATTACTTATACGATCGGTGTGCAGGATATCATGTCGGCGGTCAATGCGGTGAAGGGGGCGACCTTTATTATCGCGGAGCCGCTGATTGTGGCGACAGTGCTGTACTTCTGCCTGTGCTTCCCGACATCCAAGCTGATTGCATATTTTGAGAGGAGGATGAGCCGTGGCGACAGGAGATAGCCTGATCCGGGTAACCGGTCTGAAAAAACATTACAATGGGGGAGCGATCAAGGCTCTGGACGGTGTGAGCGTAGATATTCAAAGAGGCGACGTGATGGTGGTCATCGGACCGTCCGGCTCCGGAAAATCGACCTTCCTGCGCAGTCTGAACCTGCTGGAGACGCCTACCGAGGGCTCCATTATTTTTGACGGAATCGATATTACAAAGAAAAAATACAGGGATGCGTCCGGGAAAATGGTGAAGCTGGACATCGACGGGCTCCGGCAGAAGATGGGCATGGTATTTCAGCATTTTAACCTGTTTCCGCACAAGACCATTCTGGAAAATATGACGCTTGCTCCGATCAAGGTAAGAAAAATGGATCCCGTGAAAGCGAAGGAGATGGCTCTGTCGCTGCTTGACCGGGTAGGTCTGAAGGATCGCGCGGATGCTTATCCCATTCAGCTTTCCGGCGGGCAGAAGCAGCGTGTAGCTATTGTGCGCGCGCTGGCGATGGAACCGGAGGTTATGCTGTTTGACGAGCCCACCTCTGCGCTTGACCCAGAGATGGTCGGCGAGGTGCTGGAGGTCATGAAGGAGCTGGCGGGCGAGGGCATGACCATGGTGTGTGTGACTCACGAGATGGGCTTTGCCCGCGAGGTGGGCAACCGTGTGCTCTTCATGGCGGACGGAATGCTTGTAGAGCAGGGGATGCCAGAAGACATTTTCGACCGTCCTCAGAATCCGAGGCTGCAGGATTTCCTGGCCAAGGTACTTTAAAACGAAAGGCCGCGTAAGGAATCATTTCTCTTACGCGGCCTTTGATCATTTTTAATGCGCACGGCTGCGCATGGGATCGGCAGCTCTGCTGCCCGCGGCCGGCGCAGGCGAGCAGGAGGCAGAAGGCCGCCTCCTGCTCGATTTAATGCTGGATTTGTCCGGCTCCCTTTGACATGGCGGCAAAAATCTGTCCGGTCAAAGGCTGCAGCGCCTGTATCAGGGCGTGATCGTGGTTGGATACGACGTGGCAGTCCGTCCCAAACAGCATGGTATTTTCGGTTTTCGCGGTGCTTTCGATCCATCCCGGATTTCCGGTTCGGGCAAAGGAAAGTACTGCCTGGAAAATTCGTTCCTCCAGCGCTTCCGCTCCATCGAAGGCACAGACAGGTACCAGGCAGGTGTTGTGGAAGACAAAGGGAATGTCAGCACAATGCCATGCGGTGTGTCCGCCGTCAATGGGGAAGTCCTGTTCGAAAAGATAACTGTAGACAGAACCGCCAGCCTTCGCCCGTTCCTGAATATACTGAATGGTCGGTGCGCGGAATATGGTATCCACCAGAGGAAGTTGTGCGGAATCACGGTGAGGATAAGCGGCCTTAAAAAGTGAGCGCAGCCGGATGGCGTCTTCTTCTCCGAAAATTTCTTCTGGCGTCATAGAATACAGTGGGTCGGTAAATCCCTGGAATTCGGAGAAGACCGTGCCGACCAGCAGTGGAATGTCTGCAGTCTCCGGACGGAAACCGGATCCATTTGTAAGGGGATCGCCCAGATAAAAATCATTCGGATGCGGGGCGGTGCCGACGTTCAGTCCTTCTGCTTTCAGAGAAGGGCTTACTTTTTTATATGCAGCGGCCAGGTGCGCGTAGGAAACGGTCTCCAGCTCGGCTACAGTGGAAATATGCAGTTTGGCCATGAGCGCTTCGACGCATTTACGTCCGCTTCCCTTGCAGTCTGCCAGGGTGTCTCCGATGACGCCGCTCATAATGAAACCGCGCTGGAACAGCCCGTCCGCGGCCGGACTTTGCATCAGGGTGGTTACCTTGGCTCCGCCACCGGACTGGCCGAATACAGTCACACATCCTGGATCACCGCCGAACGCGGCGATATTTTCATGCACCCATCTCAGCGCAAGGATAATATCATCGCCGCCTGCATTGCCGGAATTTATGTATTCGTCTCCGAAATCAGACAGATCGAGGTAGCCGAGGATATTTAGTCTATGATTAATGGAAACGACCACACAGTCGCCCAGTCGGGCCATATTTTCCCCTTCATAAGCGATGTGCTCAATGGCGGAGCCGGCGAAATAGCCGCCGCCGTGCAGCCACACCAGAACCGGGCGTCTGGCATCGTCACAGGCAGGCGTCCATACATTCAGGTTCAGGCAATCTTCATCCTGCACCCAGTAGCGGTGCGGGACAAGCAGCTCACCTTTGGGTTTTTCCTGTTCCATCAAAGGACACACACAGCCAAAGCTGGTAGCGTCCAGCGCTGTTTCCCAGGCGGGCATGGGTTCTGGCGCATGGAACCGGCGCGCCCTGCCATAGGGAATACCTTTAAAGATATCAAGACCGTTGTAGTGGAAACCGCGCACCGGGCCGGATATGGTTTTTACCAGCGGCGCTTTCGCTGTGCAATAAAATTGCTGATTCATAGAAGCCTCCGTTTCTTTGCTGAAGTTGTGCGATCCAGATGAAAAGAGGATCTTTGCATGTAAGAATGTTTCCTCCATTGTATCATCCCCCTTTTGTCGCTCGAATCATAAAATACAATGGAGGTTCATTCATGGACAATCAGAGTTTACCACATAGTCATGATAATTGCACGTACAAAAAAGACCTTTTGTTGACACAAAAAACAGGAACGTATATACTGAAATTCAAAAGAACTGGTTCCGTCTTGCGCCTGGAAGGGTAAGAGGAATAGAGGGAGGTATGGTGATTATGACAGATCAGAAGACAATCGCGCTAGCGACCATCGATATGAAAGCGGAAGAGATTATCAACGTGGCGGATCATATCTGGGAATACGCAGAGCTGTCACTAAAGGAATGGAAGTCTGCCGCATTATACTGCGGGATACTGGAGAAGGAAGGCTTTCAGGTGGAGCCTGGCATCTGCGGAATTGAGACGGCCTTTGCCGCATCCTGGGGGCAGGGGCGGCCGCATATCGGGATTCTGGCAGAGTATGACGCGCTCTCCGGCCTTTCCCAAAAAGGCGGAGCATTGATGCGTGAAGAGGTCACCTTAGGTGGAAGCGGCCATGGATGCGGGCATAATCTGCTCGGTGCGGGCGCGTTTGCCGCGGCGCTGGGCGTGAAAGCCTATTTAAAGCAGACCGGTCATTCCGGTACGGTGACGCTGTATGGCTGCCCTGGGGAAGAGGGCGGCGCGGCGAAGGCATTCATGGCGCGGGACGGGCTCTGGAAAGAACTGGATGCGGCGCTGACCTGGCATCCGGATGATGTCAATGAGGTCGCGACCGGCTCGTCCAATTCCTGCATCCAGGTGCAGTACAAATTCACTGGCGTAGCCTCCCACGCGGCCGGTGCGCCGGAGCAGGGGCGCAGTGCCCTGGACGCTGTGGAGCTGATGAACATCGGCGTGCAGTTTCTGCGGGAGCATATGAGTGACAAGGCGCGGATTCATTACGCAATCACCGATGCCGGCGGCTGTAGCCCGAATGTCGTCCAGCCGCGGGCAAGTGTGCTTTATATGGTGCGCTCGAATCACGTATCGGAGGCGGTAGAGCTGCAAAAAAGAGTCGACCGCATCGCCGAGGGAGCCGCGCTGATGACGGATACCACCTTTGAACGCAAGTTCATCGACGGTCTGGCCGATACCGTCAGCAATTTTGCGCTGGAACGGGTTCTGTATGAGAACTTTCATGAGCTGGGGGTTCCCTCCTACACGTCAGAAGAGCATGCGTACGCCGATGCGTTGGCGGCGACTTACTCCGGCAGTGACGTACTGCCTGGTGTAGCGGCCAAGAATGATGCGGCTGCGCGGGAGGAGGTGCGGATCCTGCGGGAAAATGCCGGGCATGCGATGAACGATTTTCTGGCGCCTCTCTATCAGGGGGATGCTTTCCAGCCTGGCTCCACGGACGTGGCCGATGTGAGCTGGCTGACGCCGACTGCGCAGATTCATGTAGCCTCCTGGCCGAATGGCTGTCCGGGGCACAGCTGGCAGAATGTTTCCTGTGACCGAACGGAAATCGGGCACAAGGCCGCGCTTCATGCCGGGAAGGTGCTCGCCGCGGCCGCGGTTGATTTGTATGAAAATCCGGGGATACTGGGCGAAGCACGCGTGGAGTTTGAGCGGCGCACCCACGAAGGCTATGTCTGCCCGATTCCGGCGGATGCGGTGTTACTATTCACGGGGTGGAGAAGACGGACTGAGATTTTGAACTTTCGTGAGA
>JAJBUL010000057.1 GCA_020860365.1 Clostridiales bacterium | reverse complement strand
AAAGATGAGGAACCAAACACCTTAGATATCATCCCCACCCCGTGAATAGTAACTAAAAGTGAAACAAAAAATTAAAAAAATGTGTTCCCCCTTGCTATTTTGAAACCAGGGTGGTATGATAAAAGCACTTTGTACACATTTTAGAGGAAGAGTATAATAAGGTAATGGAGGGAATGTTTTATGATGAACAAGAGCAAAAGATGGCTCCTGGCGGTTTTGATGTGCTGCTCCATGTCGCTTGCAGTGACTGGCTGCGTCCAGCTGAAGAAGGACGACACCACGGAGACAGAGAGCGAGACGCAGTCTGAGACCGAGACAGAAACAGAAACGGAGACAGAGTCTGAGACCGAGACAGAGACGGAAACGGAGACAGAGACCGAAACGGAGAGTGAGACGGAGCCGCAGACCTTTACGACAGATACGACAGTAGAAGAAGAGACGGCAACCCTGGTGGAATATGATACGATCCATGTAATGTATGCACTGGATGATCTGAATGTCCGGTCGCAGCCGGGTACGGACGGTGAGATTTTTACCAGCTTCGCGAGCGGTGACCAGATCAGTGCCGTCGGCGCCACGACAAACTGGTATATGGTATCTGTGGACGGCTATGAATCGAATGGCTATGTATATAAAGAGTTTGTAGGCTCATCTACAGACACGGCGTCTGAGACAGATGCTTCTTCAACGGATACAGATACGACGACAACCGATTCCGATACGACGACCACTACGGCCGATACATCCACAGTCGACCTGGAGTATGGCGTTGAGACCTATGCGGAAGAGTTCACGATTCGCGCAACGGCCGGTGCGAATATGCGTTCCGAGCCTTCTCAGGACGGGGAGATTATCGGTACCATAGCTTCTGATACGGAGGTCACGGCGATTGGTTATACCGATCGCTGGTACAAGATCAGCTACAATGGCACAATCGGTTACGTAAATAAAAATCTGTTCAGCGCAGACTGAGGACAAGGATGTCTGATCGATTCGGATAATCAGAGATATATCTATCCCGCTTTGGTTTTTCCAGGCGGGATATTCTTTTTTCATTCTATTACCGTTCACGGAAAATACACATCACGTTCACAGCCGATTCTTATTACTGTATTAATCTGTGGCTTATGAAACGACCCATATCGTTTACGATATCTTTCCGTTTGCAGAAAGTTTGAATGATACGGAGACATACAAGGCAGCTATCACTTAAGGTGGTTTTAAAATACATAGAGAGGATGTATGTATGAGTGAGGAATGGCATAGACTGAATCGGCAGCTTGAGAGGGAGAGGAGAGTCAGAAGGACACGGATCCGCATCGGGATGGTTGTGGCTGTGATCCTGGTGTTGTTTATCGGAATTGGACTGCTGAATAGTCGACTGCAGAAAAAGGACGGGATCTCGGAAGTACTACTTACGGAGACAGAAGTGGAGACGGAGCGTATGACAGATTCCTCTGTGGATTCGGGTACGTCTGAATCCGTGTCCGACGAAACAGAGAAGAATGCGTTATCCTTTGATTATGAGGAGCTTTCTCTTCTGATTGAGGATAAAATCGATGTGGAGTCGGTCTCCGGCACGTGGAGTGTTTATGTGAAAGACCTGAATGCGGGTGAATCCATTTCGATTAATAATCAGAGTATGTATGCGGCCAGCCTGATCAAGCTGTTCGTGATGATGTCATGCTATGAAAATATGGACGACATTATCACCAATTACTGTACGATCAACCATACGGATGAGGCCACCGCTGCTTCTGTGATTGAGGATCGGCTGTATACCATGATCGTGTATTCAAGAAACGAATCCTATAATGAACTGGTACGTCTGCACAGTAGCAGCGGAAGCTTTACAACCGGATGCCGCTTTGTCAATTCATATATCGCCGAGAATGCGTTTGCGGATACGGGTGTTTATACGACACTGCATCCTTCCGATTCCAGCTATGAGACAACGGGAGAAGGTACAAACCAAACAACGGTAGAAGACTGCGGAGCACTTCTGGAGGCAATCTACAACGGTGAATGTGTTTCCCTTACGGATTCCATGGCGATGCTTGACCTGCTTTTGCAGCAGGACGTCACCACAAAGATTCCCGCGGGCGTCCCGGATGGTATTGATGTCGCGAACAAAACCGGCGACACGGATGATGAGTCACATGACGTGGCGATTGTATTTGGAGAAGAGACGGACTACATTCTCTGTGTGATGTCTACAGGCGTGGAGGAGATGGGTTCCGGGAATGCAGGAACACTGATTAAGGAGATATCGACGCTGGTATATGAGTTTCTGAATCCATGATTTCCTGAATTTATGACTTTTGTGAGGAGAGATGCCGGTAAAAAACGGTGTGGTGGAATGCGGGAACGAATAAAAAGCTTTTGTCATAAAATAGAACAAGACGGACGGGGAGGTTCGCCGCATGGAACGCGTGAGGGCTCTTTTGCATGTGGACGTGGTTCATCAGGCGGGAATTCTGGGCAGGAATGTGACAGTATGTTCTCTGGACAGCGGCGCTGCCGCAGACCATCCGGATTTTCACGGGCGGATCTGCGGCTTTGCGGATTTTTGTAAACGGGCGAGAGAAATGTTATGACGATGCTTCGCATGGTACGCACGTGCTGGGAATCATCGGCGGGGACGGCAGCTGCAGCGATGGCCGGTATAAAGGGATTGCTCCGGCCTGTCGGCTGCTGCCGGTAAAAGTCCTGGATCAGCATGGCGAAGGTGAGATGGAGAACATTCTGTTCGCGATTGACTGGGTGATTGCGAACATCCGCCGCTATCAGATTCGGATATTAAATATTTCAGCGGGAGGCACCAGGGGGGAACTGGATGGCGTTGCAGATTTGCAGGTTAAAAAAGTATAGGAGGCCTGGGATGCAGGTCTTGTTGTAGTGTGGGCAGCGGGAAATCAGGGACCGCGGCCAATGAGCATCACCGTGCCTGGTAACAGCAAAAAAGCGGTCACAGTGGGGTCTTCGGATGGCTTCCGCCTCCGGAATGGTTCGGTGGCAGGTTACTCTGGCTGCGGCCCGACCCGAGAGTGTATCTGCAAGCCAGAGGTTGTGGCACCCGGCACCGGCGTCGTATCCTGTGCAGCTTTCTGGACAGACGGTCATTATTACGGCAGAAAAAGCGGTACATCCATGTCTGCCCCGGCCATCGCCGGGGCGATCGCCCTGTTGCTTGAGCAAGCGCCTGATCTGACAAATGTGGAGGTCAAAATGCGGTTACGCGAATCCGCGGCAGATCTCGGTTATCCGCAGAATCGACAGGGGTGGGGGATGCCGGACCTGAGGAAGCTTATCTGAGAAATGTGTGTTCTCGGGAAATATGCCTGTGATAACGGAATATAAAACATAAGGTATCATCCATAATGGGGCAGGTATGAGAAACAAAAGGGAGAACGAGGAGGAAGAGACGAATGAAGAAGTACATCATGGCATTGGACGCAGGTACAACGAGTAACCGCTGTATCCTATTTGACCACGAAGGAAATCTGTGCAGCATTGCGCAGAAGGAATTTACACAGCATTTTCCGAAGCCTGGCTGGGTGGAACAGGATGCGGATGAAATCTGGTCGACGCTATTAGGCGTAGCAGTGGAGGCAATGTCCAAAATTGGCGCAACCGCACAGAATATTTCCGCGATTGGTATCACAAATCAGCGGGAGACGGCCATCGTATGGGACAGGGAAACCGGGGTACCCGTATACCGGGCCATTGTCTGGCAATGCCGCCGGACCGCGGAGTATTGTGATGAGCTGGCAGAAGATAAGGCTCTTGTAGAACGTATCCGTGAGAAAACCGGCCTGGTGCTTGACGCCTATTTTTCCGCGACAAAGATACACTGGATCCTGGAGCATGTGGACGGCGCACGGGCAAAGGCTGAGGCCGGGCAGCTGCTTTTTGGTACAGTCGAGACCTGGCTGATCTGGAAGCTGACCAGGGGCAGAGTGCATGTGACAGATTGCTCCAATGCCTCCCACACGATGCTTTTTAATATTCATACACTGGAATGGGACGATGAAATCCTGCGGATTCTGAATATCCCCAAAAGCATGCTTCCGCGCGTGACAGATTCCAGCTGCATTTATGGTATGACAGACGCATCCTTTTTCGGAGGGGAAATCCCCATTGCGGGCGCGGCGGGAGACCAGCAGGCAGCTCTTTTCGGACAGGCCTGCTTCGCGCGCGGCGAGGTGAAGAATACATACGGCACAGGTGGTTTTCTGCTTATGAACACGGGCAATGAGCCAGTGGCGTCAAAAAGTGGCCTCGTGACAACCATTGCCTGGAGGATTGGCGGACAAGTCACCTATGCTCTGGAGGGGTCAATCTTTGTTTCCGGCGCCGCGATTCAATGGCTGCGCGATGAGATGCGCCTGATTGATTCCGCGCCGGACACTGAATGGATCGCCGCACGTGTGCCAGACGCAAACGGCTGTTATGTTGTTCCGGCTTTCACCGGGCTGGGGGCACCATACTGGGATCCCTACGCGCGTGGCTGCATCGTTGGCCTGACGCGCGGCGTGAACAAATATCACATTGTACGCGCGACATTGGAGTCTCTGGCTTACCAGACCAGTGATGTACTGCAGGCGATGGAAACAGATTCCGGTATCCGTCTCGCTGGACTGAAGGTGGATGGAGGCGCGAGTGCGAATAATTTTCTGATGCAGGTACAGGCAGACATCCTGAACCAGAATGTCTATCGTCCCAGCTGCATTGAAACGACCGCCATGGGTGCGGCTTATCTGGCCGGCCTTGCGGTTGGCTACTGGAAAGGGACGGAAGAAATCCATGCAAACTGGAGGACGGAGCAGGTCTTTTCTCCGCAGATGGCGCAGGAAGAACGGGAACAGCGCCTTAAGGGGTGGCATAAGGCCGTCCGCTATTCTTTTGGATGGGCGAAGGAAGCCTGAAGCTGACCGACTACGATCCTATTTGCTGCTGGCAAATGTGGACAGCTTGTTTACCTGTGCTTTTTTCGACTTCATGGAGGGATGAACATACCGCTGGAGTGTAATATTCACATCCGAATGCCCCAGATTCTCGCTGAGTGTTTTGACGTCAACCCCCTGTTCGATACAATTGGTCGCGTATGTATGGCGCAGGTTATGAAACTTGTGGTGCTTGATCCCGGCTCTCTCCTGAAACTGCTTGAACCGCTGTCGGCAGACACGGGGCTCCATGCAGAATTCATTCCCGGTCGCTACATAATCGGTATCCGTTCTGGCGCGCTCTTTAAAATAAGGAACAATATCAGAGGGGAGCGGCACGGTGCGGATAGAGCAGATGGTTTTTGGCGTACCGATGACGATACGGGTTCTGTCTCCCGGTTCCGCTTTTTCATTCGGAATGCGGGAAACGGTTCGGCAAATGGATATGGTTTCGTCCCCCCCAATCGAAGTCCGCCCACTGCAGGCCGCAGACTTCCCCTACCCGTATACCGGTATACAGACTGAGCAGCACTCCAAGGGTATACGGCGTATCCTCAGATAAAGCCTGTCTTTCAATGGATTCCTGTTCCTGTTTTGTCAGGACGACGACCGGGGCCTGCTTTACACTGACGGGCATCGAATCCGGTACCGCATCAATCAGGTTGCGATTTTTTGCATATCGGAGAACCCGGTTCAGAGTACCCTTGATTTCTGAAAGCGTTTTATCTGAGAGGGCACTTTTGTCCCTGAGGCTTCCATGACTTTTCTGTGCCAGTAAAAAGTCTCCGATGCGCTCGGCATCCAGTTCTTTTATCGCGAGATCTCCAAATTCCGGGAGAAGATGTTTTTCTACTATAAATGAGTAGGAAGCATAGGAAGATTCTTTTACAGAAAGCTTTTTGCTTGCCAGCCACTGGGCGGCGACTGTCCGGAAAAGAATGCCGCCTTCCTGCGTATCAATGACGTCATAGGCAGCTCCCTGGCTTTTTTGAGGCTCTGGCAATTGATAGACTGGTGTCGGAAGCGACAGGTAAAACTCCTGCTCAGGCAGGGATGGCAGGAGCCCCAGATTTGAAAGATAATCCTTTTTTAAAGCTCTGACTCCCTGATAGGTCTGGCTGTATAAGTACTTATAATTGGTTTTTCCTTCTACGGGTGCCCCGCAGATTACACGCGCTTCCCAGCGCCCATCGCTTCGTTTACGGATATTTTCGCCGCGTCTTCCCATGTGTTTACCTCGCTTTTTTCATAAATCATAGTCTTTTTAAAGACCTGTTCTGCGCTTTCTCTTGTGTAACTATTTTCAGATGACTTTTTCTTCTCTCTGTGTAAAAAAAAGATCTAATTCTGACCACGAATTAGATCACTGGCATAAACTGTTCTTTCAATTATTGTGTACATATGCAAAAGCCTATACTGCAATATGCGGTTAAAAAACAAGTAAATTCCCCTACATGTCTTGACAGACAGAACATTGTGATGTAGAATTCATCCGTGTTAAGGGATTTCTGCCAGTGCGTGGCATGTTTTGTGCTATTGTATCCTGAAATGGCAGAGATGTACAGATTCGACTTTTTTGAGTATATTTTTCTATAAATTCCGGTAATATGCAGCATGTCGCTTCGTCGCAGCTGCTGATTTCGGATGTCATAGCCGGGCTTTTCACCGCGCTGAATCAGGGCGGTATGGCGAAGCTATGGCTGTGAAGGGATTACAAAGCAAATGCATGGGGTGAGAGGATGGAGATTCTGCTGTATGATCACAACAAAGCCGCGTATGACGCCGCTGTTGCCATGATGGAGCGGACAGGAAAAGCGGCGATCGTGCATCCGACCGGAACCGGCAAATCCTTTATCGGATTCCGGCTCTGCGCGGATCATCCCCGGCAGAAGATTCTCTGGCTTTCCCCTTCGGAATATATTTTTAAAACCCAGCTGGAAAACCTGAAAGCGGCGATCGGCAGTGAAACATGGGAAATGCCACAGAATATCACCTTTTGTACCTACGCAAAGCTTATGCTGATGGAAGATTCACAGATTGCAAAAATCTGTACGATCGACGTGGTCGAAGCCCCTGATTATATTATCCTGGATGAATTTCACCGATGTGGAGCGCATATGTGGGGACAGGGGGTGCAAAGACTGCTCTCCATGTTTCCGGACGTTCCGATCCTAGGATTGTCAGCGACAAACATCCGTTATCTGGACAACCAGAGAGATATGGCAGATGAACTTTTTGACGGAAATATTGCCTCTGAAATGACGCTTGGAGAAGCACTTGTACGTGGAATTTTATCACCGCCGAACTATGTTCTCTCTGTCTATTCCTGGCAGAAGAGTTTGGAAAAATATGAAAAGCGAATTCAGAATACCAGAAACCGGCTTGTCCGCGATGCGTGCGAACAGTATTTGCAGGAACTGCGCCGCGCTCTGGACATGGCGGATGGGCTGGACGTCATTTTTGATAAACACATGACAGACCGGACGGGAAAGTACCTTGTATTCTGTTCCAGTAAAGAGCATATGGACGAGATGATGAAACATATGGAATGGTTTGCAAAAGTAGACCTTCAGCCACATGTTTATTCCATTTATACCAGTGAGCCAGGAGCGAGCAAGGCATTTGACGACTTCCGGAAAGATCATGATTCGTCGCATCTGCGGCTACTCTACTGTATTGATGCGTTAAACGAAGGAATTCATATCGAAGATATCAGCGGCGTGATTTTGCTGCGTCCGACTGTATCTCCGATTATCTATAAACAGCAAATTGGACGGGCACTCTCTGCCAGTACGAAAAAGAATGCGGTTATTTTTGATATTGTCATGAATATCGAAAATCTTTACAGCATAGGCGCGATTGAAGAAGAAATGCAGCTGGTCACCGCTTATTACCGCAGTCTGGGAGAAAGCGGTGTCATCGTGAATGAACACTTCCGGATTATTGATGAAGTGCGCGACTGCCGGATTTTGTTTGAAAAGCTGAATGAAACGCTGACTGCATCCTGGGACCGGATGTTTGACCAGGCGAAGAAATTTTATGAGGAAACTGGCAGTTTGAAAATACCTTCGAACTATATTACCGCAGATGGTTACGCCCTTGGGAACTGGTTATCGAATCAGAAAGCGATCCGGAAGGGAAGCATGCGCGGGAGCCTGACGGAGGAGCGCATCCGCAGGCTGGATTCGATCGGCATGGTCTGGGAAACCGCCACAGATCTCACCTGGGAAAAGAATTATGCGGCGGCGAAACGCTACCGGGAAAAATACGGCAACCTGGACGTCCCGACAAAATATGTGGACGAGGAAGGCATCGCCCTTGGCTCCTGGCTTGCCAGTATCCGCGCCTGGGAAAATGCGGGCGCCCATCAGAAATATTTAACGCCCGATCGGATACAGAAGCTGAATGAACTCGGCATGGTCTGGAATGTGCCGGATTATTACTGGGAGCGGAGCTATGCAGCCGCCTTGGCATATTATCGCGAGCACCGGGATCTGGATGTGTCCCGCGATTATATCACAGAAGATGGAATTCGCCTTGGTGCCTGGATCTACCGGCTCCGATCGCTGCGGGCCGGTAACGCAAAAGGTACGCCGCCCACGTCAGAGCAGATCCGGCGTCTGGACGAAATTGGCATGATCTGGACAAGCCAGATCGAAAATAAATGGGAAAAGGCCTTTCACGCTGCGGAAAGCTATTCCAAAGAACAGGGAAATCTGCTGGTTCCTGAGAAATATGTCACGGAGGATGGCCTGCCGCTTGGCACCTGGATTCAGCGGCAGCGCAGTCAGTACAAAAATGGCAGGCTTTCAGAAGAACGGATCCAACGGCTGAACGCGATCGGTATGACCTGGCAGACAAACACCTGGGAGTCACGGCTTGCACTGGTAAAGGAATGGTACCAGGAAAAGGGCACCCTGAAAATTCCGCAGGACACTGTAGTGGACGGCGTCTGGATTGGAAAATGGATTGCCATGCAGAAGAAATACCTGGAAGCCGGAAAGCTCAGTCCGGAACAGGAACAGCTGCTTTCAGATCTGCCACTGGAACAGGTATCACAAAAGGGCAGCCGGAAAAGAAGGATGGCGCATACCGGCACAAAGCCGCAATGGTTAATAGCCGCCAGTTCCGAGCCATCCACAGCGGAGGTCGTGAATTCATAAATTTTTTTGCGGAAGTCAAATATCCGTGCAAGCTATGTCATAAGGTGTCAGCCTGCCGATGAATTCTTTATGACTTCGGCTACTTGCCCCGTTGCTTCGCGGGAATAAACGAAAGGATCAGATGTGAATCATCTGCTTAATTATAAGCTATGAGAACGAAACTACATCATTGGAAAGTGATAGCCACAGGGCTGATTCTGTTTGACGCCGCTGCGATGATTTTTTCCTACTTCTTTGGTCTGTGGCTTCGCTTTGATTTTCAGTATACAAATATACCCATTGAATATTTGTCCGCATACGCGCGGTTCCTTCCCTGGTATCTGGCAGCCGCTGTCATCTTTTTCTGGTTCATGCGGATGTACCGGGGAATCTGGCGATTTGCCGGGCTTTTTGAATTTCTGCGCTATGGAAGCGCGTCGTTAACAGCCTCCATTGCTCATGCGGTCTGCATCACCGTCTTCTTTCAGAGAATGCCGTTTTCCTACTATATCGTGGGTGCGGCGATGCAGTTCATTCTTCTGGTCGGCGTCCGCTTTTCCTACCGATTTATCTTAGATGGTTTCCGGAAAAAAGAAGACGCAGGCAATGAAGGCCAAAGAGCCATGATTATCGGCGCCGGGGCGGCAGGAAGAAATGTGATCCGCGAGCTTCAGCAGTCAGAAAAGATGAAATGTAAGCCCTGCTGCATCATCGATGACAACTCCAACAAATGGGGGCGGTTCATCGACGGGATTCCCGTGGTCGGCGGCAGGGAATCGATCCCTTCAAATGCGAAAAAGTTTAACGTAAACCAGATATACTTCTGTATCCCGACGATTGCGGCCAGAGAAAAGAAAGAGATTCTGGATATCTGTAACGAGACGGGCTGCAGTTTGAAAAGTCTGCCGGGCATCTACCAGCTCGCCAACGACGAAGTCCTGGTCAGCCGTCTGAAGCCAGTGGCAGTCGAAGACCTGCTTGGCCGGGAACCGATTCGCGTCGACATGGAAGGAACCTTCCAGTACATAAAGGGTAAAACCATCCTCGTAACCGGGGGAGGCGGTTCGATTGGCAGCGAACTGTGCCGCCAGATCGCCGCTCATGATCCGAAGCAGCTGATTATCTTTGACATCTATGAGAACAACGCCTACGCGATTGAACAGGAGCTGCGCAGAAACCGTCCTGAGCTGAACCTGACGGTACTGATCGGTTCCGTACGTGACAGCCGCAGGATCAATCAGGTATTTGAGCTGTATCACCCGGACATCGTTTACCATGCAGCCGCACACAAACACGTGCCCCTGATGGAATACAGCCCGAACGAGGCGATCAAAAACAATGTCGTCGGTACCTACAAGACCGCCTATGCCGCATTGACCCATGGCACACAGAGGTTTGTCCTGATCAGTACAGACAAAGCCGTTAACCCGACCAATATCATGGGCGCCAGTAAGCGGCTCTGCGAAATGGTCATCCAGAGTATGGATGCCGTCAGCAAGAGCGGCAGAATCGATATCCTGCCGTTTATCCACGCACACAAGGATAAAGTAATCTATGGGCAGAAAGTATACGATCCAGTCGACCATATGGCAGCAGAAGGCGGAAAAATAAAAATTGAGAGCGTCAAAAACAAGGAAAGGACGGGAACCCAATTCGTAGCGGTTCGCTTCGGCAATGTTCTGGGAAGCAACGGTTCCGTGATCCCATTGTTCCAGAACCAGATTGCCGAGGGCGGACCGGTCACAGTCACCCATCCAGAAATCACGCGTTTCTTCATGACCATCCCAGAAGCTGTCAGCCTGGTACTCCAGGCTGGGGCAAACGCCTGGGGCGGAGAAATCTTCGTGCTGGACATGGGAGAGCCCATAAAGATCGACACCCTCGCGCGGAACCTGATCAAGCTGTCCGGCCTGAAACCGGACGAAGACATCGAAATCCAGTATACCGGCTTACGTCCCGGCGAAAAGCTGTATGAAGAAAAGCTGATGGCCGAAGAAGGGCTGAAAAAGACTGACAACGAGCTGATCTATATCGGGAAGCCAATCCCGTTTGATGTAGAAACATTCCTTCAGCAGCTCGAGGAGCTCGCAAAAGCCAGCTATGAAAACAGTCCGGATATCGTCGAAATGGTAGAAGAGATCGTCACGACCTTTCATCCGGTGGGGGAGAAGCCAGGTAATCAGGAGTCAAAGGATATGACTCAGAAGAACAAGCAGCAAGAGAATAAGCCCGCGAGGACACCTGTACTGAATTATGATGAGCAGTGGGTGAAAGAGTATAAAGAGCAGCATGGCACCGACCCGAGCTTCTTTTGATGAAAGTTGCTTATTAGAGTTAAGTATCATGAAACGATTGATGGCAAAATAGGCTGATGAGTATAAACAACAGTACGGTATAGATCTGAGTTGCTATTAATACTGTAGTAGAAATGGTGATTTATGATAGATGTTAATATAAGGGAGAAGAAAAACAGTGTATTTGAATTTTTTTAAACGCTTTATAGATGTGGTGTTGTCTGGCCTGGGGCTAATTATTCTGGCAATTCCAATGGGAATCGTTGCGATAGCAATCAAAATAGAAGATCCTGGTTCTGCGATTTTCAAGCAGAAACGTGTAGGCATCCACAAGTCCTATTTTTTTCTTTATAAATTTAGATCAATGAAAGTAGCTACGCCGGATATTCCTACACATCTGATGAAGAATCCGAAACAATACATAACGAAGGTCGGGAAGTTCATTAGAAAGACCAGTATTGATGAGTTGCCGCAGATGTGGAATATTTTTAAAGGCGATATGAGCATTATCGGCCCACGTCCTGCCTTGTGGAATCAGGATGACCTAATTGCTGAAAGAGATAAGTATGGAGCTAATGACGTGAAGCCTGGATTGACCGGTTGGGCACAGATTAACGGTCGGGATGAGCTTGAGATTCCTGTCAAGGCGAAGCTGGATGGTGACTACGTAAGGCATATGGGTTTTAGGATGGATTTGAGGTGTTTTTTTGGCTCTATTTTCGCAGTGCTTAGAGAAGATGGTGTTGTTGAAGGTGGGACTGGTGAGATGAAGAAGAAAGAGGAAACAAAGGTCAATGAATGATTTGGTGTCGATTATAATGCCAATGCACAATAGCGAAAAATATGTTGCTGAAAGTATTGATTCGGTTATTGCTCAAACCTACATAAATTGGGAACTTATTATTGTGGATGACGGGTCAACAGACAAATCTGTTTCTGTGGTAGACAGCTATGATGATGAAAGAATTACCCTCCTGCATCATGAAAAAGCCAAGGGAGCAGCTATGGCTCGGAATTATGCGTTAAGGGAAGCGAAAGGACGTTGGATTGCTTTTTTAGATAGTGATGATTTGTGGATGCCAGAGAAGTTGGAGAAGCAGGTTAATTTTATGAAAAGAAATCATTACAGCTTTTCGTATACCAGTTATTCTGAAATTGAGGAAGATGGAAGCAGCAGAAATATCGTGCTTACTGGACCGAAAAAAATAAATAGAGCGCTGATGTATGCATTCAACTTTATGGGATGTCTTACAGTTATGTATGATTCCAATGTAATGGGAGTAATTCAAATAGCTGATTTGAAAAAGCGAAATGACTATGCCATATGGTTGAAAGCAGTTCATTTTGCAGATGCTTATTATCTGAATGAGAATCTTGCTAAATATCGGGTGAGAAAAAGTAATTCTGTTTCTACTAGTAATACTAAGATAGAGCAGCAGATTAAGTGTGAATACGATTTGTTTCATGTAGGGCAGGAGATGAATCCAGTAGTTTCTATATTTCTTGTTTGTTGCAATGTGGTTATGTCAAAAATCAAGAAAATCTTTTATAGGGAGAATAAATACTAGATAATAAGTGATATGATAAGCGATTGTATAATAGTGTTAGCTACACAGTAGTAAGAAGAGTTTAAGGATATATGGGCAAAACATTGAAAGAACAGCAGAATCCTCTATATTTTCGGCAGATTCAAAAAATATGGATTAAGAGGAAGGTAAATCGGATGAAGACAAAAATAGCAATTATTGGCCATTTCGGCGGGGGAAAGCAATTTACTGATGGCCAGACGGTAAAGACGGTTGCTCTATATAATGAGTTGAAACAAGTACCGAATTTGAAAATCGAAATAGTCGATACTTATTATAAAAGTAAAAGGCCAATTCTGTTGCTTGCAAAAACGATCAAGGAACTGATTTGGACTAAGAATATAGTCGTTTTACTCTCCCAAAATGGTCTCCGCTTTTATCTTCCGATTCTGTGTTTTGCATCCGGAATTTTGCGAACAAGAGTTTATCACGATGTGATTGGAGGGAATCTTTCCAGTTATATAGATAAGTATCCTAAATATGAAAAGTACCTGAATTCATTCCGGTTAAATTATGTTGAGACGAATCTACTTAAGGAAGAGTTGGAAGAACGTGGGATTCGTAACGTGGAAATCCTGCCAAATTTCAGACGGCTATCGATTTTGAACGAGAAAGAGTTAAAATCAAAGTATGATGAACCGTATACTTTCTGCCCTTACTCGAGAGTGATAAAAGAAAAAGGGATTGAGGATGCGATTTATGCTGTGGAAGCGTGTAATGCTGAAGCTGGCCGTACCGTATGCCGACTGGACATATACGGTCCGGTTGGGCTGGATTATCAGGAAGAATTTAACACAGTGATGAAGAAAGCGACGGACGCTGTCAGGTATTGCGGAGAAGTGCCGTCAGCCAGGGCGATAGAGACTCTGAAAGACTATTACGCAGTTCTTTTCCCTACTTTCTGGCCATCTGAAAGTCAGGCAGGAACGATTTCTGAGAGCTTTTCTGCTGGAGTGCCGGTGATTGCGACGGATTGGCGATGCAATCATGAAATGATAAGAAATGGTTATAACGGGATGTTGTATCCGAGTGAGACGGTAAAAACATTAAAAGAAGGAATCTTCTGGATTATTGGTCAGAAAAATCAGATTTTAGAAATCAAAAATAACTGTCTACAATCCGCTCTTTATTATCAACCGGATGAACATATAAAAAAAATGATAGAGACGATAGGAAGTCGATAAGATGAGTAATACGATTACGGAACTTTTCGGATGCCCTGGGTGTGGCAAGACATATTTTATTCATTCTATGTCCGGGGATGATACGTATAAGAATGTCACAGAAACAAATGGCATAAAAAAACAAATAAAGAATCTGGCAAAGAAAATACTGATTCTAACGCCATATGCAGCCTCAATACGGAAAAAGATCGTGCAGAATATAGATATTTCTCCAGCTAAAAAAGGACGTTATACACATCGTACAGTACGTAAGACGGTAAGAAACATTTCCATGCTTGCATCTGTATATAAGTACATGAACAGAAAAATATATATGGATGAAGGGATTGTACACAGGGTAATCTCTTTTTGCATTGACCAGAATTTACCGAGGGAGACTGCAGTTGATATTATAGCTTCTCTTTCTCGTGAATTGGAACCGGTTAAAGTATTTTATCTGGATACTCCGCCATCTGTTTGCTATGAAGCCATTTTAAAACGCGGTCGCAAGCAGGCAACAATTGATTTTTTAAATAAGGAAGAAATTGCTGTGATGCTGGATGAATATTATGAGTATTGCGAGTTTGTGGATAATTGGTTTGGTTTTGAAAGGATAAGCAGAAAATAGGAGGAGACAAGGAATGATTTGTTTTGTGATATTGCATTATCAGGCCATTGATGAGACGATAAACTGTATTAATGCTATAAAAAAATTGAGAAAAGAAGAGGCCATCAAGATAATCCTTGTGGACAACGCATCCCCAAATCATTCAGGAAAACTTCTGAAACAGAAGTATGAGTCAGATCCCATAATAGAAGTCCTGCAAGAAAAAGAAAATCTTGGGTTTGCGAAAGGAAACAACGTCGGGTTTATCGCTGCAAAAAAGTATGACCCTGACTATATCGTTGTGATGAACAACGATGTTTTGATAGAACAGAAGGATTTTATTCAATCCATCCGAAGGTCCGATGAAAAATATTTGTTTGATGTGCTAGGACCGGATATTTTTTCGGCGAAAACCGGGATCCATCAAAATCCTCAGAGAGATAACAATTATACATTGGAAGAGCTTGAATCATATATTCAAAAGCTGCATTTAAAAAATAAATACAGATTTTTGATCAAAATAAAATACTTCATTAATAGAAAACAAAAAATAAATGTGTCACAGAAGACAGATTATACGAGAGTACAATTTGGCTTGCCTCTTCATGGAGCCTGTTATATTTTCTCCGGATCTTTTGCAAGGTCACATGATAACTGTTTTTACCCGAAGACATTTATGTATTTTGAGTCCTATATTCTTCATTATCTTGGCATGAGAGAGAATCTGAAATTTGTCTATGATCCAAGCATACAGGTAGTCCATCATGAAGATGTGGCAACAGATCAGACTTATAAAAAACAATATCAAAAATCAATCTTCTCGAATAAGTGTTTGGAGGACTCGGCTAAATGTTTTCGAGAAGTGATGCTAAACGATAAGATTCGGTTGAACAATGAATACTATTTTTAAAATATCGTGTAGGGGCTTTGACTTTAATGGATGCTATGATTCTATTATTTGTTGGCGAAACAATACTTTTAATTCTAGCTTATGTTATAACTGGGAATGATATATTAGCACCGAGTGTGCTGATGTGTATTATGTTTGTTATAAGTACTTTTGTAGCGATTTTGAATTTCGCTAACTGGGAGTATGGAACAACGGAATACAGCATGCAGGCTACACTTTTGATCTTGACCGGGCTTTTTTGCTTTATTGCTGCGGAGACGCTGACTCGAATTTTGATCAACAAATCAAAGCAGAAGGGCAACAGAGGGAGAAGTATCAATCAAAACAAAAAAGTAACGCATCGGGAATTGAAAACAATTGATATTTCAGCTGGCAAAATAGTAATTGTGATTTTTTTTGATATCGTGGTATGTGTGTTGTATTATTATGCTATCAGAGAAGTAGTTGGAACAAGCTATTCGGGGATGCAGGTATTCGCGGCTTATCGTAGACTTGGAGTGTCAGACATGTCAGGGGAAGATGTGACACGAGTAAGTGGTCTTATACCACAGCTTACTAATGTAGTAGTGGTATCTGGATATGTAGCAGGATATGTTCTAATCAATAACTTACTTTTTGGAGATAGGAACAAGAGACGTCAACTAGGTCTTGTGATTATAGTAATATTGTCACTGCTTCCTGGTACTATGGTGGCAGGAAGGACGCAATATTTGAGGATTTTTATTGGCCTTTTATTCTATTATTATATCTTATGGAATCAAAAACACCATTGGAAAAAAAATCTATCATACAAAATGATACGAATAGGAATCATCGCCCTGGCAGTTGGAATCCCGGCATTTTACTATTCTCTTAATCTGTTGGGGAGGCTAGGAAACAAAAGGACAATGTTTCAATATGTATCAAGTTACCTTGGAAGCAGCATATTTCTTTTCGGGAAATATGTGGAGAATCCTGTGAGTCGCACACTCTGGGGAGAAGAATCATTGGTCGGGATCAGAAAGATTCTTTCATTCTTAGGTGTAGGTGCAGCTTCCACATCCTACAACCTGGAGTTCCGGTCAGTTGGAGCCTATACATCTAACGTATATACATTTTTTAGGAGACCTCTGCATGATTTTGGTCTGGTTGGCATGTACATTTTTACAGCTTTGGTTGCGGTTTTTTTTGCTTACATGTATTGGGGGAAAATAAAGGGTGCTGCTAGAAACCATAAAACAAATATGTGGGTTCTATCGTATGGATACCTTTTTTACTGGATATTTGTTTCCTCAATATCGCAGTATAGTCAGTCCATACTTACGATAGGAACTGCAGTAAAAATTATATTGCTGCTGCTGGGTTATTGGTTTGTGACGAAGGTTCACCTGAAGTTAAGATTTCAAAAATTTGTTATAATGGTATGATCGATCATGCGGATGAGATATGAAAAAGGTTTATGCCTATATGAAAATACAACAAATGTGCAGTGGCAAATAAGATAGCCGTGGGGTGGAATATGATCGAAGGTATTTTTCAAGTGATGTTAGCAAATATATTGTCGCTGATTTTGAACCTTTTGAATAACTTTATGTTGCCAAAGTATTTAACAATAGATTCGTATGCAATGCTAAAAACTTATACACTGTATATGACATATGCGGGATTTTTACATTTCGGATTTAGCGATGGCATTTATCTGAAGTATGGCGGAAAAAAGATCAGAGACATTCAAAAGTCAGAGATTGATACCTGCTTAAAATCTTTTTTTATGATGGAAATTGTTGTGGCTGTGATTGTAGCGGCAATTTCACGTGTGATTTGTGACCAGATTCTACTCTTCTTTTCTGTGGGATTTATCTGCTGTAATTTTATTGCGTTATTGCAGAATTTATATCAGGCAACAGGTGAGTTTAAGAGCTACGGAAGGGCTTTAAATGCGCAATCACTGATTGTTTTAACATTTAACATCATTTTAATTTTCTTCTTCCATATAGACAATTATGTCTATTTCATTCTTCTACAGATTTTAGTTGGCGTTATCGTGTCAATATTTTTAACGATTCAGTTTAACAGAAAGAATCCTTTTGTGCATACAGGCAGGATCATGCCAATGTCATTAATGGAAAATATTCGGTCTGGGTTTGTTCTGATGATCGGAAATCTTTCCAGCAAAATATTTACCAGTATAGACCGATGGTTTGTAAAAATTCTTATGTTGACAGTAGATTTTGCCCAGTATTCGTTTGCCGTCAGCATAGATACAATGGTAAATACTTTCATTACACCAATTACAGTGACTCTATACAATAGGTTTTGTGTATCAAGGGAAGAAGCTGATATAAAGAGAGCAAAAAATATTCTTTTGATCTGGGTATTGCTGGTCATTGCTGCTGCATTCCCGGCAAAATTAATTATTGAACTATTTTTGGATCAATATAAGATCGCAACAACGGTTATGTTTTTCCTTTTAGCATCTCAGGTTTTTGCAGGTCTGGTAAAGGGAATTTATGTGAATTATTACAAAGCAGAGAAAAAACAGAATATATATTTTAAACAAACTATAGTCATGATTGTCTTTTCAATAGCTGCGAATCTGGCATTTTACTTGATTATGAGAAATATGCAAAGTTTCGCTGTGACTACGCTGATAACTAATATAATCTGGCTTCTCGTGTGTGAAATCTCAAACAAGAACCTTCGATTTGGATGGACATCCTATTTTTTCTGCGGCGTAGAAATTACATTGTTTATTATCCTTGGTACATACTGCAATCCGATAATGGGATTGATCTTATACTTGTTGTCTCTGTTAGTTTTAACTAGGTTGATGATGAAAGACTGTTTTTATGAAATATTGGAAATAGTGAAGAAGTATGCAAAACGTCTTTTACAACAGAAGAGGTAAAACTATCTGATTCCCAGTATACTGTGTAATTCGATTCTTTGGGGCTCTCCGTGAAAGGGCGGTAAAAAAACAGTCTCAGGCCGCATAGTTGCTGGGTTTATGGCATCTTGGTATGATTTTTCAGAAAAGAAGGGTGCAAAAGACCACTCCTATCCAGGGATTTAATTGGGGTCTTCGTCTAGATGCGGGGAAATTTGAGGAAAAAGTGCCTGAAATGCCCTGAAATCAAGGGTTTGCGGCGACCTGAATGATTTTTGAGAGAATTGGCCTAAAAAAGGCATCACTCAGTAAGACGGTCAGGGGGAATGGTTCCCCCGAACCGCTTATTGTTTAGCCATATAGATGCAGAACGCACCGGGAAGTGAGGTGGTACGAGAGGGATGATAGCCCTCTATTTATTTACGCTTTTTTAACTTAATAAATCGTGAGTCGCAGAAAACGAACAACTGCTTACAGGTTTACGGAGTCCTCGTCTGTACCATGGGCGAGTCTCCAGAGCTTCGATACGTGCTTATCTGACTCCATAGGGTCTTCATCATAAAGGAACCTATCCAGGTAGTTTTGATAGGTTTCGTTATTGTAGTACCGCTGGGCAAGGCCGTCCAGGATATCATACTGGAGATTCTGGGCGTCAAGTGGGTTCAGGTGGCAGAGCAGGGCGTGGCGCCAGTTGACCATTTCCTCTTCCAGGGAAAGGATATCCCGGACAAGTGAGTCGATCAGCGTATAGCAGCCGTAGAGGTTTTCACAGCTGTCACAATCCATGAAAACGAGATCGGATTCTGAATCGGAGCCAGGGATTTCCGGAATATCCAAAATATTGGAATTATCCATCTGGTTTGCTGGCTCTTTCCTTTTATAGTCTTCAGCGCGGATGTTGTACGGCTGAAAGTCACAGCCGGCGGCAGTCAGGAGCGCCTCCAGCAGATCATTCCGCTCCTGCAGGAGGTGGATATACTTGCGGTTCCATGAATCCCATTCAGAGTACCTTTCAATGGTTTCCGTGAGGCTGGAGCATTTGATTTTCAGTTCACGGCATTGACTTTGGAGTGTGCTGTCAGAACAGTCTCTGGTGCTCTCCCTTTGGAATGGCTCTGGTTTGCGTGGATGGTTTCGCCTGAAATTATTACGATTATGTTTACGCTTCACTACAGTCGCCTTCTTTCCGGGCAGGAGAAGCTGCTTTTCCGCTGTTTTTCCTGCTGTATGAGTATTCTTTTTTAAGGAGCGGCGACCCGCAGGCCAGCAGGATACGCTTCCTGAAGTTATCGAAATTTTTGAAACCGGACGCATTGCGCTTGATGTCTTTTATCTTGCGGTTCAGACCTTCGCAGGTGGAATTATTTCTGCCCCCACGGAGGCCGTTCAAGATGTATTCCTTCCAGGTCTCAATAGTGGAGGCAGCATCACGCAGTTCGGGCACTTCTGATGATTTTGCCCGCTGGATCCAAGCGGAAAGTGCAAGGGAACGCAGTGCGTCATCCTTCTGGGCGGTCAGGACATGGAATTCCTGAAGATAATCATTGACCACCTGAAGATCCGGGAACAGGGAAAAAATCCCGGCCAGTTTCAGCTGTTTCTTCGCAAGGATATCCGATTCCCAGTATACCGTGTAATTCGATTCTTTGGTTGTCAGCAGGTGGGCGGAATCCTTCAGGAGTTTATAGAGCGCCTCCGCCTCTTCATCGTTTTCATTGATATCGAGCCGGGCTTTCAGCTCTTTCTGGTAACGGATCCGCACATAGTCTACTGCGTTATTCAGGCGCTGCACGACGTGGAAGCGGTCGATGCACAGGATGGCGTTTGGAAAGACCCGGTGGCGGAGTTTGGCAAAGCCGCTGTGCATATCACAGCAGAGGTATTGGATATTTTTACGCTCGTGGGCAGGATAGTCCATAAAATACGCTTTCAGGCTCTGGTAATCCCGCGAGGGAAGGATGTCGATGACAGAATGGTTATCCCCGTTTACGACATTGCACTGGAAGCGTCTCCGGTGCCAACGGCGGCTTTCTTCATCAAACGTGCCGGAATCTCCTTTGAATTCATCGATGCAGATGGTTGTAGCCAGTGTGTGGTCCGGATGAATCGAGACGGCATCAAAAACGCTACACACGATTCTTTCGGAGACACAGTTGTCAGAAGCAATCTCACGCATGGACTTTGTACTGCTGAAATCAGAAAGGATGCTGTGGAACAGGACCTTTGTGATGGGGAGCCATGGATGGATCCAGTCGGGTCGGTAAGTAAACGATACACCGCAGTCCTTGCAATAAAAGCGTGGAAAGCTGATGTGTATCAGCGTGGCGGTCCTGCCGCGTGGGGTGTGGTAAATGACCTGTTCCCTGCTGCAGCCCTTAGAAGTGAGCGAATGCCCTTCACAAAGCGGGCAGACGGCCTGGATATGGCCAGGATCGAGGGTTACAGTGAATTCGGTGCCGGAGTTGTTGATATCGGAGACGGAATCGCAGTCAGGGATACCAAGGATGCAGTTCGTGCTTTTCTGAGCCATTGTAAAAACCTCCTGATAAAAAATGGTAGATATTAGCTACGAACCGAAAATGTATTAATAATCGGAACAGACATAATAATAGACCATAAAGAGAAAGGCTTGCAATCAAATGCATGTAAAATCTGCCTCAGGTAATTGTAAAGTCAGAGAACTTCGTGAAAAACTCGGGTTGGGAAGAACGGTATTTGGTGCAAAAATAGGCTGTTCATACCAACAGATTCAAAGGTTTGAAGACGGCACAGTTTCGGTCAGTGATGAAGTAATCCGAAAAATATGCAGTGAATACGGGGTCAATGAGGAATGGTTTGCCGGAGAAAGAACGGAACCGCAGCAGCTTGAGGACCGGGGAGAACTTCAAAGAAGACGTATGAGGCTGGCATATGAAGAAAGTGGACTGACACAGAGGGAGTTTGCGGAGAAGACCCATACAGCAACATCAATGCTGGGTGATGTGCTGGCTGGAAAAAGGCAGCTGACGATCCGTTATGCGAAAAAGATAGAGGAAGCACTGGATGTGGGTGCTGACTGGCTTTTATACGGGGATGAGGAAGCAAAGGAGTGTCCGCTCAGCGATGAAATGACAAGCTATATAAAAAAACATCCTGAACTCAGAAAGGAGATTCGGGAAAAGATGGAGGCCGACAGAGAGATGCATAACAATGATATAAGAACATAGACAGAGGCGGAAACAATGAGGGGGCTTTCCTCTTGGAACAGTGTATATGACCGGCAAAAACCTATCAAGGGTGCTGATGCACCGCATACGCGGCTGACGCCCTTGACAAGTTTTTGCCTGCCATATGAATTATGCAGCTAAGAGGGAATGCTGGTATGTGAACTGCACTAAGCAGTTCCAAAAGCGATGCTGGATATGAATGCTAAGGGATGTATCAGACGCGGGTATTTAGAGATAGAGAATACAGAAGAGAGTAAAGCGGGAATGAATACCCATTCCCCGCAATGAGACGGACTTTTTTTCAATTCGGCTACGCCGCTTTGAGACGGACTTTGCCGCAATTTGACGAAGAGCCCCTTTTGATCTGTGAGTTGAGCGCCTCAACGGGTCCATTTGTAACACCGTATTTGAAACTGTTCAAAATATTTTCTTTCCAGTTCTCGACAGTTTTGGCGGCGTCACGGACTTCTCCGACTTCAGAAGACAGATATTTGTTGGTCCATTCAGTCAGCTGCAGCCGGCGTAAGGGTTCCGTGTCTATCGTGCGGATGAAATGGTATTCGTGCAGGGCGTCAAACACCTCGCACAGGTCTGGGAATTCAGCGAGCAGGGCCTGAAGGCGCGCAAGTTTTTCCTCGTAACCGTAAGCCTCCCAGTAGGTTCTCTGGTTGCACTCCTTTGTAAGCAGCATGAGCCTGGAATCCTTCAGCTTCGGGTATTTCCCCGGGTCGTTCCGGAACTCGTTCTGGAGGCGACGTCTGACGGCGTCAACAGCCATGTTGAGCCACTGGACGACGTGGAACCGATCCACGCACAGGATGGCGTCCGGAAAGATCTTACGGGCGGCAGCGGCGTAGATGCCGGACATGT
>JAJBUL010000122.1 GCA_020860365.1 Clostridiales bacterium | reverse complement strand
CCGTAAGCGCCGCTGCAGTAACAACAGCCACAAAAGGCACCGTGCAGATGATGCCGGTGCTGCCCGCAGCGCAGCAAATAATTTCGATTGCCACAAAATCTGTATTCATCAGCTGCTGGAAGCTGACGCCGTAGGAATAGATCATCAGCATCATATTGAGTGCGCTGCCGGCGTAGACCAGAATCAGCGTATTCGACATGGTACCCATCGCGTCCCGGCCGACATTCATGCCGGAGTGGAAAAGTTCCCTCATCCCGAAGCGCGGATTTGCTGCATGCACTTCTGCCACAGAGGAAGCAATAGACATCGCCACATCCATCACCGCACCCAGGCAGGCGATAAGCACGCCGCAGAGAAACAGGCTGTCCAGGTGCAGGTCTGTCGTACTGGTAATCAGCAGCAGTGTTTCCGCCTCATCCATCTGATAGGTAGTCACAGACAAGATCGCCTGCGCCGTCAGGGAAAAACCTGCGCCAGCCAGCACACCGCACATGCTGCCCACAGAGGCGGCGACCGTTTTTGTCTGTACCCCGTCGATCAGGAAAAATGTCAGCAGCATTCCGGCAAGCGCGATGAGGATTGTGACCAGCAGGGGCGAATATCCTTTCAGAGAAAGCGGCAGAAGAATCCAGAGAATGCAGACCACATCAAATGCCAGGCCAATCACAGACTTTGCCCCTTTCTTCCCGCCGATCAGAATCAAAAGCAGCACAAAGATTGCAATACACCCAATGATCCCCGGAACACGGTAATAATTATAAACGGAGGCCGTATACTCCCCGACGGAAGTCGTATCCGTTCGAATGGAAACCTTGTCCCCGACGCCATCCTTTACGTTATAGAGCGCACTGAAGTAGTTACTCACGTTCACAACATCACCCTGATACCGGCCGGAAAGAATCTCGACCTGCAGATCCATGCCGCCGGTCTCATCCTGAATGTAGATGCAGTCGAAGAACACCGTATCCGAGTTGGCTGTTCCGGCGGTCACATAACCCTGTACCCGGAACACATCTCCGGTCGCGCCTGTGTTCGCCACTTCACGGACCTCCGCGATCGGAGTCACATCCAGCTGTACCTGAACCCCTTTCAGAATGTTTGTAATGATATTGGTATTCGCATAACCGAGATCATAGTCGTCAACGTCAGCGTCCACCTCAAAATCCGAGCAGAACACACCGCCTGCCGCGAAAATCGTTCCGCCGTATCCGCTATCCTCACAGGCCAGGAACACTGCATCGCCCGCTGCGGTTACAATGTTATAGCCATAGCTGTCGTCCGTCTCAACATCCGAAGCGGCTCCAACGCTGTCCTTGTCGCTGTCCACAGTTATTTTAGTTTCAATCCATCTTTAAAGGCATTTCCAACCCGCTCTGTAACTTTGTAATAACCATGTGTATATGGGTCAAAGGCGATGGCATCAACTTTTGAAATATCTACAACGTCACCATCCATAACAGTTTCATCAGCTGTCGTGTTTACCACCCTGCCGATAACTCCGCATCCATATTCACCATCCAGATACGTAATAAATTCGCACTCCATACAAAGTGGAAACTCGTTGATAATCGGCGCATCCACTTTGCCGGATTTTTCAGCGGTCAGACCGCTTTTTGCAAATTTATCCGGCGTGTTGTTGCCGGACACGACTCCGAAATAATCCGCCTCTGTCATATGAGCCGCATCCGCGATGCTGACAGTAAATGCTTTTCTCGCCTTAATATTTTTCACTGTCTTGTGAGTCTCCGTCAGGTTGAGAATCACCTGATTCCGGGACAGCATCGTTCCCCAGGCAGCGTTCATGACATCAATACTTCCATCTTCGTTATAAGTTGCAACCATTAACACCGGCATTGGGAAAACAGCTTCTGTTGTTTTAATGTCTTTTCTCATTGCACTTTGAACCTCCTGTTTTTTTGTTGTCTTTCTGCTGGACATATGCTATCATAGCGTCAGTTCAAAAACAAGTACCTACATTTTTGTTAGGTACTTACGTGGAGGTAAGCGTTAAATGAAAAACATAGAAACAGCAAATTTTGAGGATACAGGCTACAGCTATACCCTGTCCCTCATCTCCGGAAAATATAAGCCGATTATCCTTTACTGCCTGATGGAATATGAACCAGTACGTTTCAATCAGATGCGGAGATATCTGAAAAATGTAGCCGATAAAACACTAAGCCAGAATCTCAAGGAACTGGAAGCGGACGATTTAATTGAACGTCATGAGTATCCTCAGATTCCACCCAAAGTAGAGTATTCTCTTACAGAAAGAGGGCATTCCCTGGTCAGCGTATTAGATAAATTGTGTGACTGGGGTAATGAAAACCGACGGATTAACGAATAAAACTGTTTCTATCTCAATTATTTTATAAAGATCCGGCGGCGGATTCGGGAAAGGCTAGACGGCACAGCCGTAAAACGTTGTCTTGTAATCGGACGTTTATAGTTAATACCAACCATAGATAGTAAGCGATGAATAATCCGGCGTATATAAAGCTTCCGTCACCAAGTAGGAA
>JAJBUL010000193.1 GCA_020860365.1 Clostridiales bacterium | reverse complement strand
TTTTTATATTGTATTATCTTACTTGAAAAGTTAAAGATTATAATGTCGGTGAACACCAGTACCCTTTCCGAACTTCCCCGGCTTTCCGGTTCAATCTTGTTACCTGTGGTTAGGATACTATAACTTTTGTTTGCTGTCAATATCTTTTTTATCAAGTTAATGCGAGCTGCATATCTTTTTATCAAGGTCGAGTAGACATACCCCTTACGGGGTATGTCTACTCGACCGGGGTTTTAAAAATATCACTTTTTCTGTTTGGATTATCTCATGGTAAGATAACCGCGGTAGTTCGCGAGGTTGTTGCTCGGCGTATAATCCGCAACTGCCGCACTGCAGATATTGTGGTACGGTTTCAGAAACGGGAACGCGTCCTGTTGTGCCCACTCCGGCTTTTCCAGGGATCCGGTGTCTTCCACCATAACCTTATACCAGCCGGACTGGTGCTCAAACCACAGCTCCAGCACATAATCCATCACGCAGTCGTTGATTTCTTTCTTAACGTTGCTGCAGAGGATGCGCGTACACTCCGGGGCAGCCTCGAAAATCGGAATCACTTTTTCAAACAGCCATTTGGCTCCCTCTTCTTTGTCTACACCGGACGGAAAGCCGATGGCCATATTGAACCGGTAGTTCGCACCGTCCTCAATCGTACGCCCTTTTCCCTTGATATCCTTCTCCCACCACATCGGAAGGAATGCGAAGATAAACGGTTTCCCCTCCGCACTGTTGGACTGCCGCGCCGCATTGCCCGCGTCTCCCTCGGCTTCGATCTGACCGCCGCCAAGCGCCTCAGCCGGTATATTGCCCTGCCATACCAGCACGTCCTTCGGGAACGTCTCCGCGATTGCTTTGATCCCGAGACGCGGATCCAGGTCGCTCACCAGCCAGTGATGCTCCGTAAGCTGCATCCGGGCGTACCCGAAGCGTTCGCCCTCAGGCGGAATCGGGAAGGACGGATAGAACGCGTACTTTGTAACATACGGCTCGAACTGGGAAATGCTGTCCGGAATATGAACCTTGTACAGCCATCTTTGCAGCTTCGGCCTGTAATCTTCACTGACGCAGTCAACATAGATCAGGCTGCGCATGGGTGCGAATTTAAAATCACCCGACTTCGGCACATAACGCTCAGGTACATCATGCGTCGGGTTTGGAATCTGATTTGTGTCTGACATAGTTATCCTCCTCCTGCTCTTTTAAACTAAACGCACATGCGCTTCTGTCGCAGTGCGATGGGCTTTTATAGATAGTGATGACTGCGAAGCAATCATTTCCGTTTACTTAGAAGGAGCGGGCGTCGGTTCACACACAGCCGTATAATGAGCCTTGCGGGCTTTGAACTCGGGATCCTTGAAGAGATTGATCAGGCGCCCCTCATTCTCGAAGATATCCTGGCCGTGCAGGAACTTGCCGGAGAGAATATCATGCGCGTGGTGCTCGGTCGCCGGGTCATATTTGAACCTGAACGCTCCGTCGACAATCTCCAGTGTTCCTTCAAGACCGCAGAGTTCACAGACACAATGTGTCGTGCCGGGGTAGATGTAAAAATTGTTTCCCTGGCAGTGCGGGCACGCCCCCTCGGCGCCTTTCCACAGGGATGTCCCCTCAGATCCCTCGATCTGCATATCTGTATCGATAATATACTGTGCTGCCTCCACCAGATTGCATCCGATCTGTTTCATGCGCTCGACTTTATCATCCTGCATGATCACGTCCTTGGACCAGCTGAAGAATTCATTATTTACAACCTTCCAGCCGGGGCTCAGCGCGAACATCGCGTGATCCGTCTCAACACGCACTGCCCAGTCGGAACCGCCGATCCCGACGAAGGAAAGGGCTTTCTGTCTGAAATATCTCGGATTCAGACCCTCTTTACCGGCCTCTTTCAGTTTCTCATCCAGAATCTTCATCATGCCGGTGTCATGCCCCGGTCCCATACGGTCTGTAATAGAGTGGAACAGGCCTGTCCCGCCGGACTCATAAATCGGATCCACCAGCAGAACGCCGTCCGCCTCAATGACCTTCTCATAAAATGCCCTGAAATCATCCTTGCGTGTGCAGATCATGCCCTTCCCCATCACGAGCCTGCGTGAACAGGCCACGCAGCCGGAACAATACCGGATATCCCAGTCCAGCAAATGGATAAATTCAATCTCAGCCCCCATTTCCTTTGCTGCCTCAAGCGCAACACGGCACATTGTATCATTGTTGCCGTTCTTCGTTCCCAGAGAAACACCTAAAATCTTCATAAATTACCAATCCTCCTTGAAATAATAGGAACATCAGATCATGAATCAGTATTCATGATCGAAATCCGGTATCAATTATATCACAGAAATCATATCTGTGCGTGTTTTTTGTGTAAATTTATTATATTTTATATAATTTTCTATGCCAATTGTACAATTTGCATCCTGAGAAACGACTTTCCGGGCATTTATGCCCGTTTTTTTGTCTTTTTTCACAAAAACAAAAAATCCAGGTAACCATATGGAATTTTTTATGCAGAAAACGGATTGCAAAAAAAT
>JAJBUL010000274.1:16002-23095 GCA_020860365.1 Clostridiales bacterium | reverse complement strand
CTTTTTAAGTGGATAATTATCTTTACTATAACATAAATGTCTCTAAAAAGCCAGTAAATCGTTTCTAAAATTTCATTCCTTCACCCGGAACACAATCTTTCCCTTTTCCAATCCGACCGATACATCCTGCCCGGCCACGACGCGTCCGGAAAGGATTTCATCCGCAAGCGGATCCTCGATCTTCGCCTGCACCGCACGGCGCAGCGGTCTCGCCCCGTATTTGGGGTCGTAGCCTTCTTTTGCGATCAGCTGTTTCAGGGCAGAGCTGAAATGAAGCTTCACGCCCGTCTGCTCTTCGCTTCTTTTCTTGAGCTCATCCAGCAAAAGTCCGGTGATATCGCGCACATTTTCCTCACTGAGCGCGTGGAAAACAATCGTCTCGTCAATGCGATTCAAAAATTCCGGCTTAAAAATACGCCGTACTTCCTCCATCACGCTGTTTTTCATGGACTCATGATTCTTCTGCTCGTCGTCTCCCGCGCCAAACCCAAGATGCTTCGGCGTGATGATAGATTGCGCCCCGGCATTGGATGTCATGATCAGAATCGTATTTTTAAAATCAATTCTACGCCCCTGGGAATCGGTAACATGTCCCTCGTCCAGGACCTGCAGAAGAATATTAAAAATATCCGGATGCGCTTTTTCAATCTCATCAAACAAAACAACAGAATACGGGTTACGCCGCACCTTTTCACTGAGCTGACCGCCCTCATCGTATCCGACATATCCGGGCGGGGAGCCTACCAGGCGCGATACACTGTGTTTTTCCATATACTCAGACATGTCGAAACGAATCAACGCGTTCGGCGTCCCAAATACCAGGTCGGCAAGTGCCTTGGAAAGTTCCGTTTTTCCCACACCAGTCGGTCCCAGGAACAGAAATGAACCAATCGGACGCTGGGAGCTTTTCAATCCGGAACGGCTTCTGCGGACCGCTTTGGCTACTGCCTGCACGGCCTCATCCTGACCAATCACCCTGGAATGCAGAAGCTTATCAAGCCTGAGAAGCTTTTTCCCCTCCTGCTCTGCGATCTTCTGCACAGGAATTTTCGTCCAGATCGCAACAATATCCGCAATGTCATCCTCCGTCACAACCCGGGCTTTTCCACTCTGTCTGGAGCTTTGCAGTCTTTTCTGCCGATCCAGCTTCTTATTCAGCTGTTCCATCTCTTCGTTGACAGCCTTTGCTTTCGCGAGGTCGCCCGCCTTGAGCGCCTCCTCACGAAGTCCATTCAGTTCGTCGTAACGGCGCTGCTGTTCCGTCTGTGTCTCCGATGCGTGATAGTACCCCAGCTGACAGCGCGCAGCCGCCTCATCCATCAAATCAATTGCCTTATCCGGCAGATAGCGGTCATTGATATAGCGTTTGGAAAGTTTCGCGGCAGCAACCAGCGCCTCATCCGTAATCCGGACGCCATGGTGCTTCTCATATTGACTTCGCAGCCCTTTCAAAATCTCTACTGTCTCTTCCTCCGACGGTTCTTCTACCATCACCGGCTGGAAACGCCGCTCCAGAGCAGCGTCCTTTTCGATGTATTTGCGGTACTCGTCAATCGTCGTCGCGCCAATCAGCTGCAGCTCCCCACGCGAGAGAGCCGGTTTCAGAATATTCGAAGCGTCAAGCGCTCCCTCTGCGCCTCCCGCGCCGATAATTGTGTGCAGTTCATCCACAAAAAGCAGTACATCGCCGCTGTCAATCACTTCGCTGATGATACGCTTGATGCGCTCCTCAAATTCACCGCGATATTTGCTGCCTGCGACCATGCCGGCCATATCCAGTGTCACTACGCGCTTCCCCTGCATGGGTTCCGGCACCTGGCCATTCACGATTCTCTGCGCCAGGCCCTCCACAATCGCCGTCTTCCCTACTCCCGGTTCTCCGATCAGACAGGGATTGTTTTTCGTCCTGCGGCATAAGATCTGCATAATCCGCTCGGTCTCCTGCCCGCGCCCCACCGTAATGTCCAGTTTATGCGCTTCTGCAAGATCGGTCAGATCCCGGCTGTACTGGTCCAGCATCGGGGTCGTGCTTCCACCGGAGCCCTCTGCCCGCACCTGTCTGGCCAGTTCGCGGTATTTCTCTTCCGAGATGCCAGTCACATCAATGATATCGGAAAATAGCTTCTGGAGATTAATCCCCATCGTGTGAAGCAGACGGGTCGCCACGCATTCAATATCTTTCAGCATGGCCAGGAGAATATGCTCCGTCCCGATTTCACGATTATCAAAAAAAGACGCCAGCTGCGCACTTTCCTCCAAGATCGCCTCTGTCCGCGGGGTCAGCCCGGAGGGTTCCTTCACCGCCGTATCCCCTTCCGGTGTGATCAGCTGATCAATCAGGGCACGCAGTTTTTCTTCTTCCACATGATTCTCCCTCAGAATCACCCCTGCGGAACCCTGCTGCTCCTCTAACAACCCAATCAGCAGATGTTCCGACCCGACATAGCTATGACCGCAGCTCTTCGCCGCTTTCTCCGCCAGCTGCTGCGCCTTCAGGGCGCTTTCTGTATATTTTAACTGCATGAAATGTCCGTCGGGCAGGCATTCCCGACATTCCTTTCTTATAAATTGACAGTAAACGACCTAAGCCGTTTTACTTTACACCATTGCTGTGTGCCATCTGCCTTCTGACGCGCACAAATCATTTCATAGAATCCTCCAGCGCGCTAACGGTTCTCTCTCCGCGCTCTGCGCTCATAAACCAAACGCAAAATCTCCTCCACAACCTCTTCAATAGTCATGTCCGAGGAATCAATCCGTACCGCGTCCTCAGCCTGTCTCAGCGGCGCCGTCTGACGATGGGAATCGCGAAAATCACGCTCTCGAATATCCTTTTCAATCTCCTCGAGACTACATGAATCCCCATTCTGCTCCTGTTCCAGGAAACGGCGTCTCGCGCGTGTCTCCACACTGGCCGTCAGAAAAATCTTCAAATCCGCGTCCGGCAGGATCATCGTACCGATATCCCGTCCATCCATCAGCACATCCTCACGCCTGGCCAGATCCCTCTGCAAATCGGTCAGCTTTGCGCGTACCATGGGAATCGCAGAGGAGCGGCTGGTCATGTCACTCACCATCTCTGTGCGGATCTGCGAGGAAACATCTTCCCCATTCAGATAAACGCGCTGTTCCCCATCTACATAGCGGATGCCGACCTCGATGTTGTCCAGCGCCGCTTTCAGGACGTCCTCGTCCTCAATATCTGTGCCTTTGCGGAGCAGACCAAGCGCAATCGCCCGGTACATGGCCCCCGTGTCAACATAAATAAATGACAGTTCTTTCGCCGCGCGCTTCGCAATCGTGCTTTTGCCCGCACCGGCAGGACCGTCAATTGCAATGTTAAAGTTCATAAATAAATCCCTCCAACAAAAGAAAGGTTTGCACATCCGTCATACAGGAAAGCGGAACACTATACGGATGCTCCGGCGGCGTAGCCCGTCGACCATGCAATCTGCAGATTGAAGCCTCCGGTCACAGCATCCACATCCAGTACCTCCCCGGCGAAATGAAGGCCTTTGACCTTTTTCGATTCCATGGTTGCCGGGTTGATCTCTTTCACGCTGACGCCGCCCCGTGTAATGATTGCTTCATTATAATCTCGAAGCCGCAGCAATGTCAATGGAAATTGTTTTGTAATCTGAATCAGATTTTTACGTTCCTCCCGCGTGATTTCATGGATCGGACGCTCACCGGGAATGCCGCTCTTCTGAACAATCACCGGAATCATTTTTGAGGGGAACAGCGTTCCCAGCATATTTTTAAACTGTTTATTCTTTGCTGCCTCGAATTCACGCAGGATACGCGCATCCAGCTGCTCCTCGGAAAGCGCCGGCTTCAGATCCAGGAGCAGCAAGAGAGGATGCTCCTTCAGGCGCTTCTGGATCAGGCTGCTGGCTGTTAGAATCAGCGGACCGGTCACACCGTAATGCGTAAACATCATCTCACCAAATTCCCGGTACAGCTCCTTTTTTCCGTCAAATATGGCCGCCTCAACATTGCGCAGGGACAGCCCCTGCATCTGCTGCGCTTCCGATCCTTCTGTCTCTATTGGAACCAGGGACGGAGAAAGCTCGCTCACCTGATGGCCGCTCTCCCTTGCAAACCGGTAGCCATCCCCGGTCGAGCCGGTCGTCTGATAAGAAAATCCACCGGTCGCAACAATTACCGCATCCGCCTTTTCCTGGCGCCCGGATGACAGCAAGATTCCCCGTACAAGGGCTTTTCCTTCCTCGTCCACATCCATCAGCAGCTTTTTCACTTCCTGGTTCAGATATATTTTCACTCCCGCCTTTTTTAATTTCCGCATCAACGCCGCAATCACATCCGAAGAATGATCCGATACCGGAAACACCCTGCGGCCACGTTCCGTTTTTGTCGGCATCCCTTCTTCCTCAAAAAAACGGATCGTGCTCTGGCTGTCAAAACCATAAAAAGCGCTGTAGAGGAACTTCCGGTTTACACACACTGCCTGTAAAAGCTCCTCTACACCGCAATCATTGGTCAGATTACACCGTCCTTTGCCGGTGATGTAAATCTTCTTCCCCAGCTTTTCATTTTTTTCATAAAGGCGAACCTCATGCCCACCCTGCGCGGCAGCCACAGCAGCCATCATCCCTGCCGCGCCGCCGCCAATCACAATAACTGAACTCATTTTTCTCCTTCTCCTGCTAAGACTTCCACGCACCATCAGCAAATCCTGCTTCTGCCGGGAGCTTTCTCGCCGCTGCCACTGCTGGTGGCCCATCCGCCGCTTACTGAGGTCTCCACTCGCCATCGCATACGTCCGAATCATCCTCTATCGCCGCTGATGCCGGCACATCCTGCTTCACAATGTTCTCAGAGCCACGCCGGACTTCCTCACTGCGGTGCAGCGCATCCGCACACTGTAATTCAAACCAGAACGCCACGCCATCTTCCCTGTTCTCCACGCCATACGCCTGATGGAAGGACTCCATAATCGCCTTCACGATGGATAAGCCGACTCCACTTCCTCCATACTCACGCGTCCGGGCCTTATCCACCTTATAAAACTTATCCCAGATTTGCCCGATATCTTCCTCCGGGATCGGCTCTCCCGTATTAAACACCGTAACATGAACCTTCTGGTCTTCCAGACGCTCCCCTTTCCGGATCTCGGTAACCACCTCAATCCTTCCGGCGCCGCTCACATGGTTCAGGGCATTGCTCACATAATTATTCACAACCTCTTCTACTTTAAACTCATCACCCCAGGCAAAAATCGATTCATCGCCCTGATAAGTAATCTCCGCATTCTTCTGCTGCGCAAGGATGCTGACTGCCTGCATCTTATTCCGGATCAGGAGCGCCAGATCAAACCGCTCCATCACCACCTCGTCATTGCCAAATTCCAGCTGATTCAGCGTCAGAAGCTTTTGCACCAGCGTATTCATTTTGGACGCCTCATCCATGATGACATCACAGTAAAACTCACGGCTCTCCGGGTCATCATTGATACACTCCTGCAGCCCCTCCGCATATCCCTGAATCAGGGCGATCGGCGTCTTCAGCTCATGGGACACATTCGAGAGAAAATCCTTGCGCATATCATCGATCTTCTCTTTTTTCGCGATATCCCGCTGCAGCTCATTGTTCGCCGTCATCAGCTGGGCGTAAGCCTGCTCCAGTTTTTGCGACATCTCATTGAAATACTGACCGAGCTGCCCGATCTCGTCTGTACCGCCACTCGTATATTTGGCATTGAAATCCAGGTCCGCCATACGCTTGGAGAGCTCCGTCAGCTCATTCAGCGGCTGCGTGACACGTTTTGTCACAAACCACACAAGAATCGCAGTCAGAATCACACCGATGATACAGATGTACTTGATAAATTCATTCGATATCCGAACGCTGTCACGAATTCCTTCTATATTAATACGCATGATAAAATAAAAGCCCTCATCCAGAACTCCCCACATTTCCAGATAGTTCAGACCGATTTCGGAATCGTATTTCACCTGAATCGTATAGCTGTCATTCGAATCCAGCACCTTGACATTATCGTTATCTACACCGATGCCATATCCGTTCAGGCGTCCCTTCATAATACTGGCGTAAAAATTCGATTTCGAGCCAAGCACCTCATTATAACTCATATCCGTTACCAGATAGGAAAGTCCATTCTCATTACAGATCTCATCGAGCGTCCCCAACTGCTCCTCATCCAGATTGCCCATCGAATCGATATTTTCATTCAGAATCCGATAAGCCTCAACCAGTACCTCCTGCTTTTTCGTATAATAAAAGCTCTCCAGGAAAAACGAGTTAACGAGATAATTCGCCAGAAACATCGCCGCCATCAGGACGCCAAAAATAACCGTGAGCTGCTTTCTCAAAGAATGCTTCATCTGTTATTCCACCTCAAATTTGTAACCCATTCCCCAGATCGTCCGGATGTAATCGCCCTTATCCCCCAGCTTGCTGCGCAGCTTCTTCACATGGGTATCAATCGTCCTGGCGTCGCCAAAATAATCATAATTCCAGACGCTGTTCAGAATTTTTTTCCTCGAAAGTGCAATGCCCTGATTTTCCACAAAATAGGTCAGCAGCTCGAATTCCTTAAAGCTGAGCTCCACAATCTTTCCGTCAATCGTCACCTCGTGTGCCGCTTTATTAATCTCAATCGCTCCGGCACGAAGGACATCATCCGCCGAAAAGCCGCTTGTCCTGCGCAGAATCGCCTCTACACGCGCCACCAGAATCTTCGGGGAGAACGGCTTCGAAATATACTCATCCACCCCCAGTTCAAATCCCAGCAGCTCGTCCCGCTCATCACTCTTTGCCGTCAGCATAATAATCGGCACCGTCGAATAGGCACGAATCTCCCGGCATACCTGCCATCCATCCATCTTCGGCATCATCACATCCAGAATCACCAGCGCAATATCCTTCTGTCCAAAAAACACATCGATCGCCTGCGCTCCATCCTCCGCTTCCAGCACATCAAAATCCTTCTTCACCAGAAAATCGTGCACCAGCTTACGCATCCTGCTCTCATCATCCACCACAAGTATTTTTAAACGTTCCATAAAGCTTCTCCTTTCTCCCATAACACATCCCGCCGCCAGGCAGGCAC
>JAJBUL010000274.1:0-15992 GCA_020860365.1 Clostridiales bacterium | reverse complement strand
ACCCTCCTCACCACCAAAACCTGCCCCACCATACCCCTCCCGCGCTCATCCACCCCCACCAGTAATTTTAAACGTTCCATAAGATTTCTCCTTTCTCCTGTCAGATATCCCGAATTACATTTTTGAATTGATAGTAACATCGAATTATGACAATCCTGTGAAAGCAGCCGCGTGAAAATATGTAGATTCTGTGTTATGCTTTTTTCCCAGTATACCTGTTCCGGCCAGACAGGCAAAAAGAAAGGGCGCAGTCAGGTAGTACTCTGAGCGCCCTTACAGATGGAGCAGACGGGAATCGAACCCGTGTCCGAAAGCCGATCCACTGTACTTCTACTATCATAGTCAGTTCATTGACATTCCCTCCGGCAGGCGGCAGCTGACAGTCTCCTGCTTTTAGTAGCTTCATGATACGCCCATATGCGCAAAGCTTAACATATGTCGTTTCCCGCATCATCGATGCCTGGATCACAAAGTGCGGGTGCCCTGTGTCAGACAGCTGCCTCAGGCAGCGAGTGCTAAATTATCTTCAGCGTTTAATTTTAATTTGTGATTTGACGCATCACCTGCGGATAGCTTCTCCAGATTCACAGCCCCCGTCGAAACCTTTACTACCCCGGAGATTTGCACTTTCATAAAATATATTTTTAGTAAATGAAAACACAAATATTGCTTTCCTTTTGTCAATATAGTCTTTTTAAGCGGATTTGTCAAGAAGATTTTTCTACACTGCTCCAACCGTTTTCAGCACCCAGTAGATCAGTCCCAGCACCCAGCTGGTAAACAGACCATACAGGATCACCGGCCCGGCGATGGTGAAGATTTTGCAGCCGATGCCAAAGACCTGACCTTCTTTCCTGTATTCAATCGCGGGAGCAGCGACAGAATTGGCAAAACCGGTGATTGGTACGAGGGTTCCGGCGCCGCCGAATTTTGCGAGCTTCGGGTATATCCCAAATCCGGTTAAAATCACACTGAGAAGCACAAGCAGCAGGGAGCACCAGCTCGCCGCTGTCTGATCTTCCATTCCCAGGGAAGTACACCAGTTTGTGATAATCTGGCCAATGACACAGATTGCGCCGCCTGTAACAAAAGCCTTGCACATATTCAGGGCAAGGCTGTGGGTTGGTGTCACTTCTTTGACGTATTTTTGATATTCTTTCTGTTTTTTCTGCTTCGCGAAATCCGGCATAATGACATCCTCTTTCTATGATTGGTCGAAATTGATTTTCTCACCCTATAGGATGTCCTGTTTTTGCTCTGTTATCCTTCAACAATCAGAAATTTCCCGTCCGGCAGCGCAAATACCTCCGCCTGCCCCAGCACTTCCTCTTTGGTCATCCCGGAAATATCGCCGCCGTTCTCTTTAAAGTATTTTTTCAGTTCTTTATAATTGTCAACAACAGTCGCCATACATTCTTCCAGAAATTCATCTGCGTCCTCTAATGACTCCGCAACTGGCTCATCAAAGAGCTGCTCCTGATTTTTTAAGAAAGCCTCCAGATATTCTTTTTTATATGTCATAGTGTCTCCTGTTTTATTTTTACTGCTTCATGGCTGCTGCTCATTGAGGAATTAAAGCTTGCATGCGTCAAGCACCGCCCCGATCCCTTCCTCCCCTGCCGGGAGGAGGCCAAAGCTGGTGAGCTTCATCGAGTCGGAGTATGGCTCATTTTCCGGGTCGGAAAACCAGAGCATTCTCGCTTCCCAGTTGTTTTCCCGGATACGCATCGCCTTTTTACGCCCCTGTTGGCCACGGGTCATTACTACCATAATCAGGCAGGGATTTTTGCGTACAAAATGCATGAATGGGAGAAGCTCATTCTCCCCAATATACGTATGAATCAGTGGCCACTCTCCCCGCTCCCGCACAGCTTCGCGCAGCAGGCTGATATACTCACTGACATCTTCTTTTTTATCGGCATACATTACGAACCGAACCATCCCCCCACCTCCTGGTTAATTCTGATTCATGGCAGACCAGTCGTGATGCACAATCCTGCGCATCGCACTTTGTTTTGCCTTTTTGATTCTTATCATAATATACGCTAAGAAGATTTTTTTCAATAGAATTCAGTTAAACGGTCGTTTTTTCAGTTAAACGGTAATCCTGTCCTTCATAATCTCGTGAAACTGCCCACCGCAGCGCTCGACTTCACCAAGCACGGTATCGATTCCCAGCCGGGTCTGATGCCAGCTTTCACGGCTGATCCCATCGACTACGACCGGACAGACGATAAATTCTGTATCCGGAAACTGCTGCTGGTAGTACATCAGGCTGCGCCTGGCGTGAAAAGCTTTACAGCAGAGGATTGCCCGTCGTATGGCAAGCTGTGCCGCGTCGGTCACACGCCTGGAATAAATCGCGTTTTCCCAGGTGAAGGTAGCCTCCGGCTCCCGAAGGATGGCCTGCCCCGGGACTCCTTCCCCGCGCAGAACCTCACCAAGGAAATCCGATTCCGTACCATACACAGAAGAAGTGATCGATACAGCGGCACCTGCTGCCACTCCCGCCTCTGGCATCTCCTGCTCTTTTGATGCCCCCACACGATCGATTGTTATACTGTGTTTCCCGGAAGGCAGGATATAAGAGGCATATCCCTCATGATAAAGCCTGGCAGCCCGCCTCGCCAGCTCCGGCCGAAAGCTTCCCGGTATAAAAATAATATCCGCCTTCCGCGGCTCGTCTTCCACAAAAATGAAATCCGTGAGCGCATCATAAAACATCTGGCCACCTCACTGCTTTCTGGTATTTCACAACCACCATGCACCGCTTCTTCATTGCCCGTTTCTCCGCTTCTTAAGCCTCCCCCGTCAGCCCTCACCCGCCGGCATCCATGCCGCCTTCAGCCGCCTGGTTGCCTCCCGGATCTCCGCTTCGGAGAGGTTGGCGTACCCCAGAATGACGGTATCCCTCGCCGGTTTTCTGGCTTCTCCCACATAGTAGCCAGAGAGACCGTAAACGCAAACCCCCTGCGCGGCTGCGCGCCGGATCGCTTCTTTTTCGCGCATGCCATTCGTAAAGGTGAGCAGCAGATGTACACCCGCGTTTTCCCCGCTCACCTGACAGATTTCCTGGAATGCTTTCAGCTCCTCCAGCAGCACGTCGTGACGGCTGCGATATATCGCGCGCATTCGGTTCAGATGGCGTTCATAATATCCCTGGTTCAGAAAACCGGCAATCAACATCTGGTCAACACGGGAGACCGTACTTGAGATGTTTCTTGCCCTGGCTTTGTACAGACCCATCAGACGCTCAGGCAGCACCAGGTAGCTGACACGGATAGAAGGGGCGATGGATTTGGAAAATGTCCCGATATAAATCACGCGGTCGTCCCGGTCATAGCCCTGCAGGGCCGGGATTGGTTTGCCCTTGTAGCGGAATTCACTGTCATAGTCATCCTCAATAATATAACGCTCTTCCCCATCTTTTCCGGATTTTGCCCAGCGAAGCAGCTGCATCCGGCGTTTCACCGGCATAACCGTTCCCAACGGATACTGGTGGGACGGCATCACATAAGCCAGCCAGGCTCCGGTCTCCTCAAGCTGATCCACACGCATCCCGGATTCATCCATTTCTACGATCCGCACATCATTGGAGAGGTTGCGGAACAAATCATACGCTTTGCGGTAAGTCGGGCTTTCCATCGCGATCTTCATGCCGCCCCCGAACATACTGCACAGCAAAAGAAGCAGAAAATCATTCCCCGCACCGACAATGATCTGCTCCGGGCGGGCATTTACGCCCCGTGCCTGATGCAGGTAAACCGCAATCGTTTCCCGCAGCTGATGCTCGCCCTGCGGGTCGCCCAGGCGAAACATATATTTGTCCTCTTCCTGCAGAAGCTCTTTCGAAAGCTTTCTCCAGGCGTTGTGCGGAAAACTGTTCAGATCTACACCATGAGGGGAAAAATCAAACGGATATTCTTTTTCTCCAGAGACCGGTTCTTCTGTGATCTGTGCAGTCGCCGGCTTTATGTGAACCAGTTCTTCCAGGTCGCACACAAAATAGCCCCGGTGCGGTACCGCTTCGATAAACCCCTCCGCAGTCAGCTGGTCATAAGCCATGTTCACTGTCGTCCGGCTTACCTGCAGATAATCTGCCAGTTTTCTTGAAGAGGGCAGCCTCTCTTTGAAAGGCAGCCCTCCGCTCTGAATTTCATTTTTGATGTAATGGTAAATCTGCTCATACAAAGGAGTCGCAGCATGGACATCCAGGCTGATCGTCAGGTCATTCATCGCTCATCTTCTCCTTAAGGTCGGGTCTTCCTCTCACTCTGCTTTCGGTAAGCGGAAGGAACTCTTTAAAGACACAATCCGGTTGAATACAAGCGCATCCTCTCTGGAGTCTTTCGCATCCACACAGAAATACCCCTGGCGTACAAACTGAAAACTGTCATAAGGCTTTGCATTCCCAAAGGCAGGCTCAATCGGACAATCGTTGAGGACAGTCAGGGAATTCGGATTCAGGTTCAAAGACCCGTCCTCATTGTACACACCCTTTGACTCGTCAATGATATTCTCATACAGACGCACCGTCGCGCGAAGCGCAGTCTTTGCGGCTACCCAATGAATCGTGCCTTTGACCTTGCGGCCGGTAAACCCGCTGCCGCTCTTCGTCTCCGGGTCATAGGTACAGTGAATCTCCGTCACCTTTCCGTCCTCGTCTTTTTCAAAGCTCACACATTTCACAAAGTAAGCTCCCATGAGCCGTACTTCGTTGCCCGGGAACAGACGAAAATATTTTTTCGGCGGATTCTCCATAAAGTCCTCGCGGTCAATATAAAGCTCCCGCCCGAACGGAACCTTGCGCATACCAAGCTCCGGATTCTCCAGGTTCAGCTCTACATCCAGATACTCGATCTGGTCTTCGGGGTAATTGTCAATCACCAGTTTGATCGGGTCGAGCACCGCCATCATACGCGGCCGCTTCATCTTCAGATCCTCGCGGATGCAATATTCCAGCATCGCGTAGTCCACGGAGCTCTGGCTCTTGCTGATGCCGCAGAGATCCACAAACATCTGGATCGACTCTGGAGTAAATCCGCGTCTCCGCAGAGCTGCGATGGATACCAGCCGCGGATCGTCCCAGCCGTCCACAATCCCTTCCTCTACCAGCTTTTTGATATAACGCTTGCCGGTCACGACATTCGTCAGATAAAGCTTCGCAAACTCAATCTGCTTTGGTGGATGTTCATACTCTGCCTCTTTCACCACCCAGTCGTAGAGCGGACGGTGATCCTCAAACTCCAGCGTGCAGATGGAATGCGTTACCCCCTCAATCGCGTCCTCGATGGGATGCGCAAAATCATACATCGGATAAATACACCATTGATCGCCGGTATTATGATGTGACATATGCGCCACACGGTAAATGACCGGGTCACGCATATTAATGTTCGGGGAAGCCATATCGATCTTCGCGCGAAGCACCTTTGCGCCGTCCTCGTACATCCCGTTCTTCATATTTTCAAACAGTTCCAGATTCTCCTCTATGCTGCGGTTTCTATAAGGACTCTCCTTTCCCGGCTCCGTCAGTGTGCCGCGGTACGCGCGGATCTCCTCAGCGGAGAGGTCACAGACAAAAGCCTTGCCCTTTTTGATCAGCTTCACCGCAGCCTCATACATCTGTTCAAAATAATTCGAAGCAAAAAACAGCCGATCTTCAAAATCCGCTCCCAGCCATTTTACATCGGCAATAATTGAATCGACAAACTCCGTCTTTTCTTTCGTCGGATTGGTATCGTCAAACCGGAGATTGAATTTACCGCCATATTTCTTCGCCAGACCATAATTCAAAAGGATAGACTTCGCGTGACCGATGTGCAGATATCCGTTCGGCTCCGGTGGAAACCGGGTACAAATGGTCTCATATTTGCCTTCCGCAAGATCCGTATCAATGATCTGCTCAATAAAGTTCCTTGAAACTGCCATTTTTTCTTCCATAATTGTTCTCCTCCTGTCACCCGACTATAATCCAAGCTTCTCTGCCACTGCCCGGATATATTCCGGTGTCGTGCCACAGCATCCGCCGATAATGGTTGCCCCGGCATCGGCCAGTCCTTTCATATACCGCGCAAATTCCTCCGCCCCCATATTATAGGTAGCTTTTCCAGAAGCATCGATCAGCGGCATACCCGCATTCGGTTTGACAATCACCGGTACCGATACATGCTCCCGGATATTCTGAATCACAGAAACGAGCTGATCCGGCCCCACCGAGCAGTTCACGCCGACCGCATCTGCGCCTGCCGCTTCAAAGGACACTGCCGCCTCCGTCGCGTTGCCGCCGGTAAAAATGCTGCCGTCTGCCTCTACGGTCACAGTACAGAGCACCGGCAGGTCGCAGACGCTGCGCGCTGCGTCAATCGCCGCCATCGTCTCTTCAATCTGGTACATGGTCTCCACTGCAAGCAAATCGACTCCTGCCTCGACCAGGTAACGTACCTGTTCCTGATATATTTCAAACGCTTTTTCATAAGTCATATCGCCCATGGGCTGCATCATCCCGCCGGTTGGGCTGATGTCCCCTGCCACCAGCACGCCATCCGTCGCGATCTCTCTGGAAAAACCAACGAGTGTCAGATTCATCTCGCGGATGTGATTTTCCAGGCCATGCTTAGCAAGATTGCAGCGGTTCGCCCCAAACGTCGGCGCGTAGATCACGCGGCTTCCAGCTTCGATAAACGCTCTCTGAAGACTTTGAAGCACATCCTTGTGGTCCAGCACCCAGGCCTCTGTGCAGACGCCGCGCGGCATCCCCATTGCCATCAAATTCGAGCCGGTCGCTCCGTCTACCAGCAGAAGATTCTGTGTAAGCTTTTGAAATTCCCCTCTTGTCATCGTTTTCTTCTTCCTTCCTGTCATTCTTCTGACTCAGGCATATTCCTCTTTCCGCACAAATTCATCTGCCCGCCATTTTCTCCACTGCAGCGATACCACCAGTGCGCCATGAAAACAGCTCACCCGTAATTAAGCGCACACCTAAAACTCAATCCGACGGCGGAGCCACCAGCTGCGCGCGCTCTTCGAGATCCTCCAGCAGCTCCTTATAGCTGTTCTGCAGCGCCACCTTTGCCGTGGTCTGCTTTTTGATCTGTCCGACCGACGCGGCTGACTTCGCGATCGGCTGGCGCGTCCCGGCTCCGGCCACACAGCCGCCCGGGCATGCCATCCCTTCGAGCAGGTAGCCATTGTATTTTCCGGCTTTTGCCAGAGAAAGCAGCTTCCGGCAATTTTCCAATCCCTCCGCGCTCTCTGTCTTCACTTCAAGCTTCGGGTAAAGCTCTTTGATGCAATTCACAACCGCACCTGCAACGCCGCCGCTTACAGCGAAGCCACGCCCATCCGCGCTCGCCTCCTGCGGAAGCGGCTGCTCTTCCAACGCTGAAAAATCGATCTCTTTTGCCTCGAACATTCCCATCAGCTCTTCAAACGTCAGGACGAAATCGACATCGCTACGGATCGTACGCCGTCCGGCCTCCAGCTTTTTCGCCGCGCATGGACCGATGAACACCACCTTGCAGCCCGGATGCTTTTTTTGATCAGGCGCCCGGTCAGAACCATCGGCGTCAGTGCCATCGAAATGCATTCCGAATACTGTGGAAACAGCTTTTTCGCCATCATCGACCATGCCGGGCAACAGGAAGTCGCCATAAATGGAATCTTTTTTTCCTCCATCACTTCCTGTACAAAATCCTTCGCCTCTTCGATCGTACAAAGGTCTGCGCCGATCGCCACCTCTACCACATCTTCAAATCCAAGCGCCTGCAGCGCAGAGCGCATCTTCCCCGGCGTAAGCTCCGGACCAAACTGTCCCGCAATCGCTGGTGCAATCGCCGCATATACAGGTGTATCACTCTTGATGGCCTGAATGGTCTGGAAAATCTGCGCCTTATCCGCAATCGCCCCAAACGGGCAGTTTGCCAGGCACATACCGCAGGAAACACATTTATCCTGATCAATTTCTGCACGCCCATATTCGTCAGAGCCAATTGCTTTCATTCCGCAGGCTTTTGCACAGGGGCGTTCCAACCGTAAGATTGCGCCATAAGGGCAGGCAGTCATACATTTCCCGCATTTTACACATTTATTCTGGTCAATCACAGAGCGCCTGTTTACAAAAGAAATCGCCCCTTTCGGGCAGACCTCCCGGCATGGATGCGCCAGGCAGCCCTGGCAGGCGTCTGTTACGTGCATCTCATTATCCGGACATTTGTGACAGGCAAATTTGATAATATTTATCAGCGGCGGCTGATAGTATTTTTCCGGCTTGACGCATTCCTCCGCCCCGGTGGATACCGGCGCGTGCTCCGACGCAGAGCGCAGATTCAGGCCCATTGCCAGACGCATTCGTTCCTTTACAATCGCGCGCTCGAGAAAAACACTCTCTCGATAGGTAGACACTTCCCCCGGAATCACGCGGTAGGGAATCAATTCCATCTGTGACAGATCGCCATCCCTGTAATCATACGAAAGCCTGGCGACCTCCGCAAATACACGCTTACGGATATCATTTACTGATGTGTAAATCCCTCTCATTGCCATAGTTTTTCTCCTTCTTCAGTGAGTGCCACGCAAAAAAATTCTTCATATGTGGCATGATCGTTTCCGCAAGCTTTTCTTACTTCCTCCTGATATAAGTCGTGTTACCTCTATAAACCAGCCCTGTCATACGCTGTCAGCCTGATTATAATTTTTTATGTATGTTCAGATATTCTGCACGCCCCGCTTCGTACAGATTATTTCCCTCACAGTCAATGATCACGACCAGAGGCATATCCTCCACGTACAATTTCCGCAGCGCCTCCGCACCCAGATCCTCATATGCGATCAATTCCGCTTTTCTGATACACTTCGCAAGCAGAGCGCCCGCGCCTCCGATCGCTCCGAAGTATACGCCGCTGTATTGCTTCATCGCTTCCACAACCTCCGGCAGCCGCGCACCTTTTCCAATCATCCCCCGCGCACCCACGCTCATCATTGTCGGCGCATAAGCATCCATGCGCCCGCTCGTGGTCGGTCCGGCAGAGCCAATCACCTGTCCGGGCTTCGCCGGAGTCGGTCCGACATAATAAATCGTCGCGTCCGTCGGATCAAATGGCAGCGGCTCGCCTTTTTCAAGCGTCTCACACATTCTCTTATGACCCGCGTCGCGGGAGGTATAGATCGTGCCTGTCAGAAGCACCTGATCACCCGCGTGAAGGGTACGCGCAAGCTCCTCCGTAAGCGGCAATTCCACGCGTCTTCTTTCCATTTTGAAATCCTCCTGCCAAATTCGTTACAGCTCACCCCCTGACCAATTCATGTTCCTTCAGCCACTACAGGTGTGATCAGTAACCTAAATCATCTACATCCAATGCAGGTTTTCAGAGAACCGCCGTCTTATGCCGCGTTACATGGCAGCTAATGTTCACCGCACAGGGCATCCCTGCAATGTGCGTTGGCATCGTCTCAATGTTCAGCCCAATCGCCGTTGTCCTGCCGCCAAAGCCCTGCGGACCGATGCCAAGGGCATTGATCTTTTCCAGCAGTTCTGTTTCCAGGTCCGCATAAAACGGATCCGGATTTCTTACATCCAGCGGCCGCATCAGCGCTTTTTCGCGAGCAGCGCCCACGTGTCAAACGTACCTCCGATGCCGACGCCAACCACCATCGGAGGACAGGGATTCGGCCCGGCCGTCTCAATCACTTCCAGAATAAAATCTTTGATCCCCTGTAAGCCCGCGGATGGCTTAAACATGCGGATCATGCTCATATTTTCACTGCCAAAACCTTTCGGTCCCACAGTAATCCGGACAGTTTCACCCGGAACAATTTCCGTATAGAGCATGGCCGGCGTATTGTCCCCCGTATTCTGACGGCGAACGGGATCCTTTACCACGGACTTTCTCAGATACCCTTTCGCATATCCCCGACGGACGCCTTCATTTACTGCTTCCGTCAAATCTCCGTCCGTAAGATGAACCTCCTGTCCGATTTCCAGAAACACACAGGCCATCCCCGTATCCTGACAAATTGGCACCTCCTGGGCATCCGCTATTTCAAAGTTTTCAATAATATCATCCAGAACGCTCTTTGCAAGATCGCTGTCCTCACTGGCACGGCAGTCCCTCAGAGCACACTGCACATCCTCCGGGAGATGCTCATTCGCCTCAATACAGAGCCGTTCAATGGCCTCCGTAAGTTGGCTGACCGGGATGTCACGCATATTTACCGCCTCCTTTGCGCACCATACGGCACAAATTTTTTTCTGTAACAATTCAGAGCGAAGCATTACCTGCTGTTCTGAACAGTTACACGTTTTTACATGGGAAAGCTGCTTTTTCAGTCCGTCGGCACCTGAGGCTCCTCCGCTCTCCGCAAAATGTCATACTGCCTGGCATCACACTCCAGCCGGAGCATAAGCTTTTGCTGCGGATGCGGCGCGCTCTCCATCGGTACGCCACTTTCATCGCGAATACCGAGCACCCTTGTCTGTATATTCCTGCCGTCCGGCTTCATCACCTCAATCATCTCACCGACGGAAAACTTATTGCGCTGTTCAATCGAATACCAGCCGCCTGTATCCTTGCCCGCTTCGCAGGCAGTTTCTTCGGTCAGAGGAACGTTTCCAGGCATGCAGTCCGTTTTCAGGCCGTCCCCAATCATCCCCAGGTATGTGTATTCTTTTATATACGTATTGCTGTCATAGATCTGCGACTCATGGCCGGGTTTTCCGTAGAAGAAGCCGGTTGTGAACTGTCGATACGTGCAATTTGAAATCTGTTCCCGATACCAGGGAAGGTTCTTCTCATACAATGCCGGATCCTCCAGACAATCGTCGATCGCCTTGCGGTAGGTGCGAGCCACAGTGGCAACATAAAGGGCGGTTTTCATTCTTCCCTCAATCTTGAAGCTGTCTATCCCCGCCTCCAGCAAATCCGGAATATGCTCGATCATGCACAAATCCTTCGAATTAAAGATATAAGTACCGTGCTCATTTTCCTCAATCGGAAGATACTCTCCCGGCCGTGTCTCTTCCACAACTGCATATTTCCAGCGGCACGGATGCGTACAGGCACCCTGGTTCGCGTCCCGTCCGGTAAAATAATTGCTGAGCAGACAGCGCCCGGAATAAGAAATGCACATGGCTCCGTGTACAAACGTCTCGATCTCCATCTCAGGCGGAATCTGCGTACGCAGCTCTCTGATTTCAGCAAGAGAAAGCTCACGGGCGGTAACAATGCGTTTCGCGCCAAGCTCCCACCAGAAGCGGCAGGTCGCATAATTCGTATTATTCGCCTGTGTGCTGATGTGACGCTCGATCTCCGGGCAGATACGCTTCGCAATCTGAAATACGCCCGGATCCGCGATAATCAAAGCATCTGGCGGTTCCGGACGCATCTTGCCTAATTCACGAAAATATGCCTCTATGCCATCCAGATCGCGGTTGTGCGCCAGAATATTGGCGGTCACATAAACCTTCACGCCATGCGCATGCGCAAACGCGATTCCCTCCGCCATCTGCGGCATTGTGAAATTCTTTGCTTTTGCCCGCAAGCCGTAGACTTCTCCGCCGATATACACTGCGTCAGCGCCAAAAATCACTGCTGTTTTCAAAACCTCCAGGCAGCTCGCCGGGATCAATAACTCTGGGCGTCTCATGAGACAGACTTCCTCTCTTCTTAATCTAAGGATCTATCGTCAAAACGACTTACGTCGTTTACTATAGCTTATACATCTTGCAGCGCATGATAAGCGATGCCAGACGCTGGAGTGTTTGCCTGCTTCACCGTCACGGCTGCCCCGTCCCCTGCCGCTACTATGGATGTCAGAAGACCCTCAGTGTGTTTCAGAACATACAGATACTCTCGCATTCTTTTGTAGATCGTACGATCACGCTGCTCGATGACATAGTGGGATTCAATGATATCTCCGTCCTGCAGCACATTATCGGAGACAAGGACCCCATTGATCTGCAGCAGCCGCAGCACTTCCGGGAGGAAATGGATATACTGTCCCTTCGCTGCGTCCATAAAGATAAAATCGAAGGATTCCTGCAAGGTCGGCAGGATTCTCTGCGCGTCCCCGGGAATCAGCGTAATCCGCCCTTCCATCCCGGCACGTGCAAAATTTTCCCGCGCAAGCGGGATACGTTTCTCATAATTCTCAATGGTTACAATCTGACAGTCCGCATCCGTATTCGCTGCCATCAAAAGAGCTGAGAAGCCAACCGCCGTGCCGACCTCCAGAATTCGATGCGGACGCCGGACTGCCAGAAGTACCTTCAGCAGACTCTGCATATCCGGCCGGATCACCGGTATGTGATTTTCAATCGCGGAGCGCTCCAGTTCATCCAGGAACGCACCATTTCCGGTATCCAGTGAATTGATGTAAGTGGACATTCGCTCCGGTATGATCATATCTTACGCTCCCTTTTCTGCAATCGTTCAGAACGGCTGCTGTTTTGCGCTTATTCCAGGACTTCATCCAGATCCAGATCAATCGCATCTGCCAGTTCAAACGCGATCTTCTGGATTGTCCGGCAGATATGCAGCTCCGTCTTCAGATATTCATCCACCAGCTCGTTCTTCCGAAGCTCGGTCGCATCCGCGCCCAGACGGGACTGCTCGCTGAAATAATCCAGCGTCTCTTCCGAAGTCTGTGCCTGATATACACGCCGACGAAATGCATTCAGCTTCCCGCGGAGTTCCGGATCCGCTTCTACTATTTTTTGCAGCTTTTGGTATCGCTGATATTCCTCTGTATCCTGAATGCTTCGGATCAGATTCTGCGTACTTTCCTCAATTGTTCTCATGTTCTCCAGATTTCCATATAGTTTGATTCAAAGTAACCGCATATGAGTGAAACAAGCCTGTTTTTTATTTCTATTATTCGACCTCCATAATAATCGGAAGTATCATCGGTCTTCTCTTGGTTCTCTTCCAGAGGAACTCGCCAAGCGAATCGCGGATCGTATTTTTCATCTTCGCCCAGTCAAGAATGCGGTGAGAATTACAGTATTCCATCGCTTCTTCCACAACCGCACAGGCCTCTTCCATCAGATCTTCCGCCTCGCGGACATACACAAAACCTCTGGATACAATATCTGGCCCGGAAAGAATCTGGCCACTGTATTTCTCCAGGGTAAGCACGGCGATGACAATACCATCCTCTGCCAGATGCTGACGGTCACGCAGAACGATATTCCCGACATCGCCGACGCCGAGGCCATCAATCAGGATCGAGCCGATCTGTACCTGTCCGGTCACCGCTGCGGAATCTGCGTCAAGCTCCAGCACATCGCCGGCTCGAAGCATCAGAATATGATCCTTTGGAATGCCAAGCTCTTCCACCAGCTCCGCCTGCGCTTTCAAGTGGCGGTACTCACCATGTACCGGAATCGCGTACTTCGGTTTAACCAGAGAATAAATCAGCTTGATGTCCTCCTGGCAGGCATGGCCAGAAACGTGGGTGTCCTGGAACACTACTTTGATTCCTTTTTCGGAGAGCTCATTTATCACCTTGGAAACGGCTTTTTCATTTCCAGGGATCGGATTCGAGCTGAAAATCACGACATCATTCGGATGAATCGCAATCTTTTTATGCATATTGGCGGCAATCCGGGAAAGCGCTGCCATCGGCTCGCCCTGGCTGCCTGTCGTGATCAGGACAATCTGCTCGTCATTATAGTTTTTCATTTCATCCAGATCAATCAGCGTATTCTGCGGAATTTTGATATACCCCAGCTCAGACGCGATCGATATGACTGTCACCATGCTGCGCCCCTCGATCACAACCTTCCTGCCGTATTTATAGGCCGTATTGATGATCTGCTGCACGCGATCCACATTAGAGGAAAACGTCGCTATGAGAATGCGATGATTTACATTCTCAGAGAACAGATGATCAAATGTCTTGCCCACCGTACGTTCCGACGCTGTAAAGCCCGGATTCTCCGCGTTTGTACTGTCACACATCAGAGCCAGCACACCCTTTTTCCCAAGCTCCGCAAACCGCTGCAGGTCAATCGCATCGCCAAAAACCGGCGTGTAATCCACCTTGAAATCACCGGTGTGAATCACGACTCCCGCCGGAGAATAGATCGCCAGTGCCACCGCATCCGCAATGCTGTGATTGGTACGGATGAATTCCACACGGAAATCCCCCAGATTGATCATCTGCCCCTGTTTGACGACCTTACGTCTCGTATTGCGAAGCTGTCCGCTCTCTTCGAGCTTGTGCTCGATCAGTCCCATCGTCAGCTTTGTGGCATAGAGCGGAACATTCACATCGTTCAAAATATAGGAAATCGCTCCAATATGATCTTCATGGCCGTGTGTAAACACGAAACCTTTTACTTTCTCCAGGTTTTCTTTCAGATACGTAACATCCGGGATGACAAGGTCAACCCCCAGCATATCTTCCTCCGGAAAAGCCAGACCGCAGTCCACAACAATAATGCTGTCATTATACTCAAATGCCGTGATATTCATACCGATCAGGCCAAGCCCGCCCAGCGGTATAATTTTTAATCTTCCCGTATTGTTCTGTCTGTTCTGTTCTTTTTTCAATATCTCATACCTCTTTCCTGCGTTTTCACGCACAAATACCAGGGTGTCCCTCTAAGGCACCAATTCTGTATCACTGTTTTCGTTTTCTGCGACAGGCTTTCACGTTCTTTGCCTGCCCGCCTTTATCTGTTCAGAGGTTACAGGGCACTCCCTGGGCACACAACAGGTGCGTAGCCGGGGTGTAACCAGTAACGTTCAGAGTTCTATGTCCACGTCCTCCAACAACTCTGCAAAGATCTTTGACACTGCCTCCAGTTCGTTATCATCCTCTACGAACTCATAAAGAGCATCCGTTTCCCCGTCTTTCGAGGTATCTTTGAGAATGTAAACCTCCGCATCCTCTTCCTCATCTTCTGACTCTGTCACCAGCAGATAAGAGACGCCATTAATCCTGGTTTCTTCCAGCACAAAAAGCCAGACGGTCTCTTCTCCCTCTACCGGGCAAAATTCGATTTTTTCCATACTTTTCCCTGTCCTTACTTGTGAATCGTTCCGAATTGTCCACAATTCTCTTAAATACTTCACACCGGCTGGCAGGATTTAAACGCTTTCATTCTGGATCATGCCTTCTTCTTGCACAGTCTGATTGTGTCTGAAGTCCAGATAACCCTGTAAAATGTACACAGCTGCAATCATATCTACATATTCCTTGCGATTTTCGCGCCGTACACCGCTCTCCATCAAAGTTCGCTCCGCCGCAACCGTTGTCAGGCGCTCGTCCCACATAACGACCGGCAAACCAGTCCGCCGCTTTAGCATCTCGCCAAATTCCAATGATTTCTCTGCACGTTCGCCAACGGTATTGTTCATATTCTTTGGATAGCCAAGTACGATCTCCGTCACATCATACTGTCTGACAAGTTCTTCAATACGCGCAAGTGTCCTGCGCAGCTTATTTTCCTGTGTCCGTGTAATGGTCTCCAGCCCCTGCGCCGTCAGTCCCAGCGGATCGCATACCGCCACTCCGACCGTCTTTGAGCCATAATCCAGCCCCATAACGCGCGTCATTCTTCTTTCCGCTCCCATGATTTATTCTTAATATATTCACGCAAAAGCTCCTCAACCAGCTCGTCACGTTCTACCTTCATAATCATGCTGCGCGCGTTGTTATGGCTGGTAATATAAGTCGGATCGCCTGACATGATGTAGCCAACGATCTGATTGACCGGGTTATAGCCTTTTTCCGCCATTGCATTGTAAACCACATCCAGCACTGTCTTCACCCGTGTTTCCGGGTCTGTCGTATATTTAAAGTACTGTGTGTTATTAATCTCTGCCATTTTTTCACGTCCTTTGTTACCACTGTTCTGGGCTTTTTTTATTCTAATATATCTTGCCAAATAATTCAATCCCTTTTAAAAAAGATTCCTGAACTTTCAGTATGAAACTGAAGTGAAAAAGTAAATCCCACTCCGAAAGGGGCAAAGTTGAATTTAGTCT
>JAJBUL010000106.1 GCA_020860365.1 Clostridiales bacterium | reverse complement strand
CGGCCTATTTGGGATGGAGTAATTTAAACCACTTTGGACTGTGAATAGTAACACAGATCCGCCGGAATGTGAAAAAACGAGGAGACTTCACTTGTGTTTTAGGACTGGATACGTTATGATGGCAGCAGGTAACTGTGAAGGTACTGAACAGTTACGGCAGCAGATGCGCATATGCAAGCCTGGCGGGGGAGCTGGTATATGCAGCCTGCTGTTCGGAATAGTTATAATTTTTGCAGAGAATGTTATGTGGAGGAAAAAGAAAAGTGAAAGATTATATCAAAGGAGCAAACCCTTATATGCCGCTGTGGGAGTATGTCCCGGACGGAGAACCGCGCGTATTTGAGTACGGCGGGGAAAAACGGGTTTATGTCTATGGTTCCCATGATACTATGCGGACAGAATATTGCGGAAAGGATTACGTAGTATGGAGTGCGCCGGTGGATGACCTGACAGACTGGAGCTATCACGGAACCTGCTATGAGACGAGTGATGGCAGTGTCCTTTATGCGCCGGATGTGGTGCAAAAGGGTGACACATTTTATCTGTATTCAGCGGAGCAAAAGGGCTCCTGTGTCTATGTGTCTGAGTCGAAAAGCCCAACCGGTCCGTTTATTAATCCCAGGAAAACGGATCTGGGCTTTGATCCGGGCATCCTTGTGGATGACGACGGCAGAGTGTACGCATACTGGGGATTTTGTGCGTGCTATTGCTGTGAACTGAATGAGGACATGGCAACGATCAGAGAAGGAACGCTGCACACGCATCCGATGGAGTACACAGTTTCTCTGTGGTTGAAAGAACGCCATGCCATCGAAAGTTGCGCTGACGCGCAAGGGCATGGCCTGCGTCCTGCATCAGAAAGCGATGCAGGACAAGATACTGATGGGCACACAGGAGCTGATGATGCCTTTTTCGAGGCTTCCTCTCCCAGAAAGGTGTTTGGAAAGTATGTTTACATTTACTCCAAGCGATATTTTACACCGGTGCCGGAGCTGGGGGTTTACACGGAAAACAATGGCTTTTTATCTTACAAATACAGCGACAGTCCGCTGGAGGGCTTTCAGCCGGGCGGCGACATTAGCTTCAATGGCGGCGAGATTCTGAAGAATCCGGATGGAACCGGTACGATGAGCTATCGCTGGGGCAATAACCACGGCAGCATTATGGAGATCAATGGAAAATGGTATGTTTTCTACCATCGCCAGACCGGTACGGATGAGTATTCCCGTCAGGCGATGCTGGAGCCTGTGGATGTCGCGATGGATCAGAATGGAAAAATATATATCGGAGATATTACCTATGAGGATGGAGAACCGGTTTCCTCAAAGCCGGTCGAGATGACCTCGCAGGGTGCGCACATCAACGGTCTGGACGCTTACAAGCTGATCTCCGCCGGGTATGCGTGTCATCTGACCGACCGCAGGCAGCAGAAGAGGGGGAGCATCGCCGCAAAAGCATATATCCGGCCGGTTTATGAGCAGGAAGATACGGTTTCCGCGCCGATTGTGGAGATTACAGACGGTATTACGGCAGGATACCGATACCTGCAGTTTGGAGCAAATGCGCCGAAGACAGTGACCGTTTTTATTCAGGCAAAAGCAGATTTGACTGTAAATGTCCGTGCTGACGATTACAGAGGGAAAATCTGCGCGGTGCTGCATATGAAAGCGGGAGAGAGCCAGACAACGGCCCAGGTGACGACAGGGATAATCGGAAAACACGCGGTTTATTTTGAGTTCCTCTCAGAGAGCGAAGGTGTGATAGCGGAGTTTGATCGGTTTACGTTTGACTGAGACGTAGAATTTATGATTGTAACGGAGAGAGGTGAAGTAAATTGGAATCTTTGAGCCGATCCTATGCAAAAAGTGTTTGCGGGCTTACTCTTCTTTGTGATGTAATTCCGATGGGGAGAGACTATACGATATGTGTAAGGGATGACAAAGACGGTCACGTTGGTTCTGCAGTCATGTCGATTGCCCGGCAAAGTCTGACCGGGGAAGGTATCAGCGCTACTACGTCTGTACTGAACCGAGTGGGGCATAAAGACGATGAGGTCGCACGTATGCTGGCGGAGGCGGTGGCAATCCAGAAAAACTGCACGGTGGTATGTACCTGCGGGATTCACCTGGATGGCATTACGCTGGAACAGATTCAGGAGATTCTGGATGCGTGCGGGAAGCTTAAGCAGATGATATTAACAGATGTGGGTGACGATAAAAAAGAACACGAAAGATTTTCTGAAGAGAAAGGATGAGTACTTACAACACGGTAAAAAAGGTAAAACATAAGTACTTTTTACCGGAATTTGATTATTGCAAGTAAGGAAGAACAAAATTATACTGAAAGCCGAGTAGCAGGTAAATACAACGGCGTATTCATTGTAGTTACAGTGGACGCGTCGTTTTTTTTCAGAAATGGGGACTATTAAAATGACAGACGATGTGATAAAATAACCTAATTGTAAATGTAAGAATTTACCAAATGGGAGGAAAAATGTTATGAGTCAATGGAAAAGGATCCGCAGGATATTTGCGCTGTTGGCAATGGTCTTTTGTTTAGTCATATGTATGGGGCTTCCTCTGAACGCCAGTGCTTCCTCTTCTTCAGGCAGCACGTCTGCTTCGATACCGAAGGTAACGATCAAAGAATGTTCCAGTGTGAGCTACAATACGATTATGCTCTGTATTGAGCAGCCGTCGACCAGCTACACGATCCAGGTCTATCGGGCAACGTCTTCAACGGGGACTTACAAATTGGTCGATTCTATCAAGTGCAGCAGTTGGACAACCTATAATGGGATCACATATACGACCGGTACAAAGGATAAGATTACCTGCATAAAGGACAGCGGGGATTATTATCTGTATAATACGTCTCTTTCTTTTAATAAGCGATATTACTATCGGATTCGTCTGGTAAATTCATCCGGAACAAAAGGGGAGTTTTCGAAAAAGGCGGCAGCTACCACGAAACTGGAACAGGTTTCCCTTGCGAGCTGCTATGCGAAATCCTCTACATCTGTTTACCTGAAATGGGCTCAGACGGATGGTGCGCAGGGGTATTATATTTACCGGAAAGAATCGGGTGGTTCCATGAAACAGATCGCAACTGTGTCTGGTGGTTCTACTCTTACTTATACGGATAATTCCGTACAGGCAAATAAAAAATATTACTATCGGGTTCGTGCGTATCGGAAATCTGGTTCTACAGTGAAGACCGGAAAGGCCAGTGACTATCTCAAGGTGTCAACTGGCACACCGACTGTTTCAGGGAGCTACAGTACAGGCTCTGTCTACGGCCCGTCGCTGAGTACGTCGCAGCTTCTGGAAGTTCGTCGCGTAGTACAGGCATTTAAGGATAATTATATAAAAAGCAGTATGAGTGATTATCAGAAAGTGCTTACGGCTTACAATTATATCCGCTATAATTGCAGTTATGCATGGGCGGGCTGGCAGTATAATGGCGCCAATACCGCATGGGGTTCCCTGGTTTACGGTGAGGCGCAGTGTTCCGGTTTCGCGCGTGGAATGAAGGCGCTCTGTGACGGAATTGGCATTTCGTGTTATTATGTACATGCAAATTCCAGTTCAGCCAACTCAAGTCATCAGTGGAATGAAGTGTGTGTAGATGGAAAATGGTATATTCTGGACGCACAGGGCGGTTTTTTCCTGGTGAGTGCGAATACGTATAAAAGCTATACTGGAATGGACTGGGATACATCGGGACTTCCGACCTGCAGCAGTGACCACTCAATGGGCGGGTTTACCGGGTCAATTATGTAAAATCAGATTGTAGAGCTATAGAAGGTGAATTTTAATGAAGAAAAAAATACGGCTTCGCGCAATGAACAGATGCTGAACGATCCGATAGAGAAAGTGATCCCAAGGCTGGCAGTGCCGACGATCATATCCATGCTGATCACGTCAATTTACAATATGGCAGATACCTTTTTCGTGAGTCAGCTAGGAACGTCCGCGTCGGGCGCGGTGGGGATTGTTTACTCCGCGATGGCAATGATTCAGGCGCTTGCGTTTACGATCGGCATGGGAGCGGGGAATAACATCTCCCGGCTGCTTGGCGCAGGCAAAGAGGAGGAGGCAAAGTGGTACGCATCGGTCGCCTGGTTTACAGGCTTTGCTCTTGGCTGTATTGTGTCGCTGCTCAGTGTGACTCAGATGCACCGGATCATTATGCTGCTTGGCTCTACGGAGACAATTGCTCCTTATGCGGAGGATTATGCACAGTTTATTTTTCTGGCGGCGCCCTTTATGATGTGCTCCCTGATTATGAATAATATGCTCCGCTTTCAGGGGCTTGCGATTTATTCTATGGTTGGCATCACGACCGGCGGCATTCTGAACATGGTGCTCGACCCGATCCTGATTTTCGGCCTGGGAATGGGGACGGCGGGAGCCGGGATCGCGACGGGATTTTCCCAGTTTGTCAGCTTCTGCATTCTGCTGTTTATGTGTAACACGCACAAAGACGCGATCTACATCACCCCGCGTAATTTCAAACCCTCTGTGCAGATGTATGGGAGAATCCTTTATACAGGAGCTCCTTCTCTTGCAAGACAGGGGATCGCCAGCATTTCTTCTGTGATGCTGAACTCCATCGCCGGACAGTACGGAGACGCAGCAGTGGCGACGATGTCAATTGTGTCACGCTTTACGATGTTTATTAATTCGGTGATTATCGGCTTCGGGCAGGGCTTCCAGCCGGTCTGCGCATTCAATTTCGGCGCGAAAAAATATGACCGTGTGAAAACATCATTCTGGTTCTGTGTGAAAGTGATGACGGCGGTCCTGCTTGTACTGTGCGGTATTTCCATGCTGTTTTCCGGGCATATCATCGCGCTCTTTCGCAGAGATGACGCGGAAGTTATCGCGATTGGTACATTTGCGCTTCGTGCTCAGCTTGCTACGATGCCGCTTTGGGGTTATTATACGATGTGCAATATGTTCTCTCAGTCTATTGGCTATGGAGGGCGGTCTTCGATTATTTCCTGCGCGCGTCAGGGACTTTTCCTGATTCCGGTACTGGCTGTGCTGCCGCGCATTTTTGGACTGCGTGGCCTGCAGCTTGCCCAGCCGCTGTCAGATATTCTGGCGTTTCTGCTTGCTTATATACTGACAAGCCGTATTTTGAAAGAACTGGATGGGAGAGGTTAAAGACGGGAACCTCTTACAAGACATTGCAGAATATAGTTCAGACAACTGCTGATAGGAATTCCGAAATCTGAATTCAAAGGAGGATGTGGTGAAGATGAAGTACATGATTGCATCTGATATTCATGGCTCTGCCTGGTATTGCAAAGAGATGCTTGCCGCTTTTGATAGGGAGCAGGCAGACCGGCTTCTTTTGCTTGGCGATCTTTTGTATCACGGGCCGCGGAATGACCTGCCGGTCGGGTATGCGCCCAAAGAAGTCATTGCTATGCTGAATGCGCACAGGCAGCAGATTTTCTGTGTCCGGGGCAACTGTGACGCGGAGGTCGATCAGATGGTGCTTGGCTTTCCGATTATGGCGGATTATGCGCTATTAACAGTAGAGGATCGGCTGATTTACGTTACGCATGGACACCTGTTCAGTATTTCTTCTCCGCCGCCCCTGCAGCCAGGGGATATTCTGCTGCATGGACATACGCATATCCCGGCGTGGGAAACATTTGGAGAGGAGAATTTATACCTGAATCCGGGTTCCGTAGCCCTTCCGAAAGAGGGGAGTGCGCGCGGGTATATGACATTGGATGGAAAAGACGTACAGTGGAAAGAGCTGAATGGGTCGGTTTATCATTCGATGTGCCTGTAAAGGCAGAGTGCTGCTGCTTTGAAGAATGCTATTTGAGGAGAGGACAAAAATGAGATTAATGATTGGACTGGTGATTGGTGGCCTGGCTGGATTGCCGGGAGACGATAGCTGCAGAAAGGTTAAGGGAACTATTTGAAATGGAAGCAAGCATTTTGCTTTTTATTCAGGACAATATCCGGAATCCGATTTTAGATCCGGTTTTTACAGCAATCACGCGTCTGGGAGACGGTGGCATTTTCTGGATTATCCTTACGGTTTTTCTGCTATGCTTCCCCAAAACGAGAAGAGCGGGAGTTTACTCTGCGTGTGCGCTCCTTGGCTCGCTGCTGGTTAACAATCTGATCCTGAAAAACCTGGTGAACCGTACGCGTCCCTATGAGGTGATTGACGGACTGGTCTGCCTGGTGTCACCTGCGAAGGATGCTTCGTTCCCTTCCGGACACACCGGCGCAAGTTTTGCTTCGGCGGTGGCGGTTTACCGGCAGCTGCCGAAACGTTATGGAGTGTTGCTGTTGATATTGGCGGCTCTGATTGCTTTTTCCAGGCTGTATGTGGGTATTCATTACCCGACGGATGTACTGGGCGGACTGGTAACGGGGATTGCGCTGGGACTGTTAACAAATATTGTGGGAGAGAAAATCCGTACCTGATTTGTATGGAGATCCGCGTAATGAAGATTGCCTGGTGGCAATGGCGCGGCCTACGTCCACGATTCGCTTCGCGGATTATGGACAGGCAGGGCAGGAGCCTGTTTTGAGTTTGTTTTTATTGTGTTCACTATGTTAATAATTTATTTATCAGAATCTACTTGCGAACGGATACAAAAATTGGTAGAATAAATCCGGTTTGATGAAAAATGAGAGATATGGAAATGGATAGCCGCGCAATGAAGATGTGCTTATGCACATGGCGCGGCCTGCGTCCATGATTCGCTTCGCGTATCATGGACATTGAATGGAGCGAATACAATGAAAAAAGGTGCGGATATTTTAAAAAATATAACGCTTCTTGGCCAGTTTGGATTGTCACTTATTACGCCGCTCCTGCTGTGTCTGGCGGTCTGCTGGTGGCTGACGGCTCATACCGGAGTCGGCGGCTGGATCTATATCGTCGGATTTTTTTTCGGCCTGGGCGGCAGCGGGATGTTTGCGTATAAGTTTTATCTCTCTGTGATAAAAAAGGATGAAACGGACAAAACTGGTAACGGAAAAGTTTCATTTAATAAGCATCTGTAGGAACGTGTGCTTTGCATCCATGCAAGGAGGCCAGGGATGAGTGGTTTGTTCGGTGAGGTTCAGCCAGCGGTAAAAAAAGAGACTCGTCGGGTTACGACAATGACTGCCGCAGGAATTGTGATCATGTGGATTGTATTTGGTGTTTTGCATGCGGCGATGCCGGAGTCCGTTCCGTTTGATTATACCGTTATTTTAGGTGGCCTGGTGGGCGGTGTGATTGCCGTTCTGAATTTCTTCCTGATGGGACTGATGGTACAGAGTGCGGCATCAGCGGCGGATGAAGAGGCGGCCCGGACGAAAGTCAAAGCAAGTTATTCTCAGCGGCTTTTGCTTCAGATGCTCTGGGTGATTGCCGCGATTGTAGCGCCCTGCTTTCAGTTTGTGGCAGGGATTGTACCTCTGTTTCTACCCAGTTTCGGTATTAAGCTGACTGGGATTTTAAAAAAGTCATAGTGAAAGCGGCTGACTCACGGACTTTTATACTGTAAAAGCGATCTCAATGGATAGCTCTATACCATGTTTGCATAGCTGGGAGACTGGAAATCAGAGACGCTGTTATATTGTAGCAGTACAGTAAAATAAATCAGCCGGTAAGGAGGTGGAGAATGTTATGGAAGTCGATATTTCAGGAGCAAGAGTTTTTTTCACCATGCACACGAATATTCCTATACTGGGAGATTTGCAGATCAGTGAGACGATAGTCGTCAGCTGGCTGGTCATGATTCTGATCACAGGTCTTTGCATCTGGCTGACGCATGACCTTAAGGTGGAAAATATTTCCAAACGACAGGCTGTGGCTGAGATGCTTGTAGAGACGGCTAATAAGTTTGTGATTGGAAATATGGGGGAGACTTTCCGCTACCTGATTCCATTTGTGGCGGCGCTGTTTTCGACGAGCCTGATTTCGAACCTGATCAGTCTGGTGGGATTAAGAAGTCCGACAGCGGATCTTTCCACGGAGGCAGCCTGGGCGGTCGTCGTATTTGTTATGATCACATGGCAGAAGATCAAGACGGGCGGCATTGGCGGATATCTTAAGGGATTTACGCAGCCGATTCCGGTTCTGACACCGTTCAATATTCTGTCGGAGATCGCAACGCCGATCAGTATGGCCTGCCGTCATTTTGGAAATATTTTGTCAGGTATCGTGATCAATTCCCTGATCTACGCCGCTCTGGCGGTGGCCAGCGCAGCGCTGCTCGGGCTGATTCCGGGGCTGGTGGGCGATGTGCTTGCGCAGATCCCGATTCTGGATGTCGGTATACCGGCGATTTTATCGGTGTACTTTGACTGGTTTACCGGTGTGATGCAGGCCTATATTTTCTGCATGCTGACAACACTCTATATCGCAAATGCGGCGGAGGGTTAAAATACGAAACGATGCACACAGACGCACATGGAATGGCTGCTTCGCAGCCCTGCGTCTGGCGCAAAGTAAAACGACTTACGTCGTTTACTATAGAATAAGGAGGATTATATTATGGATTTCACAATTTTAGCAAAAGGTATTGCACTGGCAGGATGCGCGATCGGCGCTGGTCTGGCCCTGATCGCCGGTATCGGTTCTGGTATTGGTGAAGGTAACGCAGTAGCAAAGGCTCTGGAAGCGATCGGTCGTCAGCCGGAGTGCAAAGGTGATGTGACGTCGACGATGCTGATGGGCTGCGCAATCGCGGAGACGACTGGTATTTATGGTTTCGTTACCGGTCTGCTTCTGATTTTCGTAGCGCCGAATATGTTCATGAATCTCCTTGTCTGATGTAGAGAAGCAGGCTGTGAGGAAAGCATGGTGTTCCTGACTGCAGGTTTTCAGTAAAGCACAGGGCGGGTCTGACAGATGACAGGACAGACGCAAACCGGAAGCATTTAAGGGTACGGATATCCGGAAATCAGCAGAAGAGGGGACATTTGTAACAGCTCACAGTGTGAAAAAGAATGGAGGTTACCGACTTGGATGTACAGAATTTAGTAGGCCTTGTACCGTGGACCTTTATCGCACAGATTTGCAACCTGTTTATCCAGATGTATCTGATCAAACGTTTTCTGTTTAAGCCGATCAATAATATTCTTGAGAAGCGCAAAGCCGCGGCTGACGCCGAGATCCAGGAAGCCACGAAGGCGAAGGAAGAGGCGCAGGCCATGAAGACGGAGTACGAACAGAATATGCTGGAAGCGAAGACAAAGGCGAATGATATTCTGACGAACGCGCAGAAAACGGCGACCGTTCAGAGTGAAGAGATTCTCCGGGAGGCTTCCGCGCAGGCCGCCTCGATAAAAGCCAAAGCTGAGAGCGATATTGCGCAGGAGAAGCGCAAAGAGGTCAATGAGATCAAGGATGAGATTGGAAGCATGGCCGTGGAGATTGCCGGCAAGGTGATCGAGCGGGAGGTCAGCGAAGAGGATCACGCAAAGCTGATTGATGAATTTATAGCAAGTGTAGGAGAGAGCGCATGACACAGACTGCCAGAGTATATGGCGGCAGCCTGTATGAGCTTGCTGCCGAGGAGACGCTTACGGATACGATTCGTGAACAGATGCTTGCGGTGAAGGATTTGTTTCAGGACAATCCGGATTACCTGGCGCTGCTCTGTGAGCCTTCGATTGCGAAGGACGAGCGGATTGGGCTGATCGAGACCGCATTTGGGAATCGGGCGGAGCGGTATCTGGTAAGCTTTTTGAAGCTGCTGTGTGAGAAAGGAATCTTGCGGGAGTATTCAGGCTGCTGCGAGGAATACACGCGGCGCTACAATGCAGATCATAACATTGCCGAAGCGGTAGTCACGAGCGCAGTTGCGCTGACGGACGTGCAGGCGGCGGCTTTAAAAGAAAAGCTGGAAAAGAAGAGCGGAAAGACGGTTGTACTGACGCAGAAAATTGACCCTGCGGTTGTAGCAGGCCTGCGTGTGGAGCTGGAAGGAAAACAGCTTGATGGTACAGTGCAGGGGCGCATGTCCGGTATTTCCCGGAAGCTTGCGGATGTTGTGATCTAAAGAAATCGAGTGAAAAAGCGGCTATTCAGAACAGCAGACTGTAGTACGTCTTTTCTGTTTAATGCTGTTTTGAATTGTTATGGTAAAATGACGCATATTAATTAGTAGTTTGAGTGTGGTTATTCGGAATGGACTTCCGCATTTTTCGTGAGAAGCCAGGGTAGCTGCATTCGGGTAAGGATGGATAAGACCATGCAATTAAAACCTGAAGAAATCACTAAGGTCATCCGAAGCCAGATCAAATATTACGAGAATGCGATCCATCAGGACGAGACAGGTACGGTTCTGCTGGTCGGGGATGGAATTGCCAGAGCCAGCGGACTGGCGAAGTGTATGGCCGGAGAATTGCTGGAGTTTGAGGACGGCAGCTTTGGCATGGCACAGAATCTCGAGGAGAATAGTGTCTCAATCGTTTTATTTGGTTCAGGCGAAAAGATTCAGGAAGGACAGACCGTAAAACGCACTGGCAAGGTTGTGTCTGTGCCTGTGGGAGAGGCAATGATTGGCCGGGTAGTCAATGCACTCGGACAGCCGATTGACGGTGCAGGGCCGATCACGGCCAGCGAATATCGCGCGATTGAGAACCAGGCACCTGGTATCTGTGACCGGCAGCCGGTATTTGAGCCGCTGCAGACTGGGATCAAGGCGATTGACTCCATGATTCCGATTGGCCGTGGGCAGCGTGAGCTGATCATTGGCGATCGTCAGACCGGTAAGACGACGATTGCGACCGATACCATTATTAACCAAAAAGGCAAGGATGTTATCTGTATTTATGTGGCGATTGGACAGAAGCGGTCGACGGTAGCCGCATTGTCTGAGAACCTCTCCAGAAATGGAGCGATGGATTATACCATTATTGTGGCGGCGACCGCATCTGAGGCGAGTCCGCTGCAGTATATTGCACCTTATTCGGGATGCGCGATGGGCGAATATTTTATGCAGCAGGGGAAACATGTGCTGATCATTTACGATGACCTGAGTAAGCACGCGGTGGCTTACCGTGCACTTTCTCTGCTGATCCGCAGGCCGCCAGGACGTGAGGCGTATCCCGGCGATGTATTTTATCTGCATTCCAGACTTCTGGAGCGTGCCGCAAAGATGGATAAAGCGCATGGCGGCGGTTCACTGACCGCGCTGCCGATCATCGAGACACAGGCGGGTGATGTATCCGCTTACATCCCGACGAACGTAATTTCCATTACAGACGGCCAGATTTTCCTGGAGACAGAGATGTTCCACTCTGGCATTATGCCGGCGGTAAATCCGGGTATTTCGGTTTCCCGTGTCGGTGGCAACGCCCAGATTAAGGCAATGAAAAAGGTAGCCGGTACGCTGAAGCTGATTTATTCTCAGTATCGTGAGCTGCAGAGCTTCGCGCAGTTTGGTTCCGATCTGGATGCAGACACCAAGTCCCGTCTGGATCAGGGTGCCCGTATTGTGGAGATTCTGAAGCAGAATCAGAACTCACCGATTCCGGTGGAAAAACAGATCGCGATTATTTACGCAGTGACCAAGGGCTATCTGGCAGGTGTTGATACTGGTGATGTACGCGCCTATGAGGCGGGACTGTATCCGTTCCTCGATACAAATGCGCAGGGTGCCGCGGCAATGCAGGCCATCCGGGAGACCGGCAAGCTGGATGAAGATACCGAAGCAAACCTGAGACAGGCGCTGCAGGATTATACCGATCAGTTCCTCAGTACGAAACCTGGTAAGTAGATTGACTGTAATTAAGACAGTACTTCGTATCTGCTGCGAAACATATACGAAAACGTATATTACGATCTACTTTTATCAGAGAGGAGGAACAAGATGGCTGCAAATATGAAAGCGGTAAAGCTGCGAATCAAAAGTGTTCAGAGCACGATGCAGATTACCAAGGCGATGGAGCTTGTGGCATCCTCCAAGCTGCGCAGGGCGAAGGAGCGCTCTGATCAGTGCCGCCCTTATTTTCGCGAGCTGCACCAGACGCTGGTTGACATCGCGGAAGGGAATACGGATTTTTCTTCTGTTTACGCGAAAACGTCATCGAATGAGCGCTGTTGCTATGTCGTGATCGCGGGCGACCGCGGACTTGCGGGCGGCTACAATTCCAATTTGTTCAAGGCGCTGGAAGCGGCTGCCGGAGATAACAGGGATTATGTTGTGCTGCCGATCGGGAAAAAGGCTGTGGAATATTTTCAGCGCAGAAAGGTCGAGATTCTGACAGAAGAATTTGCGACCGTTGCGAATATTTCCGTGGCGGATTGTTTTGAGATTGCAAGGCTCCTTTGCCGGGAATATCGGGAAGGAAGATTTGGCCATATCGAGCTGTGCTACACAGAGTTTGTATCCATGCTGTCGCAGCGTCCAGAGGTATATCCGATGCTGCCGCTTACGGATCTGGAGAGTACCCTAAATGATGTTTCTGGTGTTGCTGCGCCAGACGGAATGGGACAGAATGCGGGTTCCGGCGGTGAACAGAAGAGAGTTGTTCGTGATCTGATCCTCTATGAGCCGGACAGCTCGGAGGTGTTTGATGCAATCGTTCCCGAATATCTGGGTGGCTTTATCTATGGCGGCGTGTGTGACGCGGTGGCAAGTGAGCTGGCGGCGCGGCGCAATGCGATGGAAGCGGCGACGAGCAATGCAGAGGAAATGATCGAGAAGCTGAACCTGAGCTACAACCGTGCTCGTCAGAGCAGCATTACGACAGAGATTACCGAGATTGTTGCGGGCGCGGAAGGTGTTGGTTGAGAGCCGCGCAATGGAATTGCCTGACGGCAATGGCGCGGCCTGCGTCCACGACGCGCTGCGCGGCTCATGGACAAGTGCTGAGAGCCGCGCAATGAAAATTGCCTGGCGGCAATGGCGCGGCCTGCGTCATCAGTCCTGTCGGTCTGATGACATGTTTTGGAGGAATAGGAATGAGTGACAAACACATTGGCGAAGTAGTGCAGGTAATCGGCCCTGTCCTGGATATCCGCTATCCGCAGGATCAGCTGCCCGCACTGCTGAACGCGATTGAGATTGATAATAATGGCAAAAAGCTGATCGCAGAGGTCGCGCAGGAGATTGGCGACAATACGGTTCGCTGCATTGCGATGAGCTCAACCGATGGTCTGGTGCGTGGCACAAAGGCTGTTGACACCGGTGCTCCGATTTCGGTACCGGTGGGCGAGGAATGTCTGGGCAGAGTGTTGAACCTGCTCGGCGAGCCGGTGGATGAGATGCCGCCGGTAGACACAAAAGAACACTGGTCGATTCACCGTCCGGCGCCTTCTTATGAGGAGCAGACCCCTGCGACGGAGATTCTGGAGACCGGTATTAAGGTCGTAGACCTGATCTGCCCATATGCGAAGGGCGGCAAGATCGGTCTGTTCGGCGGTGCAGGCGTAGGCAAAACGGTCCTGATCATGGAGCTGATCCACAATGTGGCTACGGCTCATGGCGGGTTATCTGTATTTACCGGCGTAGGTGAGCGTACTCGTGAAGGCAACGACCTTTACAACGAAATGAAGGAGAGCGGCGTTATCAATAAGACTGCGCTGGTCTATGGACAGATGAACGAGCCGCCGGGAGCTCGTATGCGTGTCGGCCTTTCTGGTCTGACCATCGCGGAATATTTCCGTGATGTCAAGAACCAGGACGTACTGCTTTTCATTGACAATATTTTCCGTTTCACCCAGGCGGGCTCTGAGGTGTCCGCGCTTCTCGGCCGTATGCCGTCCGCGGTAGGTTATCAGCCGACGCTGGCGACGGAAATGGGCGAGCTGCAGGAGCGTATCACATCGACGAGAAAGGGTTCCATCACATCCGTACAGGCAGTTTATGTACCGGCGGATGACCTGACAGACCCGGCACCGGCGACGACATTCACGCATCTGGATGCGACCACGGTACTTTCCCGTGATATTGCCAGCCAGGGTATCTATCCGGCCGTGGATCCGCTGGATTCTACAAGCCGTATCCTCTCACCGGAGGTGGTAGGCAGCGAGCATTATGAGATTGCGAAGGCGGTGCAGATGGTGCTGCAGCGTTACAAAGAGCTGCAGGATATCATCGCCATCATGGGTATGGACGAGCTTTCTGAGGAAGATAAAATGACGGTAAACCGCGCCCGCAAGGTACAGCGTTTCCTGTCACAGAGCTTCTCCGTGGCGGAGCAGTTTACCGGTTTGCCCGGTCAGTACGTGCCGCTCAAGGAAACTCTGCGCGGCTTCCGTATGATCCTGAACGGCGAGTGCGATGAGATTCCTGAGAGCTGTTTCCTGTTTGCCGGCACGATTGACGACGTGTTTGAGAAGGCGAAGAACCTGTAAAAGGAGGCAGAGGCCATGAGTAGTTTTCCATTAAAAATCGGAACGCCGGACGGCCTGCTTTTTGAGGGGGACGCCGAGCGCGTCGTATGCAGAACCATTACGGGCGACCTGGCGATCCTCGCGGGTCATTGTAATTATTGTACAGCGATCGGTATGGGAGAGGCGCACGTCGTTTTTGGGGATGGTACCACGCGGTATGCTGCCTGTATTGGCGGTATGCTCTCTGTCATGAATGGTACCTGCCGTGTCCTTGCCACCACCTGGGAGTGGAAGGAAGACATCGACAAAAACCGCGCCGAGGATGCGAAACGACGCGCCGAAGAACGCCTGGCAAGGCAGGGGCTGACCGATCAGGAATATGCGAATGCCACCGCGAAGCTGCAGCGGGCGCTGGTAAGGCTGAGTGTGAAGCAGTAGGTGTTAGTTTGAATTGTTATAAAAAAGCAGTATAATATGCCCTATGTGTGAATGCACATGGGGCATAATTTTACGATTGCATTTTTGTTGAATCTAAAGTATACTACTTATGAGTATACTATTTTTAGAGCATGAGTAAAGAGCAGACATGAACCATTGCGAAAAACGGAGGATATGGATTTGATTGGAAGAGAAAGTGAACTGGAACAGCTTGAGCAGCTTTATGCGAGTAAACACTTTGAATTCCTGGTGATGTATGGAAGACGCAGAGTGGGGAAAACAACGATCCTCCAGGAGTTTTCTGCCCGGCATGATGTTATATTTTATTCCGCACAGGAAAAGAATGACAGTTTGAACCTGCAGGATTTTTCCGGAACGATCCAGAGATACTTTGATCGACAGATTCTTGCTCCTTTTCTGTCATGGGAGGATGCTTTTTCTTATATATCCAGGAGGACAGGAAAAGAGAAAACAGTTCTGATTATTGATGAATTTCCATTTATGGCTGGGCCGAATCCTTCTGTAAAAAGTATTCTTCAGCATGAGATTGACCATCTATGGAAGGATCTGAATATTCTCCTGATCCTATGCGGATCCAGTGTGAGTTTTATGGTAAATGATGTCATGGGATATGAGAGTCCTCTATATGGAAGGGCAACAGCCACATTGGAGGTTCTGCCGTTTGACTACCTGGATGCTGCTCTTTTTTTCCCAAAGTACTCTTTTGAAGATCAGCTGGTTGCCTATGGTATTTTGGGAGGAATTCCCCGATATTTAAATGCATTTTCGTCGGAGTATACAATTCAGGAGAATCTGGAGAGAGAGGTTGTGCGAAACGGCGCCTTTTTGTATGATGAACCGATGATGTTGCTGCGAATGGAATTGCGTGAACCAGGGGTTTACAATAGCATCCTGGAAGTGATTGCCAGAGGCTGCAATAAGGTGACAGAGATTGCAGATGCCATTCATGAGGATAAGAGCAAGTGCAGCAAATATATTTCCACACTTCTCTCAATCCGACTGGTGGAAAGGAGAGTGCCATGCGGGGAACCGGAAGGAAGCAAAAAAACGATTTATGCTCTGACGGATCCGTTTTACCGTTTCTGGTACCACTATATTTTTTCTAACAAGAGCTATTATGATTTATTGGGGACGAAAGATGCGGCAGCGGAAATTATGGACGATATTTCGGACTTCATGGGATTGGCATTTGAGGATATTTGCAGGCAATATCTGATGCGGCAGGCCAGACAAAGAAAGCTTCCTTTTGTTCCGGCATATATTGGGAAATGGTGGGGGAACAATCCTGTCATCAGGGCTCAGGATGATGTGGATATTCTGGCTTTGAATAAGAAAAAGACGGAAGGTATATTCTGTGAGTGCAAATTTACGAATCGCCCTATGCCGATGGAAGAGTATGAGGATTTGCTGACAGCGGCAAAGGCATTTCCGGAAAATATGAAGAAGCATTTCCTGTTTATCAGCAAAAGCGGATATACGCTTCCAGTGCAGGAGCGCGCGGCCAAAGAAGGGACGGGGCTTCTGACACTGAAAAATCTGTTTGAGTGATGTGTTATTGTTTTCGGGACTTATGCTTTCATTGTCTGCGATGTTCTGGAGGCGGTCTATTATGCCATAAAATCCTGCCTATTTGTCCATAAGGAATATAGGCAGGATCATGAGTGTTATACGGAAAGCTTTCCAGCTAAATGATCGGCTCCATATGGCAAATGATTTTCTCTGGCTGGTCTGAGTATTGCAAATACTTTTTCAGACTGGCCGTGTTTTTTGAGCGCACACCGTCGAAAGCGCTTTCTGCGCCGAGTCCGAAAGCGAGAGATTCACATCCGCCGGATTCAAGCATAAAATACCGGCATTCTTTCCCGGAAAGGGCGAATCGACCCGGAAGGTATTCCGTAAAGTCCTGAGAAGTCAGGTAATCTTTCACATCTGCAAGCCAGGCGGTCACTTCTTCCGGATCTGGAATGCGTTTGCGCGGATTCTCCCGAGACAAGGAATGGCCTGGATGATCTGCTGCGTCTTTTGCCTGTGTATCATCAGTTCCCAGCTTTTCCACGGCTGCAGAACCCTGTTTTGCGGTATATTCCTCTGCCAGTTCCGTTCCAGGCGTCAGCACGAACGGATAGAGGGAAAAGTGAGACGCTCTATAGGAGAGCGCCTTTTTTATGCTCTCCAGCAGGGAAGTCCGTGTCTGTCCGGGAAGCCCGGCGATGATGTCAAAGCTCAGGTCAAGCCTGCTGCCCCCGAGAATCATATGGGTGACATCCATGGCGGATGGGCTTAAAAAACGTCCGAGCATTTCAGATTCGAAGGAATTATGTGTCACGTATTCCATGCTGAGCCTGGTGACGTGGCCGCGGCGGCAGGCATTCAGTGTCTCGACACTGACCATGCCGGGATGCACCTTCAATGTGATTTCCGCATCTGGGGCAATATTATACCACGAAGAAAGGTCTTTAAGCAGTTCACCCAACTCTTCGTCCATCATATGCCCGGGAATTCCACCGCCGATGTAGACGGCGGAAATCTCATAATCCGGGAGGCTGTCTGCGGAGGCAGCGATTTCCTTTCGAAGCGCCTGTGCGTACGCATGCCGCAGATCGGAGTTTGGGGCACAGGCGATTTTACCGCAGTGTTTGCAGTGAACCGGGCAGAATGGAATGTCTATGTATAGTAATAAATTTCGCTTATCCATCAGTCTTTTCCCATATGGTAACTATAATTAATGTAACTGTTCAGTACCTTCACAGTTACTAATTAATCTACAGTTCCTGTCGCGGAGGTAGCAGAATCACCGGTCGATACCTCTGGTGCGCTCTGACCCAGGTATTCGCCGAGCAGTGCGCCGAATACGGTAGCGAAGCCGATGCTGATGCCGTTCATCGGAGCGGTGTACTGCAGCGGGAAACGGCCGCCGGAGGCATTGCCGGTCGCGAACAGGCCGGGGATCGGCTCGAACTTCTGATTCAGTACCTGCTGGTTGCCGTCTACGAAGAGACCGGACAGAGTAACGAGGACGATGTTTGCGTTGCGGTCCAGCTTCTCTGCGTAGAACGGTCCATCACTGATGCGGAACATCATATCAGCCGGTTTTGCGTAATCCTCATCTTTGCCTGCTTCTGCGTAGGCATCATAGGTTTCCACTGCGTTTACAAAGTTCTCTGCATATTCGCCTTCAAAGCCGAGATAGGAAGCCAATTCCTCGAGGGTGTCCGCGCAGTAAACGTTATTGAGACCTTCCGCGCCCGCCGCTTTTACTTCCTCCAGAGTTGCGGCATACTCGTCCATCTTTGCATCGGAAATATCAGAAGCATTGAAATGACCGAGCGCCTGATTCTGCGCGAATTCTCTCCAGTGCCCCTCATCCCATACCTGAATGATAGAACTGTCGATCGGCTGACGCGCGCTCTGGCAGCCGGCTACAAACGGAACGCCGAACGCTTCGTTGCAGTAGCGCTTGCCGTATTTGTTGATCCACAGACCGCTGGCCGCGCCGAAGAAGCCCATCGGAAGCGCAGAGGTTGCGCCGCCCATTGCGGCTCTCGGACCGATCTCCATAACGCCGCCGGCCCAGATGCCCATGCGGTGTCCGTAGCCGTCACGTCCGGAACCGGTCAGCTCCGTGTAAGGATTGCACTCCTGCACCTCGGTACACAGAGAACGGTACATATCGGAGTTCGCGCTGAAATCGCCGGTCGCCAGCACGACGCCCTTCTTGGCCATGAAACGGTAATACTGATCGTCTTCCAGACTCTGTGCGATCACGCCGCAGACGGTGTCGCCATCCTTGATCAAAACCTTGGCGGTCATGTTATAAAATGCCTGTGAATCCGGGCTTGCTTCCAGGCCGGCCTGCACGGTCTTTGTACAGAACTCTCCGGAGCTGGACATGCTGCCGGAACCAAGATTAATAACAGCTGGATAGGTCATGAAGAAGCCTTTTTTATAGCTGTAATCACTATCCGGTTCAATGGTGTCTTCACCGGTGATTTCAGCGATGTCGTCATAGAGTTCTGTCATCCAGTCTACTAGTTCACCATTTCTCTTTGCCCACTTGCTGATCAGATCCGGCTGTGCGCGTCCCGCACTTTGCAGCTGATAGCTCTCGATGAAATCAACCGGGTCAAAGTAATCCTTCGGAACCCCCAGAACGTCTTCCTGCCACTGGGAATTGAAATGGCCGAGCTGACCGCCATAAGCTTCAAAAGAATCCTCAGACTGGGAATCCAGTACGATACACGTTGCGCCCTGTTCGCATGCCATACGGAAGCAGTTAGCGCCGGAATAGTTAGCGCCGATGATAATGACGTCCGCGGAATATTCGCCCGCGATCTCACTCTCGCTGAAAGTCGGAGCCTCGCCGACCCAGCTGCGGCGCATGGAATAGTAAACGGTATTTCCTTCCTCATCGGTTCCGATGTACGGATCGCTGCTGTCGGTGTCCGCTTCGTCGGCCGATTCCACTGCCACGCCCATTGCCTGCGCGATACAGTTAGCTGCTGCTTCTTTGACAGCATCTGAAGTCAGGGTTGCTCCGCTGACACCATCAATATCAGCAGACTGTGCTGCGAGGAGCGCTTCCTGAAGCGTCTCACCATACAGCTGGCCGATGTTTTCCGTCTCATTGGAAACGTCAACAACTACATCTGTGATGCTGGTTTCATCAAAGGTTATGGTAACCGTGACGGTACCCATACCGGTCGCGCTGGCGGTATATGTTCCCGGTGTGTAAATTGCCTCACCGGAAGCTGCTACAGCGCTTTCTTCCGCATGAGCGATGCCTCCGAAAAGTCCCGAAGCGGCCAGTGTCGCTGCACCTGCGCCCGCGCTGCGGATAAAATCGCGGCGGGAAAGCTTATTTTTTGTGTTTTTCATGGTAAAAATCCTCCTGTCTGGAAATAAATCAAATCGGATTTTTCCTGCTGTTTTTAAATAGCAGGAAGAAAATCTCTGATCAATTGTGTGAAGATTATAACAGACAAAAAGATAAAAAAGAGATTTAACGACCAACTGGTACAAAATCGCGACTAATTGGTCATGAAATCATCCTGCGGCTGTTTTTATATCAGAAACCGGCAGCAGCAGATCCAGCACAAACTGTCCATCTGTGACTCGATAGGAGAGCTGTCCGCCGTATTTTTCCGCTGTATGCCGGATACTGCGCATGCCAAACCCATGTGCGGAGGCGTCAGGCTTATCCGTCAGCAGCTGCCCGTCCTGCTCTTTTGGGAGTGCTTCACAGCTGTTTTCAACGTGCAGGCTCAGCATCTGATTCTTCAGGGATATCCGGATGCGGATCTGTCTTTTTTGTTCATCCGCAATTTTCAGACAGGCTTCGATGGCGTTGTCCAGGGCGTTTCCGAGGATCGTACAGATATCCAGAGGATCCATGAAATCCAGCAAACTTCCATCAATATAAGGCACACAGCGAATGTGATTTTCCTGGCAGAGGGCGAGCTTCTGATTCAAAATCACATTCACAGCCTGATTGCCGGTATTCAGTTCTGTTTCATATGGGCGGATCTGCGCCAGCATTTTTCCAAGCGCCTGGCGAATCTGTTCCTGATCCGTACAGTTTTGTATGTAAAGAAGTGTATTTTTCAGGTCATGATACTGGCGGTTGACCCGGTCGGCCACTTCCTTTGACTGCGAATACTGTGCGTGCTGGACAAAAAGCATCTGCTCCAGCTGGTGCAGCTCGGCGGTATGACGCTCAGAGGAAACCGCAGTCACATTTCCAATCAGAAGCAGCAGACCGCCCAGAAGCGTGATTAACATCATAATCGGAATTTCAGCGGTGAGCTCTTCATTTGCTACCGGCAGCCAGATCGTAATGCCGCGGATGAACAGATACGGAAGCAGAGAGACGGCCAATACCGGGATATGCCCGGGGCACAGCACCGGACGGCCGCTTTTTTCCATAAACTGCCGTACGATCCAGACGGTCAGAAACAGAACAGCGGCTTCTGCCATATTGGCGCCAATCAGCTTTACCAGCGAGCCTTCCAGAAACAGATCATAGTGCAGCAGACTCTGAGAGATAAAAGCGGACAAAGCGCGCAGACAGTCACTGATCAGAAAATATACCATCATCTCATACAGGCAGACAAGGATATAGTCTTGTGTCCACAGCCAGATGAAAGCCAGAAAAAAGACCATTTTGACAGCGACAGTGCCATATGTGCCGGGATCCCAGTAGCCCCCGCGCTGGAATGGGACAGCCAGAAAAACGCTGAAAATCAGAAAAAGACTGCCCCGGCAGTTCTGGAGCGAGAAAGACCTGTGTGCCGGTGCTTTCTGATTGGGTTTTTGTTTCACAGAGGGATGGAAGGGAGATACAGCAGGTCGGTTCAGCGAGGAGGAGCTCAGAAAAAACACACAGCCCAGCTGATCCGTCAGCGCCATCAGGAAGGATGGAAAAAGAGCTTCGATCCAGGTGAAAATCTGATTCATTACGACAATCCTCCTACATATTCCGCCAGCGCTTCCAGAAATTCCTTCCTCCGGTGGCGGCTGATCGCCAGCTGTGTTCCGGCGACCCAGACGTCACACCCCTGAAACCGGTCCACGTAGTTCAGGTTAACCAGATAGGCGGTATGGCAGCGGAAAAAAGGAAACTCCGCCAGCCTGTTCTCCAGGGCATTCATCGTCTCGCCGGACGGGATTTCACGCGTACGCGTATGAATAACCGTTTTATGAAGCGAAGTCTCCACATAAGTAATGTCACGGATATCGAGTAGGGAGGTGCCTTCGCGGTTTTTAACAGTTAGAAAATGGGGTATGCGCTTCACGAGCACCCCAAGCGCACGGGTCAGCTCCGCGGCGAACGTCTCGTAATTCACCGGTTTTATGATAAAATTCAGCGCGTTTACGGTGTAGCCTTCCAGAACGTACTGCACCAGGTTCGTGATGAAAATAATGATCACATTTTCATCCACCGTCCGGATCGCTTTCGCGGCATCCATCCCATTCATCGGCTTCATTTCAATATCGAGGAACAGGATGTCACAGTCCTTCGGGTACTCCTCGACCAGAGAAAAACCGTCCGGAAAGAAGGAGATCTGAAAAGTTTCATCGTGTGTTTCCTCATATCGACGGATATATTCAGCCAGACGCCGCCGTTCCGGCTCCATATCTTCCGCAATCGCAATGCGAATCACAGGCGTTCCTCCTCCTTTCCGGCTTGTACCGATGCACCAGGTTCGTTTAAATATATTCGAATCTCTGAAACAAAGACAGCTTGCAGTTCAGTGATAATTGACATAATTATACTCCGAAAACAGGGGTGGAAGCAACCTGTTTTTCCAGTTATTCCGGTCAGAGGGATGCTTGCTGCCACTACGTTTTTAACCCCGAACCCGCAGCAAATGCGTGGTCGGGTTGTGACCAGTAACGGAATACTAACTTAAAAAAATGGCTTGACAAAATAATAGAGATATGATAAGTTCATTTAACAATTAAGTTAAATGTAAAAGGAGGGAAGGCATTGGGTTTACAGGAAACATTAAAGGCTCTGGCGGATCCGACTCGCCGTGAAATCCTGAATTTACTCAAAGGAGGCAGAATGTCAGCCGGAGAGATTACCGAACACTTTCCCGTAACCGCCGCATCTATTTCCAGGCACCTTTCGGTGCTGAAGGATGCGGATCTGGTTCGGGATAAGCGGGAAGGAAAGTTCATTTATTACGAGATCAATACCTCCGTTTTGGAGGAGACGCTGCTGTGGATGACTGACCTGATGGGAGGTAATGGCTGCGATGAAAAGTAGCTTTATGAAAACGATATATGGCATGATAATAAGAAATCAAAGGAGTTAAGGGAGGAATCAGGTATGCTTAAAAGTAACAGACGAACGGTAATTTTATCCTCAATTGTGATTTTGCTTCCGGTTCTGGCGGGACTTCTTCTGTGGAACCGCCTGCCGGATCAGATGGCGACGCACTGGAGTACCAGTAAAACACCGGATGGATTCAGTTCAAAGGCGTTTGCGGTTTTTGGAATCCCCGTATTTCTGCTGATCACGCATTTTTTCTGTCTGCTTGCTACTGCCGGAGACGCAAAACAGAAGGATCAGAATAAAAAGGTACTCGGCATGGTGTTCTGGATTATCCCGCTTGTGTCTTTGTTCACGAATGGGATGATCTATGCCGCGGCATTGGAAAAAGAGTTTCATGTACTTACGGTTTGCTCGGTTATGATGGGACTGCTGTTTTTATTTCTGGGGAATTATTTCCCGAAAATAAAACAGAATCGAACCATTGGAATTCGGTTTTCCTGGACATTAAATAATGAAGAGAACTGGAACCAGACGCACCGTTTTGCCGGAAAAGTATGGGTGATTGACGGACTGGTACTTTTGCTTTCGATTTTTCTGCCGGGTGGGGTTTTGGTGCCGGTTTTGTTTGGTACGATTGTGGTGGCAGTCGTACTGCCGTTCTTGTATTCCTGGCAGATTTATAGAAAAAATAATCTTATGTAATCAGTAAAACCAATGAATAATATTACTT
>JAJBUL010000109.1 GCA_020860365.1 Clostridiales bacterium | reverse complement strand
GCTCGTTTTCCATTGCACCCTTTAAATAACGAAGGTGATGCGCATTGCATTCCTGGTGCTAGCTTCCAAAATGGTACATGGTTTTATCATGGTCATGGATAAGCGTGTTTTGAAAGAACTCCACCGGCGTTCCTTTGAATGCGGCATCCCCTTTTTTATCCCTGTAAAAATAGAGCGTTTCGGTCCCGTTCGTACATACAACGATATTTTTGAGTATCCCATTCAGACGTGCTGTAGTCAGGTCTGTATGCATTACCTCCGAAGTTACAAGCGTCGCAAAAATCTCTTTCTGTTCCTGTTCACTTTTTTGCGAGAACTCTTTGTTCATGTGGCTGATCATTCCTCTGGAGACTTTGATTTCCCCGCCGGTCATTTCGCACAGGAATTCGCTGATTTTAGCCTCCGATACGTTCAGGTGGTTCTTCATCAGGAAAATAAATGCTTTCACGCTCTCGTCATAGTTGACTTCCAGCTGGACATTTGACGGAAATGGCACATGGTACCTGGCCCCTGTTTTTCGGTTCCTGTATACATAAACATAATAATTGTCCACCTTTACGGTCAGGGTAATGCCTACAGCCTGCTTATGGACGGTTCCATGTTCCCCTTTTATGCGGTAATAATCCGGATTTCCTGTGATTTCCGGCGGCGCAGGGAGAAATACAGAATCCCCGTTCACCTTATGCTGCTTCCGGCAGTATCCTTCATGCCCTGGCTGGCCGCCCGGATTTTTTCCGGATGCTTCCCTGCTGTTGGGTGAATATTCTGGCTGATTTTACACCGGCAGTCCAGCGATTGGAAACCGCTGTTCCAATGTAGTGGAAACCGTCTCTCCGGTCTTAAGGAAACCGTGATTCCGCTATCATGGAAACCGCTTCACCGGATGCCGGTAGTTTCGATATACGATTCTGAGGCATCTGTAAAGGGTGCCTGGCAAATCCTGCGCGACTGCATCCCGGACAGGTGGTTGCAGAAAGAAATACATCGACCAGAACTACTTGCCCGGTTAATAAAGTCTGCCAGTTAAATATAGCCACCTTGTCGGCTGGTAAAATTGCACCGACCTTTAGTGAATTAAATATCCGTCCGTTTAACGCCTTCAATCGATGTCAGGCAACCATGCGATTAAAGAATAGCTCTGACACTTTGTGCCTTCTATCGAGCAATTTAATGCCTGTACTGGAAGTTCTTGCTGGAGAGCCTGTGGCGGCCAGCCGGATTCCCCTGCTTTAATGCAGGAAATTACATCAGTAACATGGGGCGGATATTACAGTCATCCTATACCGTATATCTGTACCAGTCGGGGTTTTTGACCTTATCCTTCAGTTTGAGGTGTTACCTTTTTTCTGATTTTTCTGTCCTTAGAGGTGCCTGACCCCGTGTATACATTTACCACCTCCCGGTCTTTCTTCGCCACATCTTAAGATAAGTTTGATCTATACCACCGCTTCAATCAGTATTTTATCGCCCAGAGATATTCTTTTTACGCCAATCTCTTTCTTCTTATTGAAATTAAAACTGAGCATATAACCCTTTTTCAGGTGAAAATATTCAAGATATTCCGCCAGCTGTTCTTCACCGCGCTCATTGTAAGCATTGCCACGCCATATTTTGAGTTCTATTACAAATTGCTCCCCGCGATAATCAATGATCAGATCCGTCTGCTTTCGGTTTCTGGTGCGCGCTTCCACATAATAATTGCCCGTGCCGTTGATAATCGGCTTTAAGAACAGCATGAAGTAGCGGCGCCCGTCCTCTTCTACAAACTTCTGATCCTGATCACCATATATGTCGTTGAAGTATTCAACAAATTTTTCCAGCAAATGCTCCACATCGAGATGACCATCCGCTACGAACTGATTCTTCTCATCAGAGCCCAACCGGAACATTTCCGTTTTGGACGCTTCTGCCGTCATCAGGAAGTAGTTATAAAGCCGTGTTTCAAAAATCCGGTTTGCGACCTGCATTGTGCCGCCCTCATTTTTGACAAAACCAAACATATGAAGCAGATTCGTCACCGGGTCGTCTATATTGAAAGGAATCGGCTCACCCCTGAATAAAAGATCATAGATGCGTCCCCGCATTTCAGGATACTGATTCAGCTTGTCCCACAGAGACTCAAACAGGGCATTTTGCTCGGTCAGCAGAATCTTTACCGCCTCGTTCACTCCTTCCGCTGTCCACGCAACACTTTTGTTCGGAAACGCTTCTGTCCCGACGATTTCCTCATCCAGTAATTTGCACAGTCCGGATACAAGAACCGGATATCCCGAAGTGTAATCATAGATGAGCTGCGAAATCCTAGTTCTATCCATGCCAGTGTGATAATCCGCCTCATATTCTTTCAGCATCTCACTGATCTCATCTGCGGAAAAACTCATGTCAACGCGGAATTTAGCCGCGATGTTCCAGGGGCTGTTTGTCTTATGTTCCCCATCTGGACGAATCTTTCTCTTAATATTTCTGACATCATATACACCTGCCAGAATTACAGACTGGAAAGTAGCCGTTCCCGGACGTTTAAGATAATAATGTTAATGAGCAGCTCTCTTGTCCACTTATAGATTGACTTACTTGTCACTCATTT
>JAJBUL010000325.1 GCA_020860365.1 Clostridiales bacterium | reverse complement strand
GCATTTTTTTCTGACTTCTCTGATTCGTTCTCCGAGCAGGCTTTTGTCAAACGCTTTTGGTTTCATATGATTCCTCTTTTCTGATCGAATTACGGTTTTTTTCCGTAATCTCAGCATACATTATGATTGCAGAAAGTGGGCGACTCTGGTAGACTACATACTGTAAGCCTGTAGCGCACAAAGACCCTGCCGGTTATCGGGGAATCAGTATGAAAAGCAGCTTTGTGGAACTGGCATAAATCGGTGTAACAGTTCAGGACTGCGGCTCGCTGTTCTGATTTGTTAATAAATAGGAAAAGAGAGGAGAAAGAGATGAGAATCGAGAAAAGTTTTTACACAGAGGAAGCAGCTTTTTGGCGCAGCATGGAAAGTGAGGAAGAGGGGGACGCGTCTGGGGTATCCGGTAGAGAGGATTTACAGCGGCTTGAGCGAGAGGCGCAGCAGATTGAAGAAAAAGCGGAGAACGAGAAAAAAACAGAATTATCAGGTGATTCAACAGGAAAAGCTGGATCGTTTTCAGGCTTTGACGAAAATGGCGCTTGCATTTGCTGAATTGGCTCCGATGGATATCACCGTGGATACGGAGAATTTTTTTGGCAGGATTGATATGAGCGCCGACTGCCTGATGATTTTGCCGTCTTCACCGGATGAGATGCGTACAGCGCTCCTGACTTTGATGATGGAAGCGGAGAGTATCAGTATTTTGCGCAAGGGCAGTGACGAGATCGTATTGTCTCTGATTTATCCGTTCTGTACGGAAATTCCCAAAAGCACAGAGTAAGCGGGCAGCTTTTCAGATGGAAGAATAGTAGCCAACAAGCTACTATTAGCAGCCCGGAAACAGTCTAATAAATAATCACTATTACAGGTACAATGATCCCGATTATTTAGAAAGGGAGGGACACCTGTATGAGTGAAAAGGAAGCTGCAAACACAACGATCCCCAGTCAGGAAGAGGCGGCGCCAGCGGCCTGCGTTTCGGTTACTGATTACATAGGGCCGAGAATTCAGGAACTCTGTAAGAAAAAGCATATGTCGAGATATCGCCTGGCACAGCGCTCTGGCGTACCGTCAATCAGTATTTCAAGATATGTCAAAGGTCTGAAAGCTCCGGCGGTTACGACCCTGGAAAAGCTCTGTATGGGATTCAATATAACGCTTTCGGAGTTTTTTGAAGATATCGGTTTCCAGCCGGATCCGGAGCTTAATGCGGATCAAAATCACATACTCGAAATTATGAGTCGTTTGAGCGAAGAGGACCTGAAGAGCCTGATTGCGTATGCGGAGTATCTTTCTTCGCGGGAGGATTGACGCTTCCCGGCGATCCTGGTTACGGATTTTGCGACCGGAATGTATTAAATACGTTTTTTTTGAATAGACTTTAAAAACAATGATTTCAGGAGAACCTTCTTGAAAGATTACATAGAAGAGCGTGTTTTGAAGGTTGCGGTTTATATCAGTGAGAATAACGCGACAGTGAGGGAAGCGGCAAAACAGTTTGGCGTTAGTAAAAGTACGGTACACAAGGACATGGTATCTATATTGCCAGGGCTCAACCCCTCTCTTTCACGGGATGTGCGGAGGGTGCTGGATGTGAATAAGAAAGAGCGGCACATCCGGGGCGGAATTGCGACGCGGGAAAAATACCGGCAGCATGCCAGCTAAATCTGCCGCGATCAGCGCCCAGATCAGGATTTTCCAGAGAGAGACCCCTTTTTGCACGACCGGGCGCAAGGCGCTTTCGTCTCCGATGGATGCGGCGTAATCGCGGTTGATGACGCGGGCATTCAGATACATGTAGAGGACGTGCTTCGCGGCGCGGCGCAGGGCCTGCTGGAAACTGTTGGATTCGGTCTCGCATTGGAAGGCGCCGCCGTATCCGTCCATCCAGAGGTCGCCGCCTGCGCGGAGCATCTGGTCGCCGTTCATATAGGCGTGGTGGTCGCTGTAGTCGGTGATGACGGCTCCCTGGAAGTTCCATTCATCGCGCAGAATTCCGGTCAGCAGTGCTTCACTGCCGCCGCTCCAGACGGCTCCCAGGCGGCTGTAGGAGCTCATGATTCCGGTTGCGCCGTAGTCTTCGATGGCAATCTGGAAGGGGGTAAGGTAGAGTTCGCGCAGCGTTTGTTCGGTCATCCAGAGGTAGACGCCGTCCCGGTAGATACCATTCTCCTGATCATTGCAGATGAAGTGCTTAATATAGCAATAGCAGCCTGCTTCCAGAGAACCGGCGACGACGCTGCCGCAGAATTCACCGGTCAGCAGACTGTCTTCGGAAAAGTATTCGTAGTTTCGCCCGCCGAGCGGGGTGCGGTGGAGGTTGGCGGTGGGAGCATACCAGCCGCTGATGCCGTACTGCAGGGCTTCTGTGCCGATGGCGCGGCCCATCTGGTGTGCCAGATCGGTGTTCCAGGATTGTGCGAGGGTGCTTTCGCTGGGGAATCCGGTGCCGGTATCGGAACCGGCAAAGCTGCCGATCTGGGAGGGACCGTCGAGCTCCTTTGCGGCTTCTTTGCCGACGCTTTTCAGGGCTGCGGTGCTTCGCGGCGCGGCGCAGGGCCTGCTGGAAACTGTTTGATTCGGTCTCGCATTGGAAGTCGCCGCCGCATCCATC
>JAJBUL010000147.1:3699-23831 GCA_020860365.1 Clostridiales bacterium | reverse complement strand
GAGAAAAGGCTCTGGGTTCTTGGCGTGCTTTTAAAACGGCTGTGAATAGTAACAACAGCAAAAATCGGGGCAACAGGATTTGAACCTGCGACCTCGCGGCCCCCAGCCGCGCGCGCTACCAAGCTACGCCATACCCCGCAACGCTGATCAAGTCATCTGATTACTCCTTAATCAGCAAAGATATTTTACTAAATTATTTCCCGTTTGTAAAGCATTAAAATGAAAATTACGGGCTCGCTGAAGTCCAAAACAGGAGGAGCCACACTGCTCTCCTCCCTAAAACCTAGAACAGGCTTTGCGGATAAGCCCCCGCTTCTACCAGTTCCTGAATGGATGCCTTCACGACCGGCACGTCTTCCCGGAATGTCACACCAAACCACCTATCATTGGAGGGAAGAACGGTAATATTCACCCGTTTCTCCTTGAGCATCCGGTCGGCGATGGTCGGCAGAAGAAATTCCGCCTTCTTCTCATTCCCGTGCAGATTCTCCAGAAAGCCGCGAAAACCCGTTTCGAGCTCCTCCATGAAATCCGGTGTGAAGCCCCAGAAGTTCATGGAAACCAGAGAATCCGGATTCAGACGGATCAGGCTGGCATTTTCTGCATATACGGCAGCGCCATCCAATGTTTTTATGATATCTTTCGTTTCAAGGATTTCGATCAGCTCACCGGCCTCGTTCAGGCGGCAGATGCCCCGCGTCACGCCTCCATGTTCGGAGAGTGTATTTTTCAGGACAAATCCAGCCATGCAAAACTGAAATTTTCCAGACACAGACGGCTCGGACACCCTCTCCCCGGTCAGGAAACCATGCACCTTGCGGAAAGTGTCTTTTCCATAGTAATCATCCGCATTGATGACTGCAAACGGCTCATGCACGACCTCACGGCAGGCAAGAATAGCCTGTCCGGTTCCCCATGGTTTTTCTCTTCCATCCGGTACGGCAAAGCCTTCCGGAATATCCTCGAGTTCCTGAAAAGCGTATTCTACGTGTATCTTTTTTGCAATGCGGTCTCCGATAATTTCCCGAAAATCCTTTTCCATCGAATGCCGTATCACAAATACGACCTTATTGAAGCCCGCCTCTATCGCATCATAGATGGAATAATCCATAATAATCTCGCCGCTCGGACCAAATGACGTCAGCTGCTTTACGCCGCCGCCGCCAAAACGGCTGCCGATACCAGCCGCCATGACTACGAGTGTTGTATCCTTCATAACATTTCCCTTTGCTTCATCCGTTATTTCAGAACAGAAAGACAATCTGTGTACCATTCTGTTTAAATATATGTGATACCTTTTCATACGTTCCTCACACCAGGTGCAAGGAACTGCTCTGAATCGTTACAAATATATTACACCAGCCGGAGCGTGTTCCCGGGATTATCAGCGTGAGACCGGACACCTCCGATACAGTATGTCTCTGAGGGCATACCGCACTCCTCCCAGAACTGGTGTAATCATCAAATTCTTTATGCCGGATAAGCCTTATTCTTCTCGTCTGCCAGGGTCGGATCTACCTTCTGCTCCTGTGCCTGTCTGTACTTGAAGAAGTCTACCGCTACCTGTGGGAAGAGCGCATAGCTCAGCACATCCTCATCCTGCTCCGACCACTGTGCCATCTCTGAGCGCAGGGTATCCAGCTCATCCGGAATCAGATCTGCCGGACGGCAGGTGATGACTTCTGCGTCGCCGATGCATTTTTTCTTTACTTCTTCATTAAACGGCTTCACGGTTGCGCCATACTTGCCGCTTAAGATATCCTTTGTCTCCTTGGTGACCATCTTGTAGCGCTCGCCGCCGACAATGTTCATCACAGCCTGTGTGCCGACAATCTGGGACGACGGAGTTACAAGAGGCGGCTCACCAAGGTCTTTCCGCACCTTCGGAACCTCTTCAAGCACTTCGTAGTACTTGTCCTCCGCATGCATATCCTTCAGCTGTGAAGTCAGGTTCGAAAGCATACCACCCGGTACCTGATACAGCAGCGTCTTGATATTGACGCCCATGTTCTTCGGGTTCAGAAGGCCGCTCTCGAGCGCCTCATCACGCATCGGACGGAAGTAGTCTGCGATCTCATCGAGCAGCTGGCTGTCAAAGCCAGTGTCATACGGAGTTCCCTTAAAGGTCTCTACCATTACCTCAGTCGCCGGCTGGGAGGTACCCAGAGCGAACGGAGACATTGCGGTATCGATGACATCCACGCCTGCCTCTACCGCTTTCAGATAAGTCATGGAAGCCACACCGGATGTATAATGGGTATGCAGCTGAATTGGAATCTTCACCGCACCCTTCAGAGCTGTCACAAGCTCGGTTGCCTGATACGGCAGCAGAAGACCGGCCATATCCTTGATGCAGATGGAATCCGCGCCCATCTCTTCGATTCTCTTTGCCAGATCTACCCAGTAGTCCAGCGTGTATGCGCTGCCAAGAGTGTAGGACATCGCGACCTGCGCGTGTACCTTTTCTTTGTTTGCCGCCGTCACTGCGGTCTGCAGGTTGCGCAGATCGTTCAGGCAGTCGAAAATACGAATGATATCAATGCCGTTGGCAGCGGATTTCTGTACGAAATACTCTACCACATCGTCCGCGTACGGGCGGTAGCCAAGGATGTTCTGTCCACGGAACAGCATCTGCAGCTTTGTGTTCTTGAAGCCGTCACGCAGTTTGCGCAATCTTTCCCACGGATCTTCCTTCAGGAAACGCAGGGAAGCGTCAAACGTCGCACCGCCCCAGCACTCTACGGAATGATAACCGACTTTATCGAGCTTTTCCACGATCGGAAGCATCTGTTCGGTCGACATTCTGGTCGCGATCAGAGACTGATGCGCGTCACGCAGGATGGTCTCCGTAATCTTGATCGGTTTCGCCGCTGGTTGCGCGGCTGTATTCTGATTATTTGGTTTTTTTGCCTTATCAGCCATATTCGTCCTCCTAATCGAATGAGGAAGTCTCCCCATCCTTCCATGCAGGTCTCAAAAAAGTGCTCCGAAAATCACTTTCGCACACCTGCAAATCCTCTCATCAAAACGGGATTCTGTTTTTTCTTCTATACTTTATACACCGCAGCATAGTCATAAAACAGATCACAACGGTTCCGTTCCTCGCAGCGAGTGTGAAGAACTGCCCGGAATCGTCATGACAGCTCTACTTCACGCCATAGATCGCCATAAAGGTACCGGCCGCCACGGCTGTACCGATCACACCGGCTACGTTCGGCCCCATCGCGTGCATCAGCAGGAAGTTCGTCGGATCCTCCTCCGCACCGACCTTCTGTGACACACGAGCCGCCATCGGTACGGCGGATACACCGGCGGAGCCAATCAGAGGATTGATCCTGCCATGGGTCAGCTTACACATCAGCTTGCCCAGAAGTACACCGGCCGCCGTGCCAATCGCAAATGCGATCAGTCCGAGAACAACGATCTTGATGGTATCCATATTCAGGAACGCTTCCGCACTGGTGGTCGCGCCTACAGAGGTACCCAGCAGAATAACAACGATGTACATCATCGCGTTCGCCGCCGTCTCCTGCAGCTGCTTTGTGACGCCGCACTCGCGGAAAAGGTTGCCGAGCATCAGCATACCTACCAGCGGAGCAGTGGTCGGCAGAAGCAGGCACACCACAATCGTGATGATAATCGGGAAAAGAATCTTTTCCAGCTTCGATACCGGACGAAGCTGCTGCATCTTAATGCTGCGCTCTTCTTTGGTAGTGAGCGCTTTCATAATCGGCGGCTGAATGATCGGAACCAGAGACATATACGTATATGCCGCCACTGCGATGGAACCCATCAGCTCCGTCTGTCCAAGCTTACCAGCCAGGAAGATGGATGTCGGGCCATCCGCACCGCCGATGATAGAGATCGCTGCTGCCGCTTTTCCGTTAAAGCCAAGCAGGATCGCGAAGAAATATGCAGCATAGATACCGATCTGCGCTGCTGCACCAAGCAGAAAGCTGATCGGGTTCGCAATCAGCGGACCGAAGTCGGTCATCGCCCCGACGCCCATGAAAATCAGCGACGGAAGAATACTCCACTCGTCCAGCGTATAGAAATAATACAGAAGCCCGCCTGCATGCGAAACGCCCGCCGCATCCACATAAGGCTCTGCCATAATATCCGGATAGATATTTACCAGCAGCATGCCAAACGCGATCGGAACCAGAAGCAGGGGTTCGAAATCATGTCCGATTGCCAGATACAGGAAAAAGAGCGCTACAATGATCATCGCGTAGTTGCCGACGGTCAGATTCATAAAGGCGGTCTGCTCCCATAAGTTTGACAACGTATTTACAACATAGGCCATTCTATTACCTCCCTACTTATCAAAACCCGGTTAGTTCAGGGAAGCCAGAACGTCGCCATTCTCTACTGACTGGCCAACTGCTACATCCATGCTTGCCACTGTGCCGTCCTGCGGAGCAACAACCGGGATCTCCATCTTCATTGCTTCGAGGATGATGAGGTTCTGTCCTCTCTTTACCGCGTCGCCCACCTTAGCCTCCAGGCTAAGCACCTTGCCCGGTACAGATGCGGTCACTTTCACAGAGCCTGCCGCGCCGCCAGCTGCCGGAGCCGCCTTTGGAGCTGCCGCCGGAGCTTTCTTCGGTGCCGGAGCCGCCTTCGGAGCTGCCGCTGATGCCGGAGCCGCCGCCACTGCTGCTCCTTCGCCTTCTTCCACTGTCACATCATATACATTTCCGTTTACTGTAATGGTATAAGTTTTCATGATTTTCCTCCTGTATTCAGGCTCTGCGCCAGTTTCTGTTATTTACTTTTTTAATCGAGCGAACGACATACGCGTCGCCGGTATTTACTGCAGTCTCAGACTCACGGAAGGCTGCAATTGCCGCTGTGATCACCGCAACCAGCTCCAGATCATCTTCCGGATTCACTTCCTCCTCTACAACAGAAGCAACCGGTGCAGGGGCGGGAACCGGAGCCGGTGCAGGGGTCGCTGCCGGTGCAGGCTCATCTTTCTTCTTTCTCGCCTCAATGGCCTCCGGGATGTAATGAATCTTACTGATCAGGAAGCTTAAGAACGCCAGCATCAGGAATACAATACAGATACCCATCAGGGTATTCATCGCTGCTTTCTGCATCATAACGCCCAATGTATAGTCTACATCCCAGGTCAGGTCTGTCAGCGTCATCACATACTGGCTATAGGTAGAAGAATAGGTATATTCATAATCCATCGTTACGGTGACGGTACCGCCCTTGCTGACCCCATCGTAACTCGCGATCGCTTCGATGCTTCCGCCATACCCATCCGATGTCATCTCCGAACCGGTAATCTCCGTCACTTCCACATAATTGCCCAGCTCAGACTTTACGGTATTCCAGTTGTACGCGATCAGGGCTGTGACGGAATCCTCGCTCTCCATATAGGAGTCTACCTGCTCGTCTGTCCATGCGTCCACCTGGAGCAGATAATTATCGATCAACTGAAGATAATATTCTTCGGCAGTCATGCCTTCTGTCTCTGCCTCAGTCTCATCCTCCATTGCCTCGGAAGTCTCCTCCTCCACGGCAGCCGCGTCTGTGTCTTCTTCCGCCAGAGTTTCCTCCTCGTCAACCGTCTCCACTGCGGCCGCATCTGTCTCATCTTCCGCGAGGGCGCTCATGGAAAAAGCGGAAACAGTAAGTCCAAGCGCCAGCAATATCGCTTTTAATCTAACTTTCATCTGTTTCACCTCGCTTATACTGTTCCATGTTTTCTGGAGGGGCCATCCTCTCTCTTCGTATAGAGCATCTCAAACGCGCCGATCACGTATTTTCTCGTATCCTCAGCTTCGATGATGTTGTCTACATATCCTCTCTTTGCCGCAGAGAGTGCACTCGACTGCAAAGATGCGTACTCCGCAGCCTTCTCATTGATTACCTTGCTGTCTTCGCCGGCATACATGATCTTAGCTGCAAGCTGTGCGTCCATCATACCGATCTGTGCGTCTTTCCACGCAAAAGTCATATCCGCACCAATCGCCTTGCTGTTCATCACAACATACGCGCTGCCAAATGCCTTGCCAATGATCACATTCACCTTCGGCACGGCCGCATTCGCAAATGCCGCAGTCAGCTTCGCCGCCGCTTTCGCGATCTTCTTCTCAGAGCACTTGCATGCCTTGAAGCCGGTCGCATTCGTCAGCGTCAGAACCGGGATCTCAAAGGCATCGCAGAAGGAAACGAACTCCGCCGCTTTCTCTGCTCCACGCGCACTGATCACACTGTCAAAGGATTCCTTCACTTCGCCATCTTCGCCATAAACCTCCGTGCGGTTCGCCACAGCGCCGACGGTAGTACCGTTCAGACGCAGGAAACCGGTCACCATATCCGGGGCATAAGCTTCTTTCAGTTCTACGAAAAGATTATTATCTGCAATGTTGGAAAGCAGAATCGAGGTGTCGCCGGCTGCGTTCGCCAGATCCTCACAGGCACGGTTCAGCTCATCGGTACATTCCTCATAAGAAAGATCGTCTTCATTGTTCGCCGGAAGCATACATACCAGCGCGCGGATGTTATTCAGGATCTCATCCTCGGAGCCGACGAAATCAATCATCCCGGTCTCTTTGCTCTGGAACTTCGCGGAAGATGTATCGCACTTTTCCTTTGTATTACCCGGAAGCGCGTTCGGTGAGTTCACGAAAAGCTCCGCTTTCGATCCCTCCATAAATGTAAAGTCAGTCAGACCCGGAATCAGCGCCATACCGCCGCCGCATCTGCCAAACACTGCTGTAATCTGAGGAACCACGCCGGACGCAAGCGCCTGCTTCTGGTATATCTCGCCAAAAGCATTCAAAGCGTCTGTCGCCTCCTGCAGCCGCAGACCGGCACTGTCCAGAAGCCCAATCACCGGAGCACCCGTCTTCATCGCCAGATCATACAGCCCCGCAATCTTCTTCGCGTGCATTTCCCCGATCGATCCGCCCAGAACAGACGCATCCTGGCTGTAGACATACACCAGGTGTCCGTCGATCACACCATAACCGGTGATCACGCCGTCGCCAGGCGTCTCTGTCTGCGGCAGGTTGAAATCCGTACTTCTGGCTGTCACATACCCGCCGATCTCTACAAAACTGTTGTCGTCAAGCAAAGAAGCAATTCGTTTGCCTGCCAAGTTTTGTGTTGTAATACTCATTATTCAGCCCTCCATTGTTAAAATTTACGTAAACGAATCCTGATCGTTTACATCCGCGTCGGCCGCAAAAGCAGCCTTTCGCTTCGCTGCCGTACGCTTTTTTTAAGATAAAATGTCACTGCCCCTAATACATCCTGTTTATCTTAGCGTGTTTCGCTAAAAAATGCAAGCCCTTTGTCACACAATATCTTGTAGATTTTCCTTCGAAATGTGGCGGGTTTTTGTATAAATATGCCTGAATGCACAGGCGGTCAGCGGATCGTTCCTCCTCCCGCCACGTAATCTCCGTCATAAAACACCACCGCCTGTCCGGGCGTGACAGCGCGTACAGGCTCATCGAAGAGAACCTCCGCAACGTCGCCGTCCATTCGGCGCACGGTCGCAGGCGCACCGACATGATTGTAGCGAATCTTTGCCGTCATGTGCATCCCGTCCGGGAAATCCGGAATGCTCATAAAATTCAAATGATCACAAAAAAGATGCTTTGTAAAAACATCCTCTGCTTCACCAATGACAACCTCATTCGTCCGCGGACGTATCTCTGTCACAAAAACCGGATGTCCCATGGAAAGGTTCAAACCCTTCCTCTGTCCGATCGTGTAATGGGTGATGCCCTTATGCCTGCCCAGAATCCGTCCGTCAGCCGCCACAAAATTCCCCGGCGGCGGCACAGGACGTGTGCTGTTTTTTTCAATAAATCCCACATAATCGCCATCCGGGACAAAACAGATCTCCTGGCTGTCCGGCTTATGCGCGACCAGCAGCCCCAGTTCCTCCGCGATCGCGCGGATAGCTGGTTTCTCATAAGCGCCGACCGGCATCAGCGTGTGGGCCAGCTGCTCCTGCGTCAGATTATAGAGCGCGTAGGTCTGGTCTTTCGCAGCGGTCACCGAACGTCGGATCGCGTACCGGCCATTCGGCAGCTGCTCTACACGCGCGTAGTGTCCGGTGGCAATATAATCCGCGCCAATCTGCATGCTGCGGTGCAGCAAAGACTCCCATTTCACATAGCGGTTGCAGGCAATGCATGGGTTTGGCGTATGCCCGGCCAGGTACTCATCCATAAAATACTGAATGACCTTTTCGCGGAATTCCTGCCGGAAATTCATCACATAATGTGGAATGCCAATCGCCTGCGCTACATGCGCAGCGTCCCCGGCAGCACTCATCCCGCAGCAGCCTCCCTTCGCACTGACTTCCTCATCGGAATCTCTGGGCCAGATCTGCATGGTCACACCGACCACATCATAGCCTGCTTCCTTCAGAAGGTAAGCGGCCACTGAGGAATCCACGCCGCCGGACATACCGACGACCACTCTTTTTTTTCTCATCTGTTTCCTACCTCAAATTCTTTTTACGGGCGCCCCTTAGCTGTCATTCTCCAGAATCTGTCACACAAAAAGACCAGACTTTTTCACCCGGCCTGCGGCAGCTCATGCAGGCAGATGCCTGCAAAAATCTTCATACTGAGGCGACATTCCCCGCAGCCGGCCTACAATCTGCTTTATCTTTTCTACGGTCATGTCTATCTCTTCCCTCGTTGTCTCCGCGCTCAGGGTCAACCGCAGAGAACCATGCGCAATCTCATCAGGAAGCCCCAGCGCAAGCAGCACATGGGACGGATCAAGCGAACCGGATGTGCAGGCAGAGCCGCTGGAGGCACAGATTCCCTCCATATCCAGCATAATCAGCAGTGTCTCTCCTTCCACAAACTGGAAGCTGAAATTCGCGTTGTTCGGAAGCCTTCTGGTTCGGTGCCCGTTCAGCCGTGTATATGGAATCTCTTTCAGCACACGGTCGATCAGATAATCGCGCAATCGAATCTCGCTTTCCCCGCGCGCCTTCATCGTCTCCGCCGCCTCCTTCGCGGCCTGGCCAAATCCCACGATTCCCGGCACATTCTCCGTACCGGCGCGTCGATGGCGCTCCTGCGCGCCGCCGTGTACAAAAGAGCGGATGCGCAGATTTCTCCGAATATATAAAAAACCGACCCCCTTCGGGCCATTCAGCTTGTGCGCACTCGCGCTCATCAGATCGATGTGCAGCTCCTCCACATTGATCGGCAGCTGCCCATAAGCCTGCACCGCATCTGTGTGAAACAGAATGCCGTATTTTTTCGCAATCTCACCAATCTCGCGGATCGGCTGAATCGAGCCAATCTCATTGTTTGCAAACATCACGGAGATTAAAAAGGTCTCCGGGCGGATAGCCCGCTCCAGCTCTTCCGGCCGTACAAGACCATTCTCGTCCACATTCAGATAAGTGACCTCTATTCCAGCCCTTTCCAGATATTCGCAGGTATGCAAAATCGCATGATGCTCAATCCGGGTCGTAATCAGGTGATTTTTTGAACCACGAAACAGCTCTGCCGCCGCTTTCAGCGCCCAGTTATCCGATTCTGTCCCTCCGGCGGTAAAATAGATCTCCTCCGGTCTCGCCCCGATCGTAGCGGCTATGATCTCGCGACTGTGATTCACCGCTTCCCTGCTCTTCACGCCGATGCCGTAAATACCGGAAGCATTTCCATAATATTCAGAAAAATATGGCAGCATCGCCTCTACAACCGTCGGAGACGTTTTTGTCGTCGCCGCGTTGTCCAAATATATAAATCTATCCATATCGGATCGACTCCTTCTATATCATCATCCTGTTCTATCTTTCTATCCGTTACAGTGTTTCCCACTGTATTCCTCCGGGTGCTCGCGGCTTTTTTCAATCACCTTTTTGCTCTCTTCCACCAGCTGACTGATATAAATGTCATCCATCGCCGCATCAATGCTCTCATTGATCCGCTGCCAGACATACTTAGTCACACAGAGATCGGCGCCCTCACAGCCTTCCTCATCAAAGGCTGAGCAATCCACCGCGCGCATGTCGCCCTCCAAAGCGCGGAGCACATCACCAACGGTTATCTGCTCCGCCGGGCGCGTCAGGCGGTAGCCGCCCTGCACGCCGCGCGTACTCACAACGAGATCGGCTTTCCGCAATTTTGCAATAAGCTGCTCCAGATAGCTTTCTGAAATGCTCTGGCGCTCCGAAATACTGCTGATTGAGACAGCTTCCTCCTCACTGTTCAAAGCCAGATCTACCATCGCCCGCAGGCCATAACGCCCCTTCGTTGATAATCTCATGTTTCCTCCCCGTGAAAGTTTTCCGATGAGAATTTCCATCCCTACAGGAACACTCCCGGTTCTTATACAGAGAGTGTTCTTCATACATTTCCGTTTTCGAATATCCTAGCATAATTTTTTCTCATCTTCAACCGAAAAACTGCATATGTTTAGACAAATCCACGAAGCGAGAGCCCCGGCATGAATCAGAAACACTATCTTATTAAAGGAACTTTGCTGCTGACCGTCATGGGACTGCTGACCAGAGTCGCCGGCTTCTTTTATAAAATATTCCTCTCAAGAACCATTGGTGCGTCGGAAATCGGGCTTTATCAGGTGGCCATCCCCGTTTTTTCCTTTTGTAACGCGCTTTGCGGAGGCGGTATCCAGACCGCCATCTCAAAGCTGGTCGCAACATACCGCGTGGAAGGCAGCTACCGCACGGCAAAACAGACTCTGTCTGCCGGACTTTTTCTGTCTCTCTCTATGTCTGTCTTTCTTGCGGCAGCACTTCATCTGGGCGCTGAGCTGATCGCACAGCGCCTTTTGCTTGAAAAATCTTGCGCAGGACTACTGAAAATCATGGCATTCTCTCTGCCGTTTAGCATGATTCATGGCTGCATCTGCGGCTATTTTATGGGGGCAAAACAAATCGTACCGCCGGCTCTGACCCAATTCGCTGAGCAGATGGTTCGCATTCTTTTTGCTATCCTGGCCTATACCCTGTCTCTGAAAACCAACAGCCAGGCAAACGCTCATCTCATGGCGTTCAGTGCGTTAGCCGGTGAGGCTGCGTCAGCCGTATACTGTGTGATATCTCTATATATCTTATGTATGAAAAAAGTCCGCATTGAAAAGCCATCCTGGCACCGTCTCATTGCTTCCATCCGGCAGCTTCTCGCCATCTCTGTCCCACTCAGTCTGAACCGTATGCTGATGTGCACCCTGCAGGCCATTGAGGCCGCACTGCTTCCACAGATGCTGCGGCTTTCCGGGCTGACCTCAGTTGAAGCACTCTCCATCTATGGAACTCTGACCGGTATGGCACTCCCCATGCTCCTGTTTCCCACCGCCATTACCTCCGCCCTTGGAATGCTTCTGCTGCCGACCGTGTCAGAAGCGCAGGCGCTCCACCGGCAAAATCAGCTTTCCCATACAGCCAACGCCACCTTTCTTGGAGGTATGCTGCTCGGGAGCTTCTGCCTGGGCAGTTTCCTGCTCTTCGGCGGTGAAATCGGCAGCATTCTGTTTCAAAATGAACTTGCAGGAACCTGCATCCGTCAGCTTGCGCTCATCTGCCCGCTTATTTACAGCAGCACAGCTCTTGGCAGCATCGTACATGGCCTGGGGAAGTCCTCTTTCTTCCTGCTCTGGAACCTTGCCGGATTTGTACTGCGTCTGCTTTGCGTAGTCTGCCTGGTACCCACCCAGGGGATCAGCGGATATCTCTGTGGAATGTTCATTGACCAGATTCTGCTCACCGGATGCATTCTGTTTTTCCTGCGGCAGCAGAGGCTGCTGACTGTCTCAATCCCCCGGACGTTCATCCGGGTACTTTTCCCCGCCATCACTGCTGGCAGCAGCACAGCCCTCTTTCTCCTTCTTTCAGCGCAAAAAATCCCCGACCAGATCTGTCTGATCATGGGCGGGGCAATATACAGTGCCATTTTTCTGTTCACCGTGCTGCCATCTTTCACTGATTTCGCAGCTTTGCTAGAATAAAAAAGAAAACGACTGCTAACGATTTTTTCTACAACGTTCTATCTTACAGATGTGCTCTTTGCTTTCCTTATCGTAGTTTACTCCAACCAGCAAAATCTCACCTGTAAACCGCTCCAGACAGTCTGTATATTTCTGTCTTTGGATCTGATCTAAAGCAGTCTCCACCGATTTATCCCATTTCAATTCGATTATCATAGCAGGTTTGCTGTAACCAGGATCCGGTATAAAGACCAGATCAGCAAAGCCCTTTCCGGCAGGCATTTCACGAATTACAGTGTAGTTTTTCTTCGCTGCATAATAAGCCAGGGAAATCGCACAGGAAAGTGATGTTTCGTTGTTATATTGCAGCGCGGAAGCATTATCCCTATGAACTTTCGCAATCCGCTGCGCAACGGCATTTTCATCACCGGCGATTGTCAGTCGAAGAAGTTCTTCTGAATTGCGTATAGCCTCTATCACATTCTTCCATCCGCTATCTTCAATACAATTAATAAATTCCTGGCGAACCTCACTGTTTGGTATCATACATTCTACTGAACTCATATCCGCTACTGAATTGTTGCTGTTATCAGTGAATATTTCTGCGTCTGTATCGATATCAGCAAAAACCGGCGCCGTGGTCAGGTACCCCAAATGAATCAGGAGTGCCAGGACATCATCCGCGCTTTCGAAGGTTGTCATATCATTCTGATATTTCAGGGTGTTCACCGATATCCTCTCGCCAGAAATCAGGCATTCGACTTTTTCCCGCAATCCGTCCAAATCCATCAGAATATAAAGTTTCAGAGCCTCATATGTCTCTGTTTTTGTCCAGTAATTGCTAAAGGTACCCCTCATGATCGCTTCCACTACAGATTTTGGATTATAAATCGAGGTTCCATTGACCACATAGCCGTCATACCATTTTTTCATGCTGCTATAAGATATGGAGTATTGTTCACATAGTTCTTTCACTTCTCTCTGTAAAACCGGTAAATTTCTCAATCGGAGTCGCGTTCATCATGGAATACTCGTAAAACATATTCAGGGCGGAATGTTGCCCATATTTTTTGATGGGTAAAATCCCGGTCATATAAGCCAGCGCCACATAGCTTTTATCTTTTAACAGGGCGCGCAAATAGTCAAGATACCGCTCCTGCGCCTCTGTATCCTCCTTAAGTACCCGAAAAACACAATCCCATTCATCGATGATAAAGATAAATGGAACATCTGTCTCCGCATATATTTGCTCCAGGGATCCAGGAAAGTCTTCATCGTCAAAGTCCATATCTTTCCATTCTTTTTTTATTTCTCTCAGAACTTTCTTTTCAATCAGGAAAATCGCACCGTCAATCGTTCCAGCTTTCGTCAGAAAGTCTTGCATATTCAATCGAATCACGTTATATTTATTCAGATGGGTTCTGAAACAGGCATTTTTTGAAATTTCCAGCTTGCTGAACATTTCTTCCGAATCACATCCACGACTGTAATATGCTGTCAGCATATTCGCTGCCATTGACTTTCCAAATCTTCTTGGACGACTGATGCAAAGAAATCGCTGCTCTGTCATAACCATAGAGTTGGTAAATGCAATTAGTCCGGTTTTGTCTATATAGATTCTCGAATTCAGTGCAATTCGAAAATCCGCATGATTGGGGTTTAAATAAATGCCCATAAGGTCACCTCATTCCTGACTTCTGACTTTTCAAGCATTTTCACGCTCACAACTATTACACTCACATTTTTTCATTTACATTTCTGCCTTACAACAGGAGGTGGTTTTATAAATGAAACCGCATCGCATACCTCAAAAAAAGCAAACACCCAGCCAGAATCAGGATCACTCCGAGAACATTCAGCATGACCGCCAGAATATACATCTGTTCCTTCCCAATCACACAATATTTCTCTGGTTCTTCCGGATCGTACGACAGGCGAACGCGCTGATTGATCTGATAGGGACAAGGGTAGGTATCTTCGGTGTCAACGATCTTGATCAGCTTCCCATCTGCAAAAAATTCAAAAACAGCGGCCTGACGGTTGCGGAATCTGGCCTGTGCGTAGCGGTCTCGCTCAACTGGGATGATGTCTACCACTTTTGCTTCCGCATATCCGGCATATGGCCTTTTCGTCGCATTCAAAGCCTTCAGAATGACAGCGGCAACTTCCGCCAGCAGGCCGAGAATAATAAAAACGATCCCCCCGATCCACAGGCTATTCCCCACGAAAATACTCCTTTCCGGATAAAATGTCCCGTTCCATCTGTGCCTTCAGTTCTTCTACGGAAGTAAATCTCTGTTCCGGACGCCGAAACGCGCGCAGCAAAACCCTCACGTTTCGTCCATACAGATTCTCATGTATACCGTAAAGGTACGTCTCCACGCCAAGGAATGTGCCGTCCACGGTGGGCTTATAGCCAATGTTCGTAATTCCATGGCAACTAGCGCCATTTTCCGCCGCAATGGAATCGGACGATCGGCTCCTTTCCATCCCGGACTCCTCCGCCGAATCCATCAGAATGACATCACTGTAATAGACTCCCGGCGGCGGCAGCAGCTTGTATCCATCCGGCCGCAGGTTGATCGTCGGCATACCGATTTTCCGGCCAAGCTGGCGTCCATGCAGAATGGTCCCCTCCACCGGATACCAGCCGCCCATCAGATCGCGAACCAGTTCCATATCTGCGCCCGCAAGCGCCTCGCGGATATAGGTGCTGCTGATCTCACGGTCGCCATAGCGCTCCTTTTCAACCACAATGAGTGTATAACCATATTTTTTCTGAAGCGCCCTCAAAGTGGCAACATCCCCGCTCCGCTGAAAGCCAAAGCGAAAATCCGTTCCAACTACAATCTGCCTCGCGCCCAGCTGGCGGCATAACACCTCTGAGATAAACGCTTCCGGCTCCATACTCAGAATTTCCGGCACAAATGGACAGCGAATCATACAGTCAATCCCATAGGCCTCCAGCGTGTGCCGCTTTTCTTCCGGGGTAAACAAAACCGTTCGATTCTCCGGCGCAATTGCGAATACGATTCCATAATACCCATCCCTCTGCAACCGCAAAATCTCATGAAGCAGCTTCTGGTGCCCCCTGTGAAGCCCGTCAAATTTGCCAAGCGTCACCGCAGCCCCCTGCCCTGTATCCTGATTCCTTTCTATATGAAAATCGGTTGTATCATGTATATATTTCATTCGCCTGCAGACGATCCTTTCCTGGATGTAAAACGACTTACGTCGTTTACTATATCTCTGTCGCGTTGCAATGAGAAGCGCCGGTTTGGCTCTACAGGAACATCTTCTCTGCCCGCCAGCGATCCTTTGGGGCGTCATAGCCATAAACTGCCAGGAATTCCCCATTTAATGTATACAGTCGCAGCTGATCCTCCCGGTGCGCAGGGCCGTCATAATCATCCCCAAAAAACGCCGCACTTTCGGCACGCCCGGCAAGCACCAGCCAGTCCTTATATGCAGCACTTAGCCGGTCTGGGAATCTTTCCCTCAGATCATCGATTTTCCGACAGTTCTTCAGCATTTTAACGGACAACGGATTCCCATTCCGTACCAGCCGCTCTGCGTCCGGCGTCAGCCACACCGCGTCCAGATTGGTAAACGCGCAATCTGTATTAAAAAGGCATTCCTGCAGCCGGTTCTCATCCCGCAGCGCCTCGATCTCCGACAGCCTCCACGAATCCCTCTCCGTAAACGGCCCCACTGCCGTGCGCAGCAGCACATCCATACAGCCGCCACAGCCTAATCTTTCGCCAATATCATGGCAGAGTGTGCGAATATAGGTCCCTTTCGAGCAACGCACCGTCATCTCCCCCTCTATCATTGGCAGCACGGGATCGAATTTTGCGATCCGCTCAATTTTAATTTCATCTATATGGATGGTGCGCGGCTTCCGCTCTACCTCAATCCCCTGCCTCGCCAGCTCATAAAGCTTCTTTCCATTCACCTTCAGAGCCGAATACATGGGGGGAATCTGCTGCTGTTCCCCGACAAAACCGGCAATGCACCGGCGGATTTCCTCCTCTGTCAGCCAGACCGGCTCCTCACTCCCGCCGCCCGCAGCAGCTGCCATCCTTACGGTCTCCGCTTCAAATGCCCTTTCCCCTTCCTTTCCAAGAAAAACCGGGCATTCCTTTACAACCTTCCCTGTCATATCCTGTGTATCCGTCGTCCTTCCGAGCAACAGCACCGCCCGGTATGTCTTATTCCAGTCCGTCAGAAGCTCACACACCTTCGTCGCCTTTCCCAGGCAAACCGGCAGCACCCCCGCCGCTTCCGGGTCCAGCGTTCCCGTATGTCCGATTTTCTTCTGCCGCAAAATTCCCCTCAGCTTTGCCACCACATCATGCGACGTAAACCCAGGCTCCTTATGCACGATTATAATGTCATCCATGCGTCCGTCTCTGCACTCCTCATGCTTTCTCAGTAAACTGCTTTTCCATCAGCAGCGTAATATTATTAACGACATCGTACACACTTCCCTGCATCGTACACCCTGCCGCGCGCACGTGTCCACCACCGCCAAAGTAGCTGGCGATCGCGCTCACGTCCAGAATTTCTTTGGAGCGAAGGCTTACCTTATATTCATGCAGCCCTGTCTCATACAGAAAAATCGCTGCCTCTGTACCAGATGTCTGCAGCAAGTTTTCAACGATGCCCTCCATATCGGAGGAAGTGACATTATAAAACTTCATATCTTTCGCGCGAATCGCACAGAAAATCACTTTTCCGTCCATCAGCAGCATGCTTTCAAGGAGTGCGCGTCCCAGAATCTGCTTCTGGTAATAGGTCTTATCATAAAAGGTCGCACTCAAAATTGCCGGATGGTTGATCCCCTTTTCCATCAGCTTCGCGGCGATCCGCATGGTCTCCGGAGAAGTGCAGGAGTAACGGAACACACCGGTATCATGTGCAATACCCATATAAAGGGCTTCTGCCGCATGGAGCGGAATTTTCCCATCCTCCAGCAGCGTATAGACAAGCTCACAGGTCGAGCTGGCATCCGGCACAATGTAGCTTGCATCTGCATACCCCTTATTGCTGACATGATGGTCGACACAGAGCGTCCTTTTTGCACGCCGACGGTATTTATCAGCCGGGCCAAGCCGGGCTTCATCCGAACAGTCCAGGCAAAAGAACAGATCGTATTCCACATCTTCACTGAAGTCCGTACAGATTTCATCCGCGCCAAACACAGATGAAAAAGCCACCGGTACCTCTTCCAGATAAATTTTTGCCCGGATCTGCGGATAATTTTCTTTTAAATAAAGATAGAGGCCAAGGCAGGATCCGATGGCGTCCCCATCCGGACGGATGTGTCCTGCCATCGCCACGCTGCCCACTCCCTGTAGTTCTTTCGCAAGATTGATCATATCGCCCCACCTTTTCCTTTCCCTTCCAAAATGCACCCCGGCAATTTTCAGACCAGGGTGCAGCCTTTCCATTCGTTTCTATACAAGAGCCACTCAGATCGTTGCTTCTCCCGGATCAGACGTCTGCCACAGGCTCACTCCTGATCAGACGAATCCTGTTCCGGCAAATCCCGATACGATTTATCCGCCTCAATCACAGCGTCAATCTTTTTCGTCATATTGACGCCATACTCAATCGACTGATCAAGAATAAATTCAAGCACTGGCGTGTTTCGCAGATTCAGGCTGTGCGCAAGCTGACGGCGGATATAACCTACCGCACTGTTCAGCCCGGCAAGCGTATCCGCGGCAGCCTGGTCATCCCCCAAAACGGAAATCCAGGCCTTGCAGGTCTTCAGATCAGGCGCGACCTCCACGGATACCACCGAGGTCATCGGCGCAATCCGCGGGTCTTTCACCTCTGTCCGGATAATCTCTGACAGCTCTTTTAATACCTCCCCATTGATGCGGGTATTTTTGATACTGTTTTTTCTCATCTCGGAACCTCTACCATGACATAGGCTTCTACCCTGTCTTCTTCTTTAATATCATTAAACTTCTCAAATACAAAGCCGCACTCGAAGCCGGCGCGCACTTCCTTCACGTCGTCCTTGAAGCGCTTCAGGGATGCCAGCGCACCCTCATAGATCTGCTTATCCTCCCGGGTGATGCGTACCTTACAATTCCTCTGGAAGATACCGTCCAATACATAGGAACCGGCAATCGTGCCAACACCGGAAGCCTTGAAGAGCTGGCGAATCTCCGCGTGCCCGATGACCTTCTCCTCATAGATCGGGTCAAGCATTCCTTTCATAGCTGCTTCCACATCCGCGATCGCGTCATAGATCACCCGGTACAGACGCACATCGACATTCTCCCTCTCTGCCGTTGATTTAGCCATCACATCCGGACGGACATTGAATCCTATGATAATCGCATTCGACGCAGACGCGAGAATCACATCGGACTCATTGATCGCACCAACACCGCTGTGAATCACCTTGACCACGACTTCCTCGTTTGACAGCTTCAGAAGGCTCTGCTTTACCGCCTCCACGGAACCCTGTACATCTGCTTTTACAATGAGGTCGAGTTCCTTCAGCTTGCCAGCCTGAATCTGAGAATACAGATCATCCAGAGACATCCGCATCTTGGTGTCTTCAAGCATACGCTCTCTGCCCTCACTGATAAAGGTCTCTGCAAAGCTTCTCGCCTCTTTCTCGTTGTCCATGCAGATAAAGATTTCGCCTGCGTTCGGTACATCCGACAGTCCCAGCACCTCCACCGGAGTAGACGGCCCGGCCTGCTTTACCCGGCGTCCCTTGTCATCCATCATCGCGCGAATCTTTCCATAGCAGGCTCCCGCCGCGATCGGGTCTCCAACATGCAGCGTACCCTTTTGTACAAGAACCGTCGCCACCGGACCCTTGCCCTTGTCAAGCTCTGCCTCAATCACCAGGCCACGTGCCTTGCGATCCGGGTTTGCCTTCAGTTCAAGAACCTCCGCAGTCAGCAGAATCATCTCCAGCAGATTGTCAATGCCCTCGTGCGTATGCGCAGATACCGGTACCATAACGGTGCTGCCGCCCCAGTCCTCGGGTATCAGCTCATACTCAGAGAGTTCCTGTTTTACACGCTCAATATTCGCGCTCGGCTTATCAATTTTATTTATCGCTACAATAATCTCAATCCCGGCCGCTTTCGCATGGTTGATCGCCTCCACGGTCTGCGGCATCACACCATCATCCGCTGCCACAACCAGAATCGCGATATCCGTAGAATTCGCGCCACGCATACGCATTGCCGTGAAGGCCTCATGGCCTGGTGTGTCGAGGAAGGTGATCTTCTGCCCGTTAATCGATACCACATACGCGCCAATGTGCTGCGTGATTCCACCTGCCTCTTTATCAATCACATGCGTATGGCGAATCGCGTCAAGCAGAGAAGTCTTGCCATGGTCAACGTGACCCATGACGCAGACTACCGGCGGGCGGGGAATCATCAGCTCCTCCCCTTCCTCCTCTTCTTTCAGCAGTTCACCGATCACATCCACTTTCTCTTCTTTTTCGCAGATGCAGTTGAATTCCAGGGCAATCTCCTCGGCCTTATCAAAGTCAATCTCCTGATTGACCGTCACAACCGTCCCCTGCAAAAACAGCTTCTTAATAATCGCGGAAGCCTGCATTTTCATGGCTTCAGCCAGTTCAGAAATCGTCATCTTCTCCGGAAGTGTCAGGGTACGGATGGTCTCCGCCGGCTTCTCCACCGGCTTTGGAGCCGGAGCAGTCGGCTGACCTTTTTTCGGAGCGTTTTTCTGATTATTTCTCTGATTGTTTTTCTGACCCGGACGTACATTCTTCTCCATCCGGTCAAGCTTCTCACCCTTATCCGCGCGGTTGCGGTCGCCACGTTCCGTGCGCTTTCTGCTTTCCTTCTCCAGTGGCTTGGTATCTCCCGACGGCTTCGGAATGCTCATGCCGCGGCTGCCCTGGCCGCCCCGATTTCCGCCATCCTGGCCTCTGCCATAGCTGCTTCCCTGGCTGCCTCTGTTATCCTGGCCTCTTCCGTAGCTGCCCTGGCCGCTTCTGCCATCCTGATTTCTGCCGTCCTGACTGCGGCTGTAGCTGCCTCTGCCATCCTGGCTCCTGCCGCCCTGGCCACCTCTGTAAGCCACTCTGCCAACCTCGGTACTTCCGACCTGGCTGCGGCTGTAGCACCGACTGGAGTCGGGACGTGGGCGGGCCGGTCGGCGGGCGTGGACCG
>JAJBUL010000147.1:3159-3689 GCA_020860365.1 Clostridiales bacterium | reverse complement strand
CCGGCGTCTCCCCCCCGCGCTGCGGCTGTCGCTGCCTCTGCCATCCTGGCTCCTGCCGCCCGGGCCACCTCGGTTATCCTGACTTTTACCAGCCTGACCGCGGCCGCCTCTGCCATCCTGACTCCTGGTGCCCTGGCCACGGCCATTATCCTCTCTGCGCCCTTCTGAAGTCTGACGGGAACTGCCCTGTCCGGAACGACCGGAAGCGTTTCCTTTCCCGGCTTCTGCCGGAGCATTCACCGTTCCTCCTTTTCCAGAACCGGCGGATGCCCCAACCGACGTCCCCTTCGCAGAACCCGCCGCTGTATTTGCGGATGTGCTTCCCTGGGAAGTGGTCTGCATACCTGACGCATTCTGCGGCTTTCCTGTCAAAGCTGCGCTGCCTGACGCCTGCATCTTATCCCCGGCAGGCTCGTTTCCCACCGATGGTGCTTTCTTTTCCGGTGTGCCTGATGTACTCCCAGCGCCGCTCTGTGCTGCTTCCGCCGTCGCTGCATGCGGTTTGTCGCCTGTCTGCACACTGGCCGTTC
>JAJBUL010000147.1:0-3149 GCA_020860365.1 Clostridiales bacterium | reverse complement strand
CTGTGGCTTCGCCTCTGCGCCAGTCCCTTGCAATTTCGTTCCCGCGGCTGCACTGGCGCTCTGTGGCTTTGCCTCTGCGCCGACTCCCTGTGCTCTCGTTCCCGCGGCTGCACTGGAGCCCTGTGGCTTTGCCTCTGTGCCGGCTCCCTGTGGTCTCGTTCCCGCAGCTGCACTGGAGCCCTGTGGCTTTGCCTCTGCTCCGGCTCCCTGCGGTCTCGCTCCGGCCATCTGCCCCTGGCGCCGCCCTCCTGCAGCACCCTGTGGCTTTGGACGGCCTCCCGGCTTTACCATACCTGTCTTGCTGTTCTTCGGGCGAAATACCTGTATAATATTCTTCTTTTTCTGTGGAGCAGCAGGCTTATCCGCAGACCTCCCCGCAGACGTCCCCGCAGCCTTCTCCTCCGTCTTCTTCACTGCTTCCGGATCCTGATTCTTCGGCATATGCTCATCCTCCTTCATCTTCACCTGCCGGTCTCCCAGCGTTTCTCTTCCCTTTGCGGTACCATTCCCTTCACTGCTGCTTTTGATCTTTTTCATCCCGGTTTCCGCCATTCTCATAACCTCCCTTTACTCCCGCCATATCCAGCTTTTTCATCAGAGCATCCGCAAATCCCGCATCCAGCACTGCCAGCACTGCCCGGTATTCATTGCCTGACGCAGCTCCTAACTCTTCCCTGGTTCCGTAGCTATATGCCGGAACCTGATAAAAGGAACACATATTTCGAAATTTTTTTTCCGTATTCCCGGAAGCTTCCCGGGAGATGATTACAAGACTGGCTTTTCCGGATTTCACTGCATTTTCACTGGAAAACTCACCAGAGGCAATCCTGCCCGCTTTCGTCGCGATACCCACAAGGGAAAGTACGCTATCTCTCATCAATCGATTCAATCTCCTTTTTCAGGCTCTCATAGGTCTCCTCGGGAATCGCACATTTCAGCGAACGCTCAAGCCCTTTATTCTTCAAGGCCTTCTCCAGGCAGTCCCGACTGCGGCACAGATATGCCCCGCGTCCATTTTTTCGTCCGGTCACATCCACCACAATCTCTCCCTCCGGAGTGCGCAGCACTCGAAGCATTTCCCGTTTACTCTTCATTTCCTGACATCCCGTACACTTGCGTGTCGGTATTTTTTATCTGACCGGCCATATCCTGTCAACCCTCATCTGCATTTCCGCCATCATCTGCGGCCTGGCCTGTGCTGCTGTCATCCGCATATATGTCCTCGTCTGCGTATGTGCCGCCATCTCCATCCGCGAATTCTTCTCCCTGCGCATACGAATCTCCATATTCGTCTTCCGCATAAGCGTTATCATATCCGTTCTCATCCGAATACGTCCCGTCTTCGGCGTACTCATCCTCGTAATATCCATCCTCGTCGTAATAATCGTCATCCGCGTAATAGTCTTCCTCGTATTCCAGCAAATCTCCGGATTCACGAGCCTGTGTCTCATTCTTGATATCAATCTTAAATCCCGTCAGACGGGCTGCCAGCCTGGCGTTCTGTCCTTCCTTACCAATCGCAAGAGACAACTGATGATCCGGGACAACCACCTTCGCTACTTTATCATCTGGATCCGCAAGAACCGTGATAACCTTCGCCGGGCTGAGTGCATTCTCAATCAGGAGGGCCGGATTCTCATCCCAGTTGATGATATCAATCTTTTCTCCATTCAGCTCATCTACAACTGCACTCACGCGGGAACCATTCAGGCCGACACATGCGCCTACCGCATCGACATCCGGATTGTTTGACCAGACGGCAATCTTAGTACGGCTGCCTGCCTCTCTCGCAATGCTCTTGATCTCAACGGTACCATCGCGAACCTCCGTCACCTCTTCCTCAAAAAGACGCTTCACCAGCTCAGGATGCGTACGGGAAACCAGAATCCTGGGACCCTTTGGCGTATCCTTTACTTCCAGGACATAGACCTTAATGCGCTGTGTCGGCCGATACACTTCTCCGCGAATCTGCTCCTCTCCGGAAAGCGTAGCATCGGCGCGGCCGAGATTAATGCTGATATTCCGCCCAAAATAGCGCTGCACAACACCAGTCACAATGTCATGTTCTTTCTCATAATATTCATTATAAAGAACCTTCCGCTCTTCTTCGCGGATCTTCTGTAAAATCACATTTTTCGCATTTTGTGTCGCAATACGGCCAAATTCCTTTGATTTAATATCGACACGCACCACATCGCCCAGCTCATACCGGGAATCAATCATCTTCGCCTTCGTCAGGCTGATCTGCGCCAGCTCATCCTCCACCTGCTCCACCACAGTCTTCATCGCATATACTTCATACTCGCAGGTCTCCGGATCAATATTGACCACCACATTCTCAGCTTCTGTCTTCCAGTTGTTCTTGCAGGCCTGAATCAACGACTGCCGGATCGCTTCAAGCAGCGTCTCTTTGCTGATATTTTTCTCCTTTTCCAGAATCGTGAGTGCCTCTAACAACTCGTTATTCATTTTGTTTTTTCCTCCCTGTCAGAAATCTATTGCCAGCCGTATCAGTGCGATATCCGTACGCGTGAAGGATAGCGCCTCTCCATTTTCTGCCTCTATGGTAATCGTTTGCTTATCATATCCTTTTAAAATCCCGGCAAATTCCTTCTGCCGGTCAATCGGACGAAATGTCCGGATCTCTACCTTCTCGCCAATGCTGCGCTCAAAATCCTTTTCCTTTTTCAGCGGGCGTCCAAGCCCAGGGGAACTGACCTCCAGTATATAAGCATCATCAATAAAATCCTCTTCATCCAGAAGGTCGCTAAGCGCACGGCTGATCAGCTCACAGTCGTCAATGGTAATCCCGCCCGGCTTGTCAATGTATGCCCGCAGATACCAGTTGCCTCCTTCTTTCACATATTCAACATCTACCAGTTCAAACTGATGTTTCTCAATCAGCGGCATCAGCAAGGCTTCTGTTTTCTGTTCATAAATCTCTTTTTTACTCATGGTATTCCCCCACAAAGAAGAGTGGACCGCGCGGTCCACTCTTTTATCATAACGGTTATTTTTATCGCACACTATCATAGCACCGTTTTTCGCGAAATGCAAGGGGTTTCCTGCATTTTTCTATGATTTCAGAGCCGGGATGTTACTATTCACGGGGTGGGGATGATATCTAAGGTGTTTGGTTCCTCATCTTT
>JAJBUL010000081.1 GCA_020860365.1 Clostridiales bacterium | reverse complement strand
GGTGGAATCAGTAAGTCCGCGCCTCTGTATAAGGAGGCGCTTTTTTATATAGGAAAGTTCTCTGTACTTTCCTATATAAAAAACGCTCCGCGAGGATGCACATGCCGCGCAAAGGAAGTTGTCTGCTTACGCAGACGCGCGGCAGCGCAGGAATCCCGCAAAGCGGGATTCTATTTTATGCCCATTTTTAAGGGAAACGATGGATTTGATTCAGAAAGTGAGAAGAAAATGAAAACAGTAAAAGGAAAATTTGCGGAAGCAATGATATTTACAGACAACGTGGAAGATTACGCACTGGCGCAGGTCCGGATGATCTGCGACAACGAAGCCGCTGACGGCAGTGTCATCCGTGTCATGCCGGATGTCCATCCGGGTAAGATCGGGCCGGTCGGACTGACGATGACAGTAAAAGATTCGGTTCTGCCGGGGCTTGTCGGTATTGATATTGGCTGCGGCGTATCGGTCATGAAACTAAAAACAAAGCGTGTAGAATACCAGAAGCTGGATGCCGTCATCCGGGAACAGATACCATCGGGATTTCCGTACCTTATGAAATGACGTATCTTACCGGCCGGTTGATGGAAGATTATCTTCATGACCTGCAGATCGTGCAGGAGTATGCAGAGCTGAACCGTGCGGTGATGCTGGATGAGATGGCAAAGGGCATGAAGTGGAAATATGATGAGGTGTTTTCGTGCATCCATAATTATATTGAAACCAGCCCTGTATGCAGGATGCTCCGCAAGGGCGCAATCTCCGCGAAATCCGGGGAGAAAGTGATTATCCCTGTTAATATGAGGGATGGTGTAATCCTTGGCACCGGCAAAGGCAATCCCGCATGGAATGAGTCGGCGCCTCATGGCTCCGGACGGCTGATGAAACGTACAGATGTGGCGAACAGATATACTGTCTCCGCATATAAGAAAACGATGAAAGGCATCTACAGTTCCTGCATTGGAAAGGATACGCTGGATGAGGCGCCGTTTGCATACCGGGGCATTGATGAGATCGCTGCGCTGATCGGCGATACGGTGGAGATCGGACAGATTTTAAAGCCTGTCTACAACTTCAAGGCAGGAGGAAACGAGTGAGGAGATGATGATATTATGATTTTACAGATAAGCAGCGGGCAGGGGCCTGCAGAATGTGAACTGGCAGTCGGCAAATTCTATGAAGCATTGTGTAAGGAGTATCCGGATATTGAGATGCTGTCAAGCCACAAATCAAAGCACAGCGGCCTGTATACATCCATCCTGTTTACAACAGATGCTGACCTGTCGGAACTGGAAGGTTCGGTGCAGTGGATATGCAAAAGCCCGTTCCGGCCGAACCATGGGAGGAAGAACTGGTACATTGATGTCAGCATCGTGCAGGAGGTTGAAAATATCTGCAGTGAACAGGAAATCTGCTATGAAAGTTTCCGCTCCGGCGGCAAAGGCGGTCAGAACGTGAATAAGGTGGAAACCGGTGTCCGGCTGATACATATCCCGACAGGTATTTCAGTTGTTTCCACGTCACAGCGGAGCCAGTACCAGAATAAGAAAGAGGCACTCTGCAGGCTGAATGTGGTACTGGCGGATATGCAGAAAACGGAAGCGGCAAAGCAGGTCCATGCAGCATGGCGGGAGCATACAAAGATTGTGCGAGGGAATCCTGTCAGGGTGTATGAAGGGACGGAATTTAAGCGCAGGGGATAGAAAAAATTTGAGGATGACATAGAAAACAAAGTTGATCTAAAGATGTTTGTTGACAGTGTAATGATAATGTATTATAATCCGATTACAAGAGGAAGGGAGGTATTTATAATGGAGACAATGGATTTAGTGCAGGCGCGGACGCCTAAAAGCGTGAAAACAACAGCAAATGACATTCTTGATATACTTGGTCTTAACATGTCTACTTATATTAATATGGCATTGAAACAGTTGATTATACAGGGAGGGATTCCTTTTAGCGTAAAGGTGAGTTCTGCGGCCTATACTCCTGCAGAAGAAATTCGTGAGATAGACGCAACGTTACGAATGGAAGGAATGTCATTGACATCGGCTGATATAGATATGCTGAAAAATATCAAGTCAGGAAATCTGACAACGGATGAAGCAAGGCAGAAGATTTTAAGCGAGGTATAATATGGCTGATAAAATCTATTGCTACCCTGATTCGGATGTCCTGATTAATAAACTGGATATCAGAGACGGCGATAAACTACAGGATTTTGAACGAAGGCTGACGATGCTCCGTTTATCGGAGCTTCTGGATAAACCTGTGATCGGTCAATTTAATCTTGAACATTTACAGCGGATTCATGCTTATATTTTCCAGGATATATATGAATGGGCAGGCAGAATCAGAACGGTTGATATCGCAAAGGGTAATATGTTCTGTAATGTAAAATTCATTGAGTCTCAGGCTGAAATCATCTTTGGTAATCTAAAGAGGGAAAATTATCTGGCGGGGCTTACAGAAGATGTCTTTGTAAAACGGCTTGCATATTACTTTGCGGAGATTAACGCTTTGCATCCTTTCAGAGAGTAAGCGATGAATAATCCGGCGTATATTAAAAATGCGTCACCAAGCAGGAAGCCGCTGTCAGATCGGCAGCTCCCCTCTGTTCCCTGGTGTTTCAGTTTTTGTATCCATCACCCCGGAACATCGTTCCTTTATGAAGTCGCTCCACGGCATCATTGCTT
>JAJBUL010000270.1:5320-24215 GCA_020860365.1 Clostridiales bacterium | reverse complement strand
TTTGAAGCTTTCTAAACGATTAGGTTATATTTTTAATTTACTGTGAATAGTAACCGAGCCTCTGTTTATAAACCTCTCTCACCCGGCATTCCTGATCTTCTTAATCCATTTCCCGCTACGCAGCCGAAACAGGCACCAGACGGCTTTGATAAACTGATCGTTCCGCAGAAGGATTATAAATCCAGAACCCCGGCAGATGTCAGACCAAGCCGGCCAGCGCACCTAACGGGATGCTGCAGACCCACAGAAACAGGATGTCGGTTACCATCAAGAACTTCGTATCCCCACTGCCGCGATCACCGCGCTGTCTGTTGAATAAATCCCCTTGATCCCGGCAGGCACGATTGCCTTACCACTGCAAACGGGCTCGCGATCACGAGCTGTGTCCGCATCATCAGGTTCGCCGCTTTTTTCATACTGTTCCGATCATGCATGCCAAAAAATCGGCTGGTCAGCACACTCGTGCCCATCCCAAGCCCCATGCACATGATCTGAAAGATACTGATAAAATTATTCATCAGGGTGGCGCCGCTCATCGGCACCTTCCCCCCAACTGTCCCAGCATCACATTGTCGGCCATGTTCACACCGACCGTGATAAACTGCTGTGCGGCTATTAGAAGGGCATATACCGCCATCTTCCGGTAAAAACTCCGATTTCTCACAAAAATCTGCATATATATGCTCCCTCATCTGTTTGTTTTTCGTCTTGTTCTTCTTTTTGTCCTTCTTTTCCTTCTTCTTTCCATGAATTCATGAGCATGAATTTCCAGCCACACCAAAAAAACACTCCAAAACCCCGTCGTGCGCAGAACACACAACGGGGCAATCAGTAAAAATGATCCGTTTATCAGGATATATCCGTAATCAATGCAGGAAAATCACATCTTCTTTCTTCCTGCCTTCATTCTCTTCTTCCTCATCCTCGTCATCAAGATGCAAGAACGGAAGCTTCGGCTTCCTCTTCGACGCAACCTCGATCAGCTCATGGTCGAAATTATGGCGCACTTCGCATACGCGGTCAAAAATCATCGTCGCCTCGTCTCCCGGCGCACACGCGGGCCACGCGGGCAATGAGACAGTCCCCGGATTTCCATAGCAGGCGAAGGATACCCAAGCGCCAAAGACCTGCTCTTCCAGCCTGTCCGACACGCCCGGCACATTGCAGACCGGCACGCGGTCCGTCGTATGGAAGGTGAACGGAATCTCAGAACAGTGCCACGCAGGCTTGCCGCCTTCCAGCGGGAAGTCAAACGCGAACAGGTAGGAGAAAACCGGAGACTCCGTGCACAGAGACCGCTTTGCGACAAAATCAATCGTCGGTTTACGGAACAGCGTATCCACATACAGAAGGTCGCTTAAATTCTTTTCCGGATAGGCCTTCTCAAACAATGCGACCAGCGTATCCGCGTATTCGCCGTATCTTGCCTGAACCATCGGCAAAATCTCCTCCCTGGTCAGGCTGTACTTGTTCTCCGTCCCTTTTCCAAACGCAAATTCCCCAAAGACCGTGCCGATCATGACCGGTATCGTCTTCGCGTGGTCGCAAAAACCAACCAGGCGGGGATCTCCAATATAGAATTCATTCGGAACCGGACCGCCTCCCACATAGTTTCCTTCTCTGGAAAGAGCCGGTGAAACCTTATTATATGCCTCGGCCAGATCATGGTACGGGACATCCTCCAGCTTTTCTGCCTCGCCGGCCGCAAAGCCAAGCTCTGCAAGCAGTGCTTCCACAATCTCCGTTCCGGTCTCACCCCGGTCCAGGAACCCGTCGAGCCGCCCGCTCGGGATGATTCCTTTGTGGAAGAGGCCGGCCGCCGCCGGTGTCTGCAGAAGATTCCACACCTTCATCCCGCCGCCGGACTGCCCGAAGATCGTGACATTTCCCGGATCTCCGCCAAAATTCGCGATATTGTCATGCACCCACTGAAGAGCCGCTACCATATCCGCATTGCCCGCGTTGGCAGAGTTTGCATACTTCTCGCCATAGGCGGACAGATCCAGATAGCCAAGGATATTCAGACGGTGGTTGATTGTGACCACGACCACATCACCGGATCTGCTCATGTTTTCCCCGTCATAGGCCTGCTGCTCAATCGAGGAGCCAGCGGAAAAACCGCCCCCGTGCAGCCACACCATGACCGGCTTTTTCGCCTCCGCATCCAGAGACTGTGTCCACACATTCAGATACTGACAATTCTCGTCCATCGGCCAGTAGCGGTGCAGCACCATGTGTTCTCCATTTGGCACATCCTGTGAGAGCATCGGCGACACATAGCCATAGGACAGCGCAGGCTTCACGCCCTCCCAGGCTGCGACCGGCTGCGGAGCCTGAAAACGCTTCGCATCCGCGTATTTAATCCCATGAAACGTGTACGTGCCATCGAGCTGAAAGCCCTGAAGCTTTCCTGCTGTCGTCGTAACAATTGTTTCCTCATTGCATTTAAACTGTTTTGTCATACTTACCTCTCATCCCCTTCTGCAGTCAGTATACCAGTAAATCAAGTATGATCCTTTGCTGGAAAAAATCTGGTAAGTGCTTATATCTGCCTTGTACCCATTTTCGCATATCCGTCCGTGCGCGGGATCCACTTTAAATACGCCTCGATCTGCATATCCCAGAAGCGCCACTCATGTCCGAATCCGGGTACGGTCACCCAGGTCGTATCCACACCCTCTGCCAGCAGCTGATCCTTAAATTTCCGATCCGCTTCCAGCAAAAAGTCCTTTTCTCCAACAGACATATACATCCGCTCAATTATCTTTACTGCCGCAAGAGATTCTTTCATTACAGAAGCCACGCCAGGCAGATTGCCCTTTCCCCCTATGGTTTCCATACCAGACATGTCGTCGCCGACCGCCGCGGAAAACGCGCCAATCGCCGCGAAGCGCTCCGGCTGTGACAGACCATGCAGCAGCGCGCCATATCCGCCCATGGAAAGACCGGCAATGTAGGTGTTTTCCGGCTCCCCGGAGATCGGGAAATAATTCGTCACAAACTCCGGCAGTTCTTTTGAGATAAACTCATAGAACCGGTCGCCGCCCGGCACATCGCGGTAAAACTTATTTTCACCCGAGAACATGACGACCGCGATATTGTGCTCCTCTGCATAGAGCTCGACATTCGTATAGCCCGTCCACTGCGCGTGGTTGTTTCCCATGCCGTGCAGCAGGTACAAAACCGGGTATTTCTCCGTCACCTTGTGGGACGGCTCCACCCCTGTCATTTTCATAGACTCCGGGATCGTCGTGCTCGGGATCACGATCGTCAGGTCGACAGTCCTGTTTAACACGTAAGAAATTACGTTACACTGAATTTTTGCCATTGAAATCCTCCCTTTCTTTGCTCTCAGCCCTTTACCGCGCCAATTGCAATGCCTTCCGCAAAGTATTTCTGCAGGAAGGGGTAGATACACAGGATTGGGAGCAATGCCACGACCGCGATCGCCATACGGATACTGACCGTCGGGATCGAGGCGGCGGCTCCGCTTGAGGCTGCCGTCGCGTTTGCCTGCAGCGCCTCAATATCCTGGAGCATCTTGTTCAGAAGTGTCTGAATGCTGTACAACTTTGTGTCACTGATATAATACAGGCCGTTTGTCCAGTCATTCCAGTATGCCAGACCGGCAAACAGACCAATCACAACCAGGATCGGTTTGCCCATCGGCAGGACAATCTTCCGATAGATATACAGATAACCGGCCCCGTCAATCTTTGCCGACTCATAGAGCGCCTCCGGGATACTCGTCATGTAATAGGTTCTGACCAGAATCACGTTCATTGCACTCAGCATGAAATTCGGCAGAATCAGCGCATAGATCGTATTCTTGATATGGAACATCGTCGTCCACATCAAGTAGGACGGCACAAGTCCGCCGGAAAACAGCATCGTGAAAAACACGTAAAAGTTGATTGCGGAGCGGAAGGGCAGTTTCCTGATTGACAGCACGTAACCAGTCATCGAAGAGAGAAGCAGGTTACAGGTAGTTCCCACAATCGTTACAAAAATGGTGACCCCATAGGCGCGCAGTACGGTCTGCCCGTTCTTTGCGATATACTGGTATGCCGCCAGGCTGAATTCCCTCGGGATGAACTTGTATCCGTAGAGAACCAGCGCGGATTCGGATGTGACGGACGACATAAACAGCAGTACGAGGGGCGCGATCATGATCACTGTCAAAATCAGCAATATGATATTAATAATAGCCTGGTACCTAATATTTGATTTTGAACGCAGCATATTCGCACCTCCCTAAAACATCGCGTTGTCCGGGCTGACCTTGCGCACAATCAGATTCGCTGTGAGCACAAGCACAAATCCAACGATCGACTGGAAAAAACCGGCCGCCGCCGAACGGCCAATGCCGCCGGTGGAAATCAGCGCGCGGTATACATAGGTGTCAATGGTCTGCGTCGTGCTGTAAAGCATTCCCGAATTCTGCGGCACCTGATAGAACAGGCCGAAGTCCGAGTAGAAGATCCGTCCAATGTTCAGCAGCGTCATCGTGATCAACGAGGGCGTAAGTCCCGGGAGCGTGATGCTTTTGATCTGCTGCCACCGGCTCGCTCCATCCAGCTTTGCCGCCTCATAGTAGGTCGGGTCAATGCCCGTAATTCCCGCGATATAGATCAGGGTGCCGTACCCGACGTTCTTCCAGAGATGCACGATCACCAGAATAAACGGCCAGTATTTTGCTTCCGAATACCAAGAAACCGGATCCAGACCCAGGGAGGCGAGCAGCGTGTTATTGATCAACCCATTCTCGACGCTCAGAAACGCAAACACAATATAGCTGACAATCACCATCGAAATCAGAAACGGCAGCATGATGGCGCTCTGATACAGCTTCTTTGCCTTCGGGCTCCATACATCTGTGATCAGGATCGCCAGCGCTACGCCGACGACCAGACCAAGGATGATAAAAACAATGTTATAGCCCAGCGTGTTCCGGATAATCAGCCACGCATCCGTCTTAAACAGGTATTGAAAGTTATCCAGCCCGCACCAGTCGCTGAAATAAATGCCGCCTGACTTCGTGTATTTCTTAAACGCCACGATGATACCCGTCATCGGGATATAATTATTGATCAGGAAGTAAATGCACCCGGGCAGCACCATGAGATACAGAGGAATATACTGCCTGAACTGCACCCACGTCAGCTTTTTTTCTTCGTTTTGGTTTTCATAGGCGCTTCCCCTGTCACTGCTCCGCGAGCCACGCGTCCAGCTGCGCCTGTTTCGCGTCAATGACGGTCTGCAGACCGGCCGCATACATCGCCTCATTGAAAGCAGCAGCCGTCTCATCTACATCCACCGTGCCAGATGATAATGCATAAACATATTGGCTAAAAACCGAAGACAGTGCAGAATACTCATTAATAACCTCTGTATCGTCAAAGAAGAAGCCATACGCCTGGGAAAGCGTCGCCGCATCTCTTGCTTCCTGATACAGATCCCAGACATCTGGATCCTTTCCCTCCCAGACTGCACAATTATACTGATTAAACTGGGCGAATCCAAAATCTTGATGATAGCTTACGCTGTCAGAATCCACACCCTCCGGATAGTTGATCACGCCATCCGCAACGTATTCCCAATCCACACCTTCCACACCCCAGTTGAGTAAGGTATTTGCTTCATAAGAAGAATAAATCCAGTCCAGCAGTATCATGGCTTTTTCCGGATCCTTTGAATTTGCGGAAATACCCATAAGAATACCGTTTGTAGTAACTGTCGTACAAATTTCGTCTGTCAAATATACAACTGTCGTATCATAACCAGTCTGTTCATCCTTTTCTTCCTTTGTATCTGGTTTCACCAGTGTAATATAAGAAAAAATCTTACCAGCCTTCATCTGAGTCTCCAGAGCATCGGTTGATGTCGCAGCATCGGCATCAATATAGCCGTCAAGATACCATTGGCGCATCTTGTAACAAGAATCCAAGAACGCTTCTGATTCAAAATAATTAGTAACCGTTGTCGTCTGCCCACTATTTTCCAAAACACCAAATCCCGCAGCACCAGTAAGCTGATCACAATATGCATACATTGCTTGTGTCGGATACATTTCGCCCTGCCGTTCTCCTAGCACTGTTAATTCCGGATGTGCCGAATGCACTGCCGCAAACAAATCATCTAAATTTTCAATAGATACAATATCATCCGCTGACCATCCCACCTCTTCCAGAATATCAGTTCGCATAATAATACCAACCGGATTGGTTCTCTCATGCATATTGGGAAATCCACAAAGGAAATCTCCAAGATAACCGCAGCTGATGTCCTCATACCCAATGATATCAATAAGATTCTGGCCATAAGTTTCAAGCATACCGCTCAGATCCACAATATACTCAGTTTCAACATACGTCGCCATATTTGTCCCATAGAACGGGAAAATATCCAAAGCGTCATCCGAAGCGAGGATTAGCTGAATCTGAGATGCGTAGGTACCGGCCGTCACTGGCTGCAGGTTCACATGAATGTTCAACTCGGTCTCGGTCAATTCATTTAATGCGTCTTCCACATGCTGCACATCGCGGGCGTCATTCGCCACCCAGTACATAACGGTTGCCTGATAGGGATCCTCATCAAAATTAATGTTCAGGGAATTCTCATCGGAAGCAGAAGCCAGGCTGCCACCCGCAGCAAGACCCATTGCCATCATTGTTGCCGCGCTTGCGGAACCCTTCAAAAAATCACGCCTCGATATTCTTTTCATCTTTTTTTCTCCTTATTCTTATTCATGAAAACAGTAAACTGCCCGGCAGAAATCAGATCATTCCTACCACTCCATGGAGTGCGATAACACGCCCCTCCACGTCTAACATAACTCGTGCCCCAGGTATCACGCGCTATGCCTGTATGTTCATAAATATAGCAAAGTTAGAGAAAATAATCTTACACTTTTCGCATGTCAAGTTGCACTATTCAAATAAATTTACCTATGTTTTCTGATATTCTCTAGGCGATTTCCCAGTCTTTTTCCGAATCAGTCTGGAAAAATAGGCGAAATTATCATATCCAACCGCCGTCGCCACCTGAGATACCGTCATTTCACCCTCTCTCAAGAGCGTCTTTGCCCGGTCAATCCTCCGGTCAATCAGATAATTTCCCAGGGAAACGCCGGTTTCCTTCTTAAAAATCTGTGCCAGATATCCCGCGCTTAAGTAAACGACCTCACAAAGATCCTCCCGGCTGATGTCTTCACTGAAGTGTTCTTCTATATAGCACCTTACCCTGGCCACCGCCTCCTTTTCCTTCTTCCGGTTTCCCGTCAGATCCGATGGGTCGGCAGCCAGAGGAACCGTTCCGGCATCGACGACCTGTTCCTTATAAGAGTCCCTGCTCTGGTAAGCCTCCTCCAGAACCAGATATTCCGCCCGCACATGCAGGAACTCCGCCCTGCAATGATAGAAGCACTTCATCGAACAGCAAAGGACGTGCTGCAGTCGACAGCACATAAGACAGAGAACCTCCTGCAGTTGCGCTTTTGATACACTGACGTCATGGAATAGCACCATCAGCAGGGTATTTTTCCGGCATTTCAGCAAAGCCTCCACCCGAATGCCAGTCGCCGCAAGCAGTTCCCCGATCAGATTGTTCATCGTAAACCATTCCAGGCTCTCCGAGAATCCCTCTATCTTTGAATCATCTTTTTCAAAGCCCAGCAGAACCAGGGTAAAGCAATCCCGCGGCCGATAGGGAAGATGGCTGTCCTTTGCCAAAGCCAGCGTCTCTTCCGGATCATAATCGACAAAGCGAAGCAATACTTCCGCCCAGAAGTTTCGTTTCCGTCTGTCCAGGCTCTTCATCCAGTAATCGCCATACTGCTTCATCTCCCGCTCTTTTTCGCGGAGGCGCACTTCCGCCGCCGCTTTTTCCAGGAGATCCTGCAGCTGATCGTAGCGTATGGGTTTCAGATAATAGTCAAAGCTATGCAACTCCAGTGCCTTTTTCGCATAATCAAAGTTTGCAAAACTGGTACAAAACAGCGTGACAATCTCCGGACGGTTCTGATTGATCCATTCCAGCAGCTGCAGGCCGCTGCCGCCCGGCATCTCAATATCGGTCAGGACGAGGGAAACCTCCTCCCGTCCCAACAGTTCAATCGCCTGCCTCATGCTCTGCGCTTTAAAAATACCGTCGATCCCCACAGCATGAAAATCAATCCCTGCTTCCAGACCTTCCAGCACGTATCGATTGTCATCCACAAGCAAAATATTCATAGTATCCCCCCAAATGGCTCTTCCATCTCTGAAACGCATGCAGGTATTTCAGGCAGCTTTCCAGGCAAATCCGCATTCCCGGCCTGGATAAACTGGAACAGGAATTGATCTTTTTTCCTCTTACATCGCTATCAGAATCTCTACGATCGCTCCTCCCTCATCAGCATTGTAAAATTTCAAATGCGCTGATGAATGGTAAAACAAATTCAGGCGAGCCACCGCATTGCTCAGGCCGATATGGTAACCGGAACCACCGGAAAAAATACCTGCGTTAAAATCAGCCAGATCGTTTTCCTGAAATCCACGTCCCGTATCGCCGATGACAATCCTGCACTCCTTTTTCCCGTCCATCGAGACTTCCTCTACCGCGATCGTGATCCGGATCGGCGTCTCGCTCTCCATATTATGCTTGATCGAGTTCTCCACAAAAGTCTGAATCAGCAGCGGCGGTATCCCAAACTCCCTCATGGCATCTTCCAGCATAATGTGGCATTCACACTTTATGCTTCCCATGCACTCCAGTACATGGAGATAGTTTTCCACAAATTCCAATTCCGCCCGCACAGATACCGGCTCCATACTCTTTTGAAAAATATAGCGAAGGTACTTCGTGACCGAAAGCGCGAGTTCCTGTATTTCCGTGGTACGGTTCACCTGAGCCATGCTGTAAATGACATTCAGGCAGTTGATATAAAAGTGCGGGCGGATTTGAATCTGGAGATAGTCCAGCTCGACCTTCTGCCTTGCAAGCTGCTCCTCATAAACATCAATTTTCAGAGCCTGTATCTCGTCTGTCAGCTGGTTTAAGACGTGCCCCGCCTCGGCAAACTCCACATAACTGTTCTCCTCGCAAAAACGAAAGGCAGGCCTGTAGCCCATCAGGGCGTCATAAAAAGTATTGATCTGTCTCAGGACATTTTTATTCATATAAATAATCACAGCCGCCACGATCCCGACATAAACCATGATCAGTCCCAGAAAGAGCATCAGAGAAAACATTGCGCCGTCGTAAAGTCCGGTATTTACAGCAAACTGGCAGCCGAAGGACGCGTACTGGATGAAATAGTAAGAGCCCAGGGAATCGTCAATAACAGAGAGTTCCCGCGCCCCCTTTTACTTCAGGCTGTATACCAGCGCCTGCCCGGATACCTCGTCATAAATCTCTATGCTGGCATTGCTGAAGGGAGATTGCGCGAACATATCCTCTACAAAATCCTCAATTCTCACCCATGCCCCGATGATGCCATTGGAACTTTTATATATGGAACAGATATACTCCTCGCACAGGAACCATTTATTGTTTTTTGTATAGGAAAGCGTTCCTTCCTGAATCTTTTCCTCAATCAGTTCAATAAAGGGCACCCGCACATCGTAGGAGCTCCCGCCGTACTCCACCATCTTTTCTGAGGACGGGTCGTAATAAAAAAAATTGTAAGAGGAGCCATACGTCTGGCTCATGGTAGAGAAGCTATCCTTCAAATCAATAATCGCTTCATTTTTCTCTAGGATGTTCCGAAGGCTTTCCTCATATCCATATTGTTTCAACGTATCCAGGACAGCCTGAATTTCGCTTCCATCATAAATCATGCTGCGCAAAACGGTGTTCAGCTTCCGGAAATTCTCATTGATCTGATCCATATACGTCTCTGTCAGTTTCTCTTCCATTTCTTCCAGCTGCGCATGATAGCGTCTAAGCAGGGTATAGCCGGCCATGAGTTCAAGTAAGCCGACAAGGATCAGGACAAACAATGTCCGGAAAATGATTCCCGATAAGCTTTTGCCCCCTGTATTCCCTGGCCGCGTTATTTTTTTCAGATTTCCCATGCATTTTATTCTCCAGTATTTATTCTTTTCTGTTCATTCTTCTATAGCAGCTATTCAGAACAGCAGGCCACAGTCTTCGAAAGCTATATGCCGTTTACGCATCATATGCCTGAATCTGCAGAAATAAATACATAACGACCTTTGCCTCTGTCTTTTACTCCCTTTATAACTCCCATTTTGCAAAGTTTTTTAAGAAGTTCTCTCGCAGTAGATGGTGAACACCCTGCGATCTGAACAATATCGGAAGTTCCGAAAATCTGCCCTTCCTCTATCGAATGACAAATCTGATTCATTTTATTTTTCGCAGACTCACCATAATTATTTTTTCAATCGCCGAATTGTTGATTTCGGTCGTGATATTTTCCGATGCATTTGTAATCAAAGGAACTGTCAATCGAAAAACATCGCCCTCTTCTAAATCTGGTTCTCCTCCAGAATATATTTCCGTAAATCAATACAAATTTCGTACATCAGAACCCAAGCCATCAGCATAACCTATATTTATAAAAAATTTTGCCAGAATCGGATTTCTCGGGTACGGTGTAAAATCCTCTAACTCTAATCTCCCAATCCGTTGTGTTCGATTCCAGTGCTCTGTTTATTTCTTATCCTTTTGTATAATCAGTTTTGCCGGAAATGCACTGCCAAAATCACGATGCACCAAAATGTTACTGACAATCTCTCTTGCAATCGCACTTCTAACACTTATATTAACATTATCAATCAGAAAAAACCTGTCATCCGTATGTTTGGAAATAAACTGCATCAAGATCTCATAGCTTTCAATCGGATTATTTTCTATACTCTCTCTGCCTTACGATCTCAAACGCCAGAACTCCTGCCGCAACGGAAGCGTTCAGTGAATCGATATTGCCTTTCATCGGAATCGATACGGTAAAATCACATTTTTCCCGGACCAAGCGGCTCACGCCGCTGCCCTCTGCGCCGATCACCAAACCAATCGGTCCGGTTAAATTCGCGCGGTACATCGGCTCCGCGCTCATATCGGCGCAGGCAAACCAGATGCCTTCTTTTTTCAGTTCGTCTATGGTATTTCCCAGGTTCGTCACCCGCGCGACCGGCGTGTAATTCAACGCCCCTGCGGAAGTCCGCGCGACTGCCGCCGTCAGACCAACCGCACGCCGTTTGGGAATAATCACACCATGCGCACCCGCCAGGTTCGCGGTACGGATGATCGCGCCCAGATTGCGCGGATCCTCCACGCCGTCCAGCAGAATTAAAAATGGCGCTTCGCCCTTTTCCCGCGCTGCCGCCAGAATGTCCGAAACCTCCGCGTAATCATAGGAAGCCGCACAGGCAATCACACCCTGGTGCCGCCCAGTCTCTGACATATGATCCAGCCGTTCCTTTGGCACAAAATCAATGATCGTATCTGCCTTGCGCGCCTCCCGCTTGATCGTCTGGATCGGACCGTCCTGACAGCCGTCCTGAATCAGAAGGCGGTCAATCGTCTTCCCAGCGTGGAACGCTTCGAGGACGGCGTTGCGGCCCTCGATGATACCGGTGTCTTTATTATTATTTTTTTCTTCTCTCACAATGTTTCCCACACTGCCTTTCTTTCGCTCCAACGTTTCGACTTTATTTTACCTGCAAAGCATCCAGCCCTTTCGCGGCCAGCTCCGCCATCCGTGCAAACTGTCCATCCAGATACAGGTATCCCATAAGTGCCTCAAATCCGGTCGCCTCCAGATGCTCGGCCATAGTCGCGTTTTTCGCCTTTGTATAAGGCTTCGAATTCCGCCCGCGCCGATAGATCGCCGCTTCCTCCTCGCTCAATTCCGGTAATAGCGCCGCGATCATCCGCGCCTGCGCTTTCGCGCTGACACAGCGGGTCACCCTCTGATGCAGCTTCTGTGTCTGGATGTCTTCCCGTTTCACCAGAATTGTTCGAATCACTAATTCATACGCCGCATCCCCGATATACGCAAGGGTCAGCGGCGCATATTGTTTCCAGTCCTTTGACGGGAGTGCGAACGTGGTATCCAGAATCTGTGTCAGGTTCTGCTCTGCCCTTTGTTCCATCTCCGCTTCTATTTTCTGCATTCTTATGATACTCCGCTATTTCATCCTTATAGCCAAAATACGTTTCAGGCGCGTTTCCACTTGACGCCTTCCCGCGTATCCAGAAGCGTAATCCCCTGCTTGGCCAGCAGATTCCGGATCTCGTCCGCGCGCGCAAAATTCTTTGCCTTGCGCGCCGCCTGACGCTCTGCAATCAGCGCTTCAATGTCCGCGTCCAGCAGTTCTTCCTTCTCTTCTACGATCAGACCAAGGATGTCGCTGAGGCTCACAATCTCATCATACGCTGCCTGCAGCAGTGCCCGGGAATTCTCTGAGGTCAGATTGCTGTTCGCAAATTTCACCATCTCAAAAATCACCGCGATCGCGTCAGCCGTGTTGAAGTCGTCGTCCATCGCCTCATCGAACTTTTCTTCGTAGCCTTTCATACTGGCAAGCAGGCCCTCTTCTTCCACCGTCATACCGGAAGCCATGCCCTGCGCGACAAGATCCAGTTCTCCGGAGGCTGCCTCCAGAGATGTCAAATCCTGTTTCCCATCCACTGCATTCTGCACTGCAGAACCAGACTTACTCTCCGCAGCTGTGCCGCAATCCATCAGATATTTCAGATTCGAAACCGCATTGCGAATGCGGTCCAGTCCATTCTTTGCCGCCTCCATCAGATCTGCGCTGAAATTCAGCGGGCTGCGGTAGTGCGCGCTCAGCATAAAGAAGCGCAGCACCTGCGCATCATATTTTTCCAGAATCTCACGCACCGTAAAGAAATTGCCCAGAGACTTGGACATCTTACGGTTGTCGATATTCAAAAAGGCATTGTGCAGCCAGTATTTCGCAAATTCTTTGCCGTTGCAGCACTCGCTCTGTGCAATCTCATTCTCATGATGCGGGAAAATCAGATCCTCCCCGCCCGCGTGAATATCAATCTGCTCTCCGAGGTACTTCTTTGACATCACTGAACACTCAATATGCCAGCCTGGACGCCCGTCACTCCACGGCGACGGCCAGGACGGCTCGCCCTCTTTCTTCGGCTTCCAGAGGACAAAATCCAGCGGATCTTCCTTCTGATCTTCGCCGGTCACCAGCAGCGAACGGTTGCCGGAGCGGAGATCATCCAGATTCTTGTGCGAAAGCTTGCCATATTCCTGAAATTTCCGGGTGCGGAAATAGACCGTGCCATCCACATCATAGGCATAGCCCTTGTCCACCAGCGTCTGGATCATGGCAATCATCCCGTCGATCTCCTGCGTCGCGCGCGGATGCGTCGTCGCTGGACGCACATTCAATGCTTCCATATCCTTTTGACACTCTGCGATATAGCGCTCCGAAATCTCCTGTGAGGAAACACCTTCCTCATTTGCCTTCGCGATAATCTTATCATCCACGTCGGTAAAGTTCGACACATAATTGACCTCGTAGCCCTTATGCTCCAGATACCGGCGCACGGTATCAAACACAATCATCGGGCGGGCATTTCCGATGTGGATCAGGTTATAAACCGTCGGTCCGCACACATACATCTTCACCTTGCCCGGCTCCAGTGTGACAAATTCTTCTTTTCTTTTCGAAAGTGTATTATAGACTCTCATATTCGCTCCTCATTCTCTGCGCAGGATCAAATCGCCATATCCTGCAAATCACGCTGCCGTTCAAATTCATAAACAGCCACTGTTTCTGTCCTATTCCTTTGACACAGTATAATCTTCCATATAAGTTTTACCTCAAACATCTGTCAACAGTCTATGCAAAAACCCTTCGTTTGTCAATTCTTTTTATTCGGGCATCAGAATCAATTACAACCATAAATTTACGGTTGCAGATTACAGGCCTTTTTCCGTCTTCATCTTATCCATGTACGTACCGGCTCTTTCCCGAAACTGTAAAAAAAGCGGAATATAATCTTCCAGAATTCTGTCAAAAGACCTTCTCACCATACTGCCGTCGTAGTCATGCGCCAGATTATTCCTCAAATCCAACATTTCCATCCATCTGTCATCCGTAATCAGTCCGACACTGTAAGCCGTCCGCAGCGTTTCCCGCGGCGACCCCGTAGCGAAATTCTGAATTTTATGATATTTCACAATGATATCTTTCATCACTTTCCAGGAGATGTCAAGAGTAAGACTAAATTTCGACGCAGTGCCGCTAAGCACAAACTCATCCTCCGGATTCCTCTCCCTGGCTCGTTCCAGACTGCTCAAACTATCGCAGAAGCTATGATATCGGTTAATATATTTTTCTTCCATAACGATCCATATCCTCCTTTAAAAGCTTATTTTCACATCGGTCATATTCAAAGATATCAATTTTTTTCAGTGTCGGAATCCGGTCAATCTCTTCTTTCATTCGAAAAATGTCCCTGCCACCTTTTATGATAAGATCAATATCACTTGTCTCTGTCGCCGTCCCGGTCGCGTAAGAACCAAACAGATAAAGATGTTCGACCTGATAACCGCGGCATATTTTCTCCACGCGATTCAAAATCTCATCAATTGAAAGATTCGCCATACTCTCACCCATCATCCATCTCTTAAGTCACATCCTCTGCATCCGACGCACCCTGCCGCATCTGCACTGCCTGCCGCGCGCATCCGGTCGTCCGCAATCTCATCCATCAGAGGCTGCAGCAGACACACCGCCTGCGCGGAGATTCCTTCTCCGCTTCCGGTAAAGCCAAGCCCTTCTTCCGTCGTCGCCTTTACGTTCACCCGCCCCGGCTCAAGCCGCAGTGCCTCCGCGATATTCTGTTTCATCTGCTCCATATAGGGCAGCAGCTTTGGTCGCTGTGCGATCACCGTAGCGTCAATATTTTCAATCACCATGCACTGTTCATCCAGCATCTCGCCGACCTGTTTCAAAAGCTCCACGCTCGAAATCCCGCGATAGCGCTCATCCGTATCCGGAAAATGCTTTCCGATATCCCCCAGCGCCGCCGCGCCGAGAAGCGCGTCCATCACCGCATGAAGCAACACATCCGCATCCGAATGTCCCAACAATCCTTTTTCATAAGGTATTTCCACACCACCGAGAATCAGCTTTCGTCCCTCCACGAGACGATGTACATCATATCCCATTCCAATTCGCATGGCAAGTCCTCCTGACATACTTTTCCTGCATCGTAGCATCAGTCTGGCATTTTTGCAATGAATGATTCACCAAAAATGACACTTTTCCATATCCATTACGTTTGATTTTGACATTTTTCCATACGCAGAAGTACACATAAAGAAAACAGCGCCATACCTGCTCCGATACGCGCTGTCTTCATGCACTAATTTCTCTGTTCAGGCTGCAATCCTATTTTCAGACACTTATTCAGAAGGAAACTCTGCGCCCTCTCTTTACAGTCCGAGAATCTCTTTCACAACTGCCGCGATCTTCTCATCCTGGCAGTTCGCGAAAAAGTATTCCTGGAATTTCTCTCCGCTCAGAGCACCCTTTACCAGATCCTGATCCAGCTCTTTTAAAATAGCAGTCAGCGGACGATAGGTGACCGTCTTTACCTGATCAAGAATCTTTTTATTGCGCTGCTCCGGCACCGCGCGCTCCCGCGGATAGCCCTGGCCGCTCTCTTCCACAAACAGCTTCTCAAAAATGTACTCCAGATTCAGATCACCGCCCCAGCCAAAGCCTTTCGCGAACGGAATCGCGATGGCGTTGCCGTCATTGATCTGTGCGAATGTATAAGCGTCCAGCGCATCCTCCACATGTCCGCAAATCACTCCCGGGAAGGAATTGCAGGCCAGCATCGCGCCCTCGCCGGTACCGCAGCCGGTGATCACATAATCCGCCGCTTTCGAATTCAAAAGCACCGCCGCGAGGATACCGATCTGCACGTAAGTCAGCTGGCACGCATCCTCCGCCGTGTACATCCCATAGTTAAACACCTCAAATCCCATCGGCTCTACAACCTTCTTCAGGGAATTGCAAATCATCGCGTTTTTCGCGCCCTGGCTGTTCTCATTGATTAATGCAATTTTCATTTCGCTCTCTCCTTTTGTTCACCTGGAAACGAATCCATGTCGTTCCCTGTCACTGATTTCCGCCGGGCAGACTGCTTTCCTTCAAAAGTGCTCCCAGCGCTGGTTTTCGCTCATCATTTTAGTACATTCCGGATATTCTTGCAATCCTTTTCTGTTTTTTGTTTCTGCGCCTTTGGGCAGGGCATTGGTGAGCGTTTCGACCAACAATTGAATACAAAATTCTTATCGCAATTCTCCATTTATTTCTTCTATAATACATGTATGATGTTTTCTTTTTTTACCTTTCATCTCTTTGTCATAATTCACTCCGACTAAAAGGATTTTTCCGCTAAAAGCTTTCAGTTTCCCATCATACCGGTTATCATGAATCTGCTGAATTGCACTGTCGGCAGATTTATTATATTTGAGTTCAATAATCATAGCTGGTTTGCACGTATCCTGGCGAGGAATAAACGCATAATCCGCAAACCCTTTTCCAGTTGGAAGTTCACGAAAGATTTCATAACTATTCTGAGCAGTATAATAAGCCAGCAGAATCGCGCAGCTCAGAGAATTCTCATCATTATACGTAAGACTGGATGCGCATGTTTCATGCGCTAATTCCAATGCCTCCGCAACCAGCTCCGCATCACCGTTTAGCGTTGCCTGTAAAAGCTTTTCCGACTGGGATAACGCTTTGTTTACTTCATCCCATTTTGTACCCTTGACTGCGGTTTTAAAAGCATCCGTAACTTCGAGATTCGGAATATACACTTCTCCTTTCCTCTCATCATAAGCCAGGTAACCCAGATGAATCAACAGTGTCAGGACATCATCTCTGCTGCTGATCGATGTCATGTCATTCTGAAAGGTATCCGTATCAACAGGAATCCGCTGCCCCCCAAGCATAAATACGATCGCATCTTTTAATCCATCATATCCGCTTGTAATATATTCCTTTAAGGATGTAAAACTCTCCGATGACTTCCAATAATTTTTATATTTTTTAAAAATAACAGCATTCATAACCGAGTGTGGACTGTAAACAGACTTTATATCTGAAAATGAATAGCCGTCATACCATTGCTTCATCTTGTCAAAATCCGCATGATATGTGTCACACAATTCCCGGACTTCTCGCTCTGTGAATCCAATATACTCAGACAAAGCCAATGGTTCTATCATCGTATATTCTCTGAAATCTGTCAATGCTGACTCCGTACCATATTTCTTAATTGGAAGGATCCCCGTCATATATGCCCCAACAATTGTCTCATCCGTTGCTGTTCCGCCTTTAAATAGTCCTCTTAAAAATTCTACATACTCTTCCTGAAGCCGCTTATTATTTTTGGCCTCGCGAAAAAGCGCATCCCACTCATCAATAATCACAAAAAATTTTCTGCCTGTCTGATGGCTGACATGAAAAAGGGCGTCTGCCAGTATCTGCTCTGCATCATCCACGCACTCCGGATAAGCGCCTTTTAATTCTTCTATTACCTTAAGTTGAATATCGGTAACCACTTTGCGAATATCAGCACCTGTTGAAATAAACCTGGTTATATCAAGGTAAATCACATCATACTGATTCAAATATTTTTCGAATGAATCCTTCCTGGATATGATCAGTCCCTCAAACAAGGAGTGCGAATCGCAGCTTCTGTCATAATACGCACACAGCATTTTCGCTGCAAATGACTTTCCAAATCTTCTGGGGCGACTAAAGCTTGTCAGCTTCAGGGGCGTATCCAGCGTGCCATTCACATAATCAATCAGACCAGTCTTGTCAACATATAGTCCATTTAAAATGGTTTCAAATCCTTTTTTTCCCGGATTCAGATATAGTCCCGTACGCCTCACATCCTTTCAAAGAGCAGCAACCCGGTTTCTGTTTTTTATAAAGTAACATATTTTTTCCCCGTCTTCAAGAGCTTGTTTTGCTATTGACAGCAAACACCAAAGAATTTAAAATAGCTTCATCAGAAACTGTCGTTACAGGCAACGCGATATCTGTTCTCCTGTCATATGCCGGATGGACAGATGTAAGTCACAGAAAGCAGGCTGTACCCCATGGATTCCTTACGCGATAAATTTCAGGCGCTGCACGAAATGCGCCTTTCCCGTACGCTCTCCCGAACCCATCTGATCATGGGCGGGTTTCTGATCATCATTCTGATTGGCGCATGTCTTCTGATGCTGCCGTTCTCTACAAAGAGTGGGGAAACCACCACCTTTCTCGGCGCTCTCTTTACAGCGACCTCTTCTACCTGTGTGACTGGCCTGATCGTGTACGACACCTGGTCGCACTGGACGATCTTCGGGCAGCTGGTTCTGCTCATCCTGATTCAGATCGGCGGTCTGGGCTTTATTACGATTGGCACTTTCGCCATGATTCTCCTGGGGAAAAAGATTGGCCTGGCCGGGCGCGAGCTGATCCATGAGAGCCTGAATACGCTGCAGCTGCGCGGCAGCGTGCACCTGGTTCGGCGGATTGTCTGCGGAACACTGATTTTTGAAGGGACGGGAGCTATCCTTCTCTCGATTCGTTTTGTGCCGCAGATGGGGATCGTAAAAGGGATTTATTACGGATTTTTCCACTCCATCTCTGCATTTTGCAACGCAGGCTTCGACTTGATGGGCTATCAGGAGCCTTATTCCTCTTTTTGTGCGTATGCCTCGGATCCGCTGATAAATATTGTACTGTGTTCTCTGATTCTGATTGGCGGGATTGGTTTTATCGTCTGGGAGGATCTGCTGGTCAACCGCTGGCACTGGAAAAAATACAGTCTTCAGACAAAAATCGTCCTTGTCGCCACAGCCGTCCTGACGGTCGGCGGTACGAAA